>CALHDP010000001.1 GCA_938023085.1 uncultured Collinsella sp.
CAGCACCTCACCGGCACCGAGCGCCTGCACGATTAGCACGCTATCAACGTTGGAGCAGAGCACCTGACGCTCTCCGCGGGCACGGCCGCGCCAACGCTCAAAGCTCGTACGGCGCGGCAGAACGCACTCAATCACGCCCATATCGTGCCCGGGAGCGCGGCGCACCGCCACACGGTCGCCCACGGCGGGCAGCAGCACCTCGTCCTCGCCGCGCGACTTGGCAAACCCCACGGCATGCTCGGCACGAAAGGTATCGTCGGCCGTCACCACCAGCGGAAACCCGCGATCTAAGCGCACCACGGCGCCAAGCTGCATCTGCTCGGGCTCCTCAGCATGTGCGCAGAAATCATCAAAGGCAGTCTGCTGGGTTTCATCGACTGGCAGGTCATCAAACGCCGGAACGTCCTGCAGCGCGTCAAGCCCCGGCACGCTTGCCAGCAGCTCCTCGGCAGATACGGGAGCCTCGGTCGCGAGCTTCCGACGACGATCACGCTTAGCCCGCGCCCCCGTCGTCTTTTTCTTCGCCTTAGCCTTAGCCTTGCCCACAAGCGCCTCCCAGCACCATAAATCACAACTGAGCAGGTATTTTACCCACAAAAAAGAGCCGGTCGAGCAAACGCTCGACCGGCTCACATACTTTCCCTCAGCCCTTTATCATCCGCACGGGAGAAAAGCCAACAAGGATACCGCAGGGCCCGCCCCGGAAGCCCTTTCTCCCGAACGATCCCGCAGCGCGAAGCGCGAGGACCAGTGAGGGAGAAAGGGCGTGGGGCGGGCCCGGACAGGTACGTTACTCTTTCTCCACAGCGCGCATGATCGCCTTGTAGATCTCCATCAACGGGATGATCAGGAAGGCCAGACCCAGCGCGGCAAGAACGCCCTTGAGCTCAAGCGTCACAGGGCCAAAGAACATCTCGGCAAGCGTCGGCTGCACGGTCACGATCACCGTCAGCACCAGTGCCAGCGCGGCAGAAGCCCACAGCCACTTGTTCTGCTTCTTCATGGTGAACAGCGACGCACGACGGCTGCGCATATTGAAGCAGTGGAAGATCTCGACCATGTTGAGCGTGATGAACGCCATCATCACGCCTTCCTCGTCGGCATTGCCGGCGATCATATCGGCGATGTGGATGTAGCCCATGTCAAAGTACACGCCCACAAAGAAGCTCGCCAGCACCAGCACGGTGATGATCAGGCCCTGGACCACGCAGTCCAGACCCATATGTCCGGCAAAGACACCGTCCTTGGCGTTGCGCGGCTTGCGCTTCATGATGTCGCCCTCGGCATCCTCCATGCCCAGCGCGAGCGCGGGGAAGCAGTCGGTGACCAGGTTCACCCACAGCAGCTGCACCGGCTGGAAGATGGTAAAGCCGATGAGCGTGGCGATAAACACCGAGAATACCTCGGCAAGGTTGGCCGAAAGCAGGAACTGGATGACCTTGCGGATGTTGTCGTAGATGCGGCGACCCTCTTCGCAAGCACCGATGATGGTGGCGAAGTTGTCGTCGGCAAGCACCATGTCGGCAACGTTCTTGGTGACATCGGTACCGGTGATGCCCATGCCCACGCCGATGTCGGCGCGCTTGATGGACGGGGCGTCGTTGACGCCGTCGCCCGTCATGGCCACGATCTGGTCGCGCGACTTCCAAGCCTCGACGATGCGTGTCTTATGCTCGGGCTGGACGCGGGCGTACACGCCGTAGTCCTCGATGTGCGCGTCGAGCTCCTCGTCGCTCATGCGATCGAGGTCGGCACCGGTGATGGCCTGGCTGCGATCGGTGACGATGCCCAGCTGCTTGGCGATGGCCACGGCGGTGTCGATGTGGTCGCCCGTAATCATGACGGTGCGGATACCGGCGTCGTGCGCCTCGCGGATGGCGTCGGCGACCTCGGGGCGGACCGGGTCAATCATGCCGGACAGGCCGCAGAAGACCAGGTCATGCTCGAGCGCGGCGGGGCTGCAGTCGGCCGGGACCTCGGTGTAGGTGCGGCTCGCCAGCGCCAGCACGCGCAGGGCCTCGTCGGCCATGGCCTTGTTGGCGGCCACGAGCTCGGCACGACGCTCCTCGGTCAGGGGGACGACCTTGTCGCCCTCGTAGATATGGGTACACAGGCCGATCACCACGTCGGGCGCGCCCTTGGTGTACTGCTCGTACTCGCCGTCCAGGGTCTCGACGACCACGGACATCATCTTGCGGCCCGAGTCAAACGGGGCCTCGCCCACGCGCGGATGCTCGGCAGTCAGGCCAGTGAGCCCCGCCTTGCCGGCATCGTTGACGAGCGCACACTCGGTCGGCTCACCCACAGCCTCGCCCAGCTCCTCGTCCCACTGGGCGTCGGAGCACAGCGCCATGCCGGCCAGGAACTTCTCCTTAGGCGCAGCGAGCTCGTGCTTGACGACGGTCATCTTGTTCTGGGTGAGGGTACCGGTCTTGTCGGAGCAGATGGTCTGTGTGCAGCCAAGGGTCTCGACGGCGGAAAGCTTGCGGATGATTGCCTGGCGCTTGGCCATCTTGGTCACGCCAAGCGACAGCACGATGGTCACGACGGCGACCAGGCCCTCGGGGATGGCAGCGACGGCGAGCGAGACGGCGACCATAAAGGTATCGAGCAGGGCGGTCGGGTCGGTAAGAACGTTGCCCACGCCGTGGCGGATGATATCGACGCCAAAGATAACGACGCAGATGACGATAACCATGATGGTGAGGATGCGGCTGAGCTCGGCAAGCTTCACCTGCAGCGGCGTGAGCTCTTCCTTGGCCTCGGCCAGGGCGCCGGCGATCTTACCCATCTCGGTGTTCATGCCGGTGCCGACCACGACGGCGCGGCCGCGGCCGTATACCACGGTGGAACCCATGTAGCACATGTTCTTGCGGTCGCCGAGCGGCACGTCATCGGTGCCGGTGGCGAGCTCGATCACGTTGGCATGCTTCTCGACAGGCACGGACTCGCCGGTGAGTGCAGCCTCCTCGATCTTCATCGTGGCGCTCTCGAGCACGCGGCAGTCGGCCGGGACGGAGTCGCCCGCCTCGAGCATGATCACATCGCCGGGCACGAGCTCGGCGCTCGGCAGGTGCACGAGCTTGCCGTCGCGCAGCACCTTGGACTGCGCCGCGCTCATCTCCTGCAGGGCCTCGAGAGCCTCCTCGCTTTTAGCCTCTTGGACCACGCCCAGCACCGAGTTGACGATAACGACGAACATGATGATGGCGACATCGGCAAAGTCCGCCTCGCCCTTGACCATGCCCGTGAGCGCACTGATGACGGCGGCAACGATCAGCATGATGACCATGGGGTCGGCCATCTGCTCAAAGAAGCGCTTCCACAACGGTGTCTTCTCGGCTTCCTCGAGCTTGTTAGGGCCTGTCTTGGCGAGGCGCGACGACGCCTCGTCGTTGCTCAGGCCGAGGTTCTCATCGACGCCCTGGTCGCTGAGCACCTCCGCCGCGGCGGACAGGTATTCCTTTTGCATATAGAGTCCCCTCCTGGGATTCGGGCCACTCAGCAGATTGATGCCCGATCATAATTCCCAGGAGAAGGGCAAGGGCTCATCAAGGCTGCCGTGCTGAGCGGCAGTTGATAGTGGAGCTATGGTACCCCAAAGCAACGCGTCTAGCCAAAACAATCCATTTGGAAATATGGTCCATAAACAACGATGCAGACCGTATGATGCTCAACATTGATAAAACGTTTTTTCTTCGGTGCGCCGCCAAACTAAAATATCGCCCAGATAGCAGCGGTTAGAACGGTTGGTAAAGATTTTTCATATACCGTTTTTTCGCAAAAAATGAACTTCTAATTCGGCATACGGTCGATTTTTTGGGGTATTCGGTCGGCATTTCGTTATAATCATCTCAGTTTTATTTCTTATGGTTTATCTATCAGCGCAAGACGATGTCAGATGGAGGTCTGAATGTACAAGCGCACCAAGATTGTATGCACCATGGGTCCCGCCTGCGATAGCGACGAGACCATCCGCGAGATGATCAAGGCGGGCATGAACGTCGCCCGTTTTAACTTCTCGCACGGATCCTACGACGAGCACCACGGTCGCATCGAGCGCGTCCGTCGTATTTCCAAGGAGCTCGGTCTGCCCGTCGGCATCCTGCTCGACACCAAGGGCCCCGAGGTCCGCACCGGCCTTCTGGTCGACGGCAAGAAGGTTGCCGTCAAGACCGGCGATAAGATCGTCGTCACCGCTCAGCCCACGTCCGAGGATTTCCACGGCACCTCTGAGCACATCTCCCTCGACTACCTGGCTCTGCCCTCCGAGGTCGAGAAGGGCTCCCTCATCCTGATCGATGACGGCCTGGTCGCCCTCGAGGTCGAGTCCGTCGACGGCCAGGACATGACCTGCGTCGTCAAGAACGACGGCCTGATCGGCGAGCGCAAGGGCGTCAACATGCCCAACGTCAATATCTCGCTGCCCGCCATCACCGAGCGCGATCGTCAGGACATCCTCTTTGGCCTGACCGAGAACATCGACTACATTGCCGCTTCCTTCATCCGTGACGGCGAGTCCGTCCGCGGCATCCGCGAGCTTTGCCGCGAGAACGGTGGCGAGCACGTGACGATCTTCCCGAAGATCGAGTGCGCCCTGGGCGTCGAGAACTTCGACGAGATCCTCGAGGCTTCCGACGGCATCATGGTCGCCCGTGGCGACCTGGGCATCGAGATCAAGCCCGAGCTCGTTCCGCACATCCAGAAGGAGATCATCGCCAAGTGCAACGCGGCCTACAAGCCCGTTATCACCGCTACGCAGATGCTCGACTCCATGCAGCAGAACCCGCGCCCGACGCGCGCCGAGGTTGCCGACGTTGCTAACGCCATTTACGACGGCACCGACGCCGTCATGCTGTCCGGCGAGTCCGCTGCCGGTAAGTACCCGGTTGAAGCCGTCAAGATGCAGGCCAGCATTGCTCTCGAGACCGAGAAGTACCTCCCGGCTCACGCTCCGCTCGAGGTTCCGGCCGATGCTCACGGCACCCGCGTCGTCAACAACGTTGTGGGTATGTCCGCTGTGAACATGGCTACCACCGTTGGCGCCAAGTGCATCACCGTGCCGACGACCACCGGTCGTACCGCTCGCCTGATCTCGCACTTCCGTCCCAACATGCCGATCTGCGCGTTCTCCCGCCACGAGTGGGCCGTCCAGCAGATGATTATGTACTGGGGCGTTATCCCGCACCAGGCCGAGATTACCCAGGGCACCGTCAACGGCACGATCGTCAAGGCGATCGAGACCGCTAAGGAGCTCGGCTACGTCGAGGCCGGCGATCTGACCGTCGCCACCGCCGGCGATCCCCGCATGAGCGTCCAGCTCGAGGACAAGGTCTCCTCGACCAACGTCGCTTACGTCGCTCAGGTGCGCTAAATCGCACTTGCAAGCACACTTGCATTGCAAAGGGCCCGGAAGGCTTTGCCTTCCGGGCCCTTTTTTAGGACCTACTTCATATGCCGCTTCATCGATTTGTGATCAGTCGCGAACCTTTCCGATGCCGAGCGTACCACCGAAGACGCCCTGCGACGGGAGCTGTTGGTCAATTGGGATGAACTGTTCACCGTTAAGCCGGCCGGCTAGCAGCTAGCAATCAGGGGGACTGCGGGAACGCCAGAAGCAGCAACGCGAGTCGCAAATCCCGCCTCGGTCAGCTCGATGACCTCGGTAAACGTTGCATCGAAAAACTCCTCGGTTAGCAGGCGGTATGGCGGATGGTCGGGCTCACCGGGGTTTTCGCGTACAATCTCGTGCATGACGCCGATGGTCTTGAGCACATACTCCTTATGGATGGGATACTGCCCAAAACGCGTCGCAGCGGTATACAGGCGATCGGTCGCACGCGGGATGGAAACGATGCCCAGCGTCTTGCCAAACCAGTCAAAATCGCCCTGCTTTTTAATGCGGAACTCCTCGCACGGCTTGCCGCCGTGCGCCTCCAGGTACTGATTCACACGCGTATTCCATACGGTATCGGCCACCAGATGCGACCAGACACCAAGTGTCAAATCGAGCAACGACTGTGCCACATCTTCGGACGCAAGCGAGAACTCACAGGCGCCGGGACCGGCAACCGGCTCGGCATCCTTGTAGCGCTGGGGATAGTGCACGCGGTTCAGCCGCTCGCGTTCCTCGATAATCGAGGTCGCCGCGGCCGGCGCACCGATGGGCGAACTTTTAAGCAACGGTGCCACATAGGTATCCCAGAACTCATGCTCACGAGGCTTAGGGATGGGCTCAGGCTTGGCAAAGTGCGTAATGCGGTACGGGATGGGATCGGCGATGCCAGGGACCATATAGCCCACGAAGATATCCGGAACCACGCAGCCAAACAAAAAGGCATTGCGGTCGCGCACGCTATTGGCAAGCGCACCGGTGCGCTCCAGCAAACGCTCCGTCTGAGCGATATGAATGTTCCAGCTTGGCATAGCCACCCCCATAAAAACCTGGATAACTATACCATCACGGCAAAGCCGCGCGGGCGGCTACGCACGCTCTACGCAGCAACTAGTCCGTAGTACCGCTTTCGGTTCCATACGACGGCGAAGGTGCCTCGACCACATGGTGATATCGATCGATATAGATTGCACGGGCACCCAGGCGTCGCACCAAATCCTGGTGATGCGTGCTCATCAAGACCGTCTTACCGGCAGCAACATAGGCCAGCAGGAAGTTGACCACGATGTCGCAAGAGTCCTCGTCAAGTCCATTGGTAGGCTCGTCGAGCACCAGGATATCGGGGTTCATCGACACGACGGCAGCCAGCGCAACACGCTTCTTTTGCCCGCCCGAAAGCTGATAAGGCGAGGCATCGACCAGATCGGCAACCTGGAACAGCTCCATGGCATCGCGGACGCGGCGCTCGAGCTCGTCTGCCGGCAGCCCCATTTGAGCCGGGCCAAACGCGACTTCCTCGCCGACCGTGGCACAAAAGAGTTGCGCATCGGCATTCTGGAACACAAAGCCCACGCGCTGATGGAACCGCTGGGCAACCGCGGAATCCTTGAGATATGCCGCATCGACCGCATGCCCGTCAAACAGATACGTGCCCGCGTCCACAAGTTCAAGGCCGTTGATAAGGCGCATGATCGTCGTCTTACCGCAGCCGTTGGGACCTAGCAGGGCAACGAGCTCCCCACGGTCCACCTGCAGCGAAACGCCATCGACCACCGTATGGCCCGCATAGGAAAACACCACGTCGCGAAACTCGATGAGCGGCGTTGTCTCGGCGCCAGCAGCACCGCTCGCGCCCATCGCGTCATTCGTATCGTTTGCCAAAACGTCGCCCTTCCCTATTCACATCAACGGATCGACCGCCCGCGCTACAGCACCGCGTACAACACAGCGAGCAGAACCACAACGGCCGCGTAAACGGCATCGCACCAGCCAAAGCCGCTCCGCGCGGGAGCCGGATACGCGCCGGCAAAGCCACGGCAGAGCATGGCCTCGTCCATCGCGCGGCTGCATTCCATCGCCTTAATAAAGGTCATGCCCATGATACCCGCGATCGAATCGGTACGCGAAAATCCCTCAGGCGCACGGCCAACGCTGCGCAGCATGACCGATTCGCACAGATTGTGCGCCGTACGACCCAGCACCTCGATGTGCTTGAGCGCCATATCAAACGTAAAGATAACTTCGTCGGGTAGATGCAGCATCTTGAGCGACGCCGACATGCGGCTCCACGTGAGGGTCCACGAAACGCCCAGCACTAGCGACACATTAATGAAGGTCTTGAGCGCAATCTTGAGCATGGCGCCCGCGGCAGAAGCGTCCAGCAGCAAGGCGGGCAGCGCCAGAACCACCGCGAGCCCCGCAGCGCCAAGCGCCGGCACAAAGGTTGCCCGCAGCCCGCGTACGGGGCGCACGGCAACGAGCACCAGCGCGATAGCCGCCATCAACATGAGGTACAGCGGGCTCTGCGTCAGACACACGCACAGGACGCAGACGAACATCCCCACCAGGCGCACCGGAGCCGAAACGCAAGAAAGGGCGCGGTCGACCATCGACCCGCCCTCGTGCGCGCCCCCACCCAGGCGAACCCGCTCAAGCAGGCTCGCCAGGTGCAGGACGTTCTTTTGCATCACACGATGCCGAGCCCCAGCGGGCTCGTAACGCTGCTCGACCGCAAGCCAGCTAGGCAGCTCGGCCATTGCCATGAGCACCGCTTTCCTTGACCGTCAGCGAAATCAGACGGAATGCGATGGTGAGCACCGCCACGCCAATCACGCCGGACAGGATATACATGGCAGCCTGACCGGCAAAGCCAAGACCCTGCTCCTCGGAATAGGCCTGCAGGTAATCACCCGTAGGCAGAGCGTCGGCAAAGGTCGGGGTATCAAGGCCGACCGAAGCCTGCAGACTGTCGTCACCAGCCTCCTGAACGGCGGTCGCGGCGCCCTCGGCGTCCCACTCGCCCCATGCGTCACCTGTGGCAAGCAAGCCGAGCGGCGTAGCCACGACAAGCACGGCAACCAAGATGAGCGTGGGGACCAGCGAGGTCTTCTTGGCAGCAGCGCCCTCGGCAGCAAGCTGGCCATCGACGGCCTCGGGCCCGACGATAACGCTCGGCGCCGTCTTCTTGATGAAGCCGTAGATGGCGGCCGTCGCCACGCCCTCGATCACGCCGGCAACCAGCATATGCGGAATCAACATGGCCGGAATAGCCACGGACAGCGGGAAGGGGCAGTACAGCGGCGCGCCCGAAGCGTTGGTAAAGAGCATCGGCTGAATACCAAACTCGATTGCCGCGCACAGGGCCGCCAGGCACAGGCCGACCCAACCGCTCACGACGGCAGAAATCGAGGTGCCCCAGCTCTTGTCGTGCAGACGGCTGTTGAGCGCACGGAACACGATAGCAGCGACAAACGGCAACACAAAGGCCATGTTAAAGCAGTTGGCGCCAAACGACAGAACACCGCCGTCGCCAAACAGCAGCGCCTGCAGCGCCAGCGCGACCGAGACAGCGATAGCCGCGGCCTCGGGGCCCAGCAGCAGCGCGATGAGCGCGCCGCCAACGGCGTGACCAGTGGTGCCGCCGGGCAGCGGCACATTAAACATCATGAGCAAAAAGGAGAACGCGGCGCAAATACCCAGGAACGCCATGTGCTCGCGATCGAGCGTGGCGCGCACCTTTTTGATGCAATGGACCCAAACGGGCACCATCGCCACCGCCATGACGGCATCGGTCTGCGGGGACAGGTAGTTGTCTGGAATGTGCATGGGCGCCTCCCGGTTATCGGCGCACAGAATTGCAACGCCGCTTAAATCACCTTGTCAGTGTTACGTATTGCCAGATTCGTAACACGCCGCGGGCTATCATAGCAAAACGGCGCACTGCCGACAAAGCAGCACGCCGTTATGTAATGCGCGTGTCATATATGAAGGCTCAACGGTGCCTTATATCGAGCATAGCGGTCACGTAAGACTCGGCGGCAACCACCGCTGACCCATACCCCAGCGCAAGCCCTATCCGCGGACCTCGCCGTTTACGCCCTTGCATACCTTGGTGACGATCTTCTGGTGCGCCTTCTCGACCTCTTCGCTGGTGAGCGTGTGGTCGTCGGAGCGATACGTAAGCGCAAAGGCCATGGACTTCTTGCCCGCTCCGATGCGGATGGGATCGCGGTAGACGTCGAACAGGCGCACGCCCTCGAGCAGCTTGCCGCCGGCGCTGGTAATGCGGCGCTCAAGATCCTCGCAGGTCACAGCATTGTCGACCACGATAGCAAGGTCGTGCTCAACAGCCGGGTACTGCGAGAACTCGCGGTAGTTCTCCTGATTGCGGGCGCCCTTGATCAGCTTGTCCAGATCGAGCTCAAAGGCAACGACGACCTCATCGATGCCCATCGCCTCGCGCGCCTCGGGGTGAATCTCGCCGACCCAGCCCAGTACGGTGCCGCCGGACAGAACCTCGGCCGCACGACCCGGCTGCAAGAAAGCGTAGCCCTCGCCCTCGACGGGACGGAAGCGAACCTTCTCGATGCGCAGCTGGGCGAGCAGCTCCTCGACAATGCCCTTGCCAAAGAAGAAACGCAGCTTGCGGTACTTCATGTTCCAGGACTGCTCGCTCCACTGGCCCGAGAGCACGCCCGCCACGGACTTGGTCTCCTTGGGCAGGCTGGCGTTCTCGCGACCGTGGAACAGGCTGCCGACCTCGTACAGGTGCACGTTGGGCGTGCCGTGGGCCTCGTTATAGGCCACGGACTGCAGCAGGCCCGGCAACAGCGAACGACGCATCTCGGTCTGCTCGGCTACCAGCGGGTTCATGAGCACCACGGGGCAACCGCGACCCTCGGTGGACATACCGATCTTCTCCAGGTCGCCCGGGGCGGCAAAGCCGAAAGTCGTGGTCTCGTTGAGGCCGCAGGCGCGCAGGATCTCGCCGACCTTGCGGGTGAGCTTCTGCTCGCGGGTCAGGCCGCCGATGTGGTTCTTGGCAGCCGGGATGGTCGCCGTCACACGGCCCATGCCCCACAGGCGCAGGACCTCCTCGATCAGGTCGATCTCGCGCGGCAGGTCGGGACGGAAGCTCGGCGGGGTGACCATGAAGTCATCGCCGTCGCGCTCGACGGTGCAGCCCAGGCGGGTGAGCGAACGCTCGATAAACTCGGGCTCGATGTCGGCACCGCAGATGGC
>CALHDP010000002.1 GCA_938023085.1 uncultured Collinsella sp.
GACCGTGGCCCTTACCGTTCCCGGTGCCGTTGTGTTCGCCGACGGCGTAGGGTCGACGAGCGCTGCCTCGGCTACGAGTGAACAGATGGCGACGGACTCCGATAACAGCACGCCGGGATATAAGAAAAACCAGGTCGTATACGTCAAAACCGATGCCGACGGCAATCGCACGGGTGTTTACGTGGTCAATAGCTTCGAGGCCAATAAGGGCGTCAAGATCGACGATGCCGGCACCTATAACAAAGTGACCAACCTATCGACGACTCAAAAACTAACGGACGACAGCGGGTCGGTTGCCGTTACGGGCCAGGGAGTGCAGGACTTTGTCTACCAGGGCGATCTGGACAAGAACACTCAGATGCCGTGGAACGTCACCGTAGCATACCAGCTCGATGGCCGCGATATCGACGCCAAGGATTTGGCGGGCAAGAGCGGCAAGCTCACCATGAAGCTCAAGGTCGAAAAGAATGACGACTATACCGGTGGCGATTATGCCGATAACTACCTGGTTCAGATTACCGGTCAGCTTAAGGATGCCGAGGCACACGATATTGAGGCTGAGGGCGCCACGGTTGCTGCCAACGGCTCCAACACGCAGCTTACCTACATGGTGATTCCCGGCAGCACCGGAGACTACACCATTACGACCGATGTTGAGGATTTTGAGTTTGATGGCTGGCAGATTGTCGGCGTGCCGCTGAATCTTGCCATCGATGTGGACTCGAGCAGCATGGATACGAGCCAGCTCGTGGAGCTCTCCAACGGTATTGCTACGGCCAATAGCGGTGCTGGCCAGGTTGCCGACGGTGTCAAGACGCTCGCGGCCTCGCTTGCCACGGCCAATACCGGTGCCGGCACGCTGTCCAGTGGCGCCGCTGCGCTCGCGGCGGGTACGAGTCAGCTCAACGCGCAGGTCCCCACGCTGGTCGAAGGCGTGAGCAACCTTAATGCCGGTGCCGAGGGGGTTAATGCCGGTGCCGTGCAGCTTAAGGGCGGTGCGTCCGATCTTTCGGCGGGCCTTTCCAAGCTGCAGGGGAGCGCACAGCAGATCTCGGGCGGCATAAGTGGAATTGCCGCTGGGTCCGATACGTACGTCGACGCGCTGACGCTGGGCAAGCAGGCTCAGGAGGCAAACCTTGCCAAGGCGCAGGCTGCGGCCAAGGCGGCCCAGGACGCCGTGACCGCTACGTCGGGCAACGCCTACAGCGCGCTGTACGGGCCGCAGGGTCTTACGGCGGCGCTCAGCGGCGAGGGGCAGTACCTTGCCGGTGCACAGCAGGCGCTCGGCGGGGCAAAGCAGGCCGCGAGCGCCATGGGCAACGATGCGGCAAAGGCTAACGCCGAGAGCGCAAAGGCTGGCGCCGAGAGCACCGTTGCATCTATTGCCGCTGCCAAGGCGGCGGTCGCCGATGCTCAGGACGCGCTGGATAACGCGGCCGATCTCGACTCCGCCAAGGCTGCGGCAGCCAAGCTAAGCGAGGCTACGGCACAGCTGGATGCCGCCACCGCAAGTGCCGGCAGTGCTGCTACCAGCGCGGGTGCCGCCGCCACGGCGGCATCGAGCGCCGATGCGACGGGTCTTACCGCGCTTCTCGATTCCGCATCCAATGCCGTTGCGGGCGCGCAGGGTCTTAACACGCAGGTGTCGCAGGGCCTTAAGGGTGCCGAGTCCATGTTTGGCACGCTTACCGATCAGGTTACGACTTTGGCCCAGGCGGCCGGCGCCCAGGGCGGCGCCCAGGGTGCCGTCACCGCGCTCGATAGCGCCATTCAGGGCTACACCACTGTCCAGGATGGCCAACAGCTGAGCCTGGCCGGAGCCATCGCCTATATGAACAGCGCGATCAACCCGGCAAACCCCACGGCCGTGAACCCCGGTCTTGTCGCCGGTGTTGGCTCTGCAGCAACGGGCGCGGGTCAGCTGAGCGATGGCGCCGCGGCTCTTGCCGCGGGCACCGACCAGCTTGCTGCGGGCGCACAGCAGCTCAACGGTGCCACGCCCGCGCTTGCCAACGGCGTTTCGCAGCTCAACAACGGTGCGGCGCAGCTCAAGACAGGTGCTGCTAGCCTTGCTAGCGGCATTAATCTTCTCTCCTCGGGTGCAGGTACGCTTGCCAGCGGCGCATCCGAGCTCGGCAACGGCATGCAGGAGCTTACCGACCGAACGAGCAATCTCGATACTCAGGTCATCGACACCGTTAAGGACAAGATCGAGGAAATGCTCAACCCCGGCTTTACGCCGACGGACTTTGTCAACGGCGAGCAGGGCGGACATATAAATCGCGTGCAGTTTATCTATATGACGGGCGCGATCAGCAAGTAGGCAGCCGCGCCCTTGTGGCGATTGGCATCGATAGCAAGTTATGAGGGGAGGGGCCGTCGGGCATTGTCTCGGCAGCCCCTCTTTGCTGTCAGCGGCCACTTCGCGTCTTTGCAGAAGCTGTACCGCAAGATTTGTGTTTGGAAGGAGACGCGCTTTCTGCAAGGGGCGGAGCGCGGAAAGCATGTCCCGGATTTGATGCTCGGAACGGGATGAGCTTTCCGGATCGGACCCCAAGCGGAAAGCGCGTCCCGTTTCGGGGCTTCAGAATGGGACGCATCCGGAAACCGCATCCCACTCTGAGCCGAAATTCCGGGATGAGATTTCCGCCGAGGACACCCTGCGCCGACGGCAACGCAAAAAGGGCGCCCGCGCGAATGCGGACGCCCTTGTGTAGGGTCGAGATATCAACCAGCCAAGATATCGGCCCTGCGGCCAGCTCTTAGTAGTCGAACTGGTGGTAGTAGCGGCGGTACTTGAGGTTGTGCTTGGTGACC
>CALHDP010000003.1 GCA_938023085.1 uncultured Collinsella sp.
GAGGCGTCGGCTGCTGCTGGGGCATGGCGGCGGGGCGCTGCTGCTGCGGGGCAGCAAACTGCTGCTGGCCGGCGCGCGGGGCGCTGGCGGCACGGCTTGCCGCGGAGTTGTTCTGGCCCAGGCCGTTTTGATAGGCGCGCTCTTCTTCGTACAGGCGGCCGAGCGTGGGGGCATCGACGTTCTCGGCAAAGACCGAGAACTTGCCGGCGCGCAGCTGCGGATCGATCATAAAGCGCACGAGGGGCTCGCCGACAAAGACATAGCGGCGCTTTTCGGCCTGCGCCTTCACAAACTCGCGGACCTCGCGCGAAAGCTCGGGGTAGAACGGGGCGAGCATGGGATCGTCGTCGGCGGCGATAAGGATGGTATAGAGTGCCGGCGCCGTGTTGACGCCGTTGATCACCAGAGTCTGATCCTCCATGTCGCGAGCGGCCTGCTTGGCAAGCTTCTTAAAGGAGAACGGGGCACGGGTGGCACCGAAGATGCCGGCCACGTGGTCCTCGAAGATGTTCAGGAAGTTCACGAAAGATCACTCTCCGTATAGGTTCTTTGGTATCCGAGCAAATATAGGCATATCCCAACGATTATAGAGGATAGGGTTCCCGCAACCGCCGCCTTGGCGACGACCGCGGCTGCAAGGCTGGCAATTTCCATATGGTGTGCAAGACAGGACGCCGCTGCGCAGCCGATGCCGGTGACAGCGATTGCGGCGATTGCGGCAAGGTTTGAGCCCTGATTGGCACGCTTGGCATGGGCATTGAGCAGCGCAGATGACGCCGCGGCAGTTGCCGCGACCAGCACAAAGGCAGCCCAAAGGAGCGGGTCTCCCAGCGCTGCGGCAACGTTACCGAGCCCCAGCACGCCTCCGGCTGAAAGCGCGACCGTGGCCAGACGGGCAAAAAGCGCGCCCATGCCCGTTGCCGCGGCGGCGCTTGCCGGGCCGAGCCAAAATGACGCGACGCCGGCGGCGACCCCAGCTGCCAGGAAGGTATTGCCGGTCAGACAGCCAAGCGCGAGTGCACAGGTGAGCGTGGCGCTCGCGGCAGTCTCGGTGCGACCCCAGGCGATCCACCAACCGGACATGGCGGCGGCAAAGATCACCGCGACGGGCAGCATCGACAGGATGCCCTGTGCCTGCATGGTGGCGTTGGCCATGAGCACCAAAAAGCCCACAGCCGAGATGGCCGAGCCAATCTGGGGGGCCAGGCCAGCCGCCACTCCGATCGCGATGGCCGCAATGACCAGGCCGGGAAGCGCCGCGACCCCGGCCGTTTGCATCAGCAAAAAGCTAAAGGTGCCGCACGTTAGCGCCGAGATAGTGCGCATGGTGTAGTCGCGCGCATGGCTCCAGCGCGTGCCCGCCCAGCCGAGTGCGGGGTCGACCTCGATGGCGTCGTCCTCGTAGTGCGACGGCTCGATATCGTCGAGCTCCTGCTCGTCATCCGAAAG
Source organism: uncultured Collinsella sp. (assembly GCA_938023085.1). Classification (GTDB taxonomy): domain Bacteria; phylum Actinomycetota; class Coriobacteriia; order Coriobacteriales; family Coriobacteriaceae; genus Collinsella. The sequence continues at coordinate 1,450 of CALHDP010000003.1, forward strand.
TTCGCCAACCATTTGCTCCAGGCTGCGACGGCCTTCGCGCACGCTGCCCAGACCGGCAAGGAGCTGGTCGCAAAATGTCTCGACGCTGCTGGGGCGGTCCTGCGGCATGGGGGAGAGCGCGCTCATGAGCGCGGCCTCGGCTCCCGGGGGAAAGTGTGGTATCAGCTCGCTGGGATAGGTGGCGCCGCCGATGATGCGGTCGAGCGAGTCGGCGGGCGTGGCCGCCATAAAGGGAGCGCTGCCGCACAGGCCCTCATAGATTACACAGGCGAGGGCAAAGACATCGGCGCGCTCATCGACCGTGCCGGTCTCGATATCGAGCTGCTCGGGCGGCATGTAGCCGATGGTGCCGCCGCGCGAGCCGCCAAAGCCACCGGCGGACGACAGTCGCGCCATGCCAAAGTCGGTGAGCTTTACATTGCCCGAGTGGTCGATGAGCACGTTGGCGGGCTTAATGTCCAGGTGGAGTACGCCATTACTATGGGCGAAGGTGAGCGCCTGGCCTAGGGCATCGGCAATGGCCGCGGCCTCGTCAAAGGTAAGTGAGTGACCGTCCACGCGGTGCAAAAACTCGGCCAGCGACATGCCATCGACATATTCCATAACTAGGTAGGCATAGGCTGTGTCGTGCGTAAAGTCGATGACCTGCACGATGTTGGGATGTTGAAGCATGGCGGCAGTGTGCGCCTCGCGCAGGACATCCATGATGTCGCTGGCGGGCATGCCGACACCGTTAATAAGGGGGATGCGCTTAATGGCGACGCGGCGGCGCAGGTGCGTGTCGCGGCAGATCTCGATGGAGCCAAAACCGCCGGTCGCAAGTGTCTCGAGCGGCTGGTACCGCTTGAGCAGCTCGCGAGAGCTGGTGCCCTCCAAAGGAACGTCCGGCGAGAACCGGGCGGTATGTTGCGAGAAAAGCGGCATGGCCAACCCTCGTGCGTTTAAAGTTCGTTTGCGAGCGGCGGGCGCGGGGCCGAGCCGTTCGCGGTGGCATAGATGCTGCTAGTGTAGCACGCTCGGGTGCATGGGGAGGATAGCGGGATGCGAGGCTGCCTGCCTGGCTTGGCCTTAGCGCTTCTTCTTGTTCTTCTTCTGCTTGCGCCGCTTGCCCTTGGTCTCCTGGGGCTTGTCGCCCTGCTTGGCCTCGGCGGCGGCCTTCTCGGCCTTCATTTTCTTCTTCTTGGTCTCGATGCGGAGTTTTTTGTTGATGCGGGCCTTGAGGAAGGGACCGAACTGCTCGGCATCGCCACGGACGAAGGTGTCCTTGGGGATCGTCACGCCCTGGTCGGCGAACATGGCCACAAAGATGCGCTCGCCGTCGAGTACGTGGTCGAGCTTGTCAAACGGGAAGAACTGCGACTTGCCGCTCTTGCCCCAAACCATCAGGCCGTCCTCGTTGGCGGCGACGCGGCGATAGCGGCCACCCATGGACTCGTCGGCCTCGACGGCGTCGATAAAGTCGCGGGCGAGCGTGTGGTGCAGGTTCTTGCTCCACCAGGCCAAAAAGGCGCCGAACACGATCAACACGACGCCGAACTTGATCCAGCTGCCGCCGGCCACCAGCATGCCGATGCCGATGAGCGCGGCAACTGCCGCGGCGACATACAGCGAGCCGCGACGCCTGGGCGAGGCGACCAGGCGGGCGAAGTCGGTGACCAGGTCGTTTTCGTACTGGTACTCGTTGAGGTACAGGATGCCGTCATCGGCTGCGGCCTGCTCCTCGAGCGCGACCTCGACCTGGTCGGCTGCTTCGGAGGGAACGAGGTTGCTCTCTGCGTCTGCCATGCTCTTTGGACTCCTATCGCGGCGGGCTCGCCGTACGGGTTATTATGGAATGCAGTATGCCGTGCGACCGCATGGCCGCCGCGGCAACAAGACTCAGTATACCCGGGGGAGCACCCATGGAATCGTTGTACCGAAAGTATCGCCCGCTCACCTTTGACTCCGTGGTGGGCCAGCAGCATATCGTCTCGACGCTCGAGCACGCCATCACCGAGGGGCGCCTGTCCCACGCCTACCTGTTCTGCGGACCGCGCGGCACGGGCAAGACCACCATGGCGCGCATTCTGGCCAAGGCGCTGCTGTGCCGCAATGCCGAGGCGGCGCGCGCCGAGGGTGCAAGCGGCTGCATGCCCGACGGTACTTGCGAGGAGTGCGAGCTCATTGCCGAGGGTAACCACCCCGATGTCTACGAGCTCGATGCCGCAAGCCGTACCGGCGTGGACAACGTGCGCGAGGAGATCATCAACTCCGTCAACTTTGCCCCGGTGCGCGGCAAGTACAAGATTTATATCATCGACGAGGTCCACATGCTCACGACGGCGGCGTTCAACGCGCTGCTCAAGACGCTTGAGGAGCCGCCGGCACACGTGATCTTTGTGCTGTGCACCACCGACCCGCAAAAGATTCTGGAGACCATTCTCTCACGCTGCCAGCGCTTCGATTTCCACCGCATCGGCAACGAGGATATCGAGCATCGCCTGTCTTACGTGTGCGAGCAGGAGGGCTTCGATTACGACGACGAGGCACTCGCCATTGTGGCGCGCCATGCCAAGGGCGGTATGCGCGACGCGCTTTCCACGCTGGAGCAGCTGAGCGTCTTTGGCAACGGTTCTGTGCATGCGGACGACGCCCGCTCGCTTTTGGGCGAGGTTTCGGACCAGATTCTGGGCGAGTTTTCCCGCGCCATTGCCGATCGCGATGTTGCCGAGCTCTATGGACTGATCCGTGCGCAGGTCGAGGAGGGCAATGACCTGCTGGAGCTGACGCGCGACCTGGTGGCGCATGTGCGCGACGTGTACGTTGCCTGCGTTGCCGGTGCCCGTGCCGAGCTGTTTGAGGGCGGCTCCGAGCAGGCCGAGGCGCTTGCTGCCGAGGCCGCTGCCTTTGGCGAGCATCCTGCCGACCGCCTGGCCCGCGTGCTGACGGTGCTCGACGATGCCGCACTGGAGATGAGGGGCGCGAGCGACGTGCGCCTGGTGCTCGAGATTGCCTGCACGCGTCTGGCGCGTCCCGAGGCCGATTTAACGATTGAGGCATTGGCCGAGCGCGTGGCACGCCTGGAGGCCATGATTGCCAACGGCGCCGTGCCGGCGAGCGTGGCTGCTGCTCAGGCCGCCGCGCCTGCAGCATCCGTACCCGCTGCTGCCCAACAGCCGACGCTCATTTCGGGCGCTCGTGCTGCCGCTCCGGCGGCATCCGCTGCCCCCGCTGCTACGTCCGCGCGCCAGGGCGGTATGCCTTGGGACCGCGGCGCTGCTGTTCCGGCTGCCCAGCCTGCGACCAAGTCCGCGGCTCCTGCGCCGGCGCCCAGACCTGTAACGCCTGCACCTCAGCCCGTTGCGGCTCCGGCTTCCGCGCCTGCTGCATCGACCGTGCCGGTGTCCAAGCCCAACACCGCCGCTCAGGTTGCTGCCGCCGGCGCCGCCGAGACCCCCGCGGTCGAGGATGCCGGCGAGCTCCAGCGCAAATGGGCCGAGGTTGTCGAGCGTGTCAAGGCGCGTCAGGCTTCCTACGCAGGGCTTTTGCTCAACGCCCGCGCCACGGCCGACGACGGCTCCAAGCTCACGGTCTCGTTCCCTGCGGGCTCGACCTTTGCCATCAAGATGCTCGGTCGCGCCGATACACAGTCGGTGGTTCTGCCGACGGTCTGCGCAGTCTTCGGTCGTCGTACCGTCGACTATGTCCTGGATGGGGGTGGCACGCCGGCTCCTCAACATGAGGAGCATTCTCCATCTGCACGGGCTGCGGCATCTGCGGACCCGCAACCCGTGTCCTCGGCGGCCCCTGCATTCTCGAGCGCCAGCGCGTCGCAGCAGCAAACGGCACCGGTAGCGGCATCGACCCCGTCGGCGCCTAAGCCCGCGGCGCCCAAACCGGCTGCTCCGACACCCGCGCCCAAGCCCGCCTCGCCTGCGCCCAAGTCGTCTGACCTGGGAAAAGCCCCCTGGCTACGCTCCGACAACCCCGCCGGCGCTCCTGCCACGGGTAAGCTCCCGACTGAGCCCGCACCCCGTGCGCCCGAGCGCTCTGCCGCTCCCAAATCTCAGCCTGCCGCGTCGTCTGCGCCATGGGAATCCGAGCAGGTTCCCTACGACGATGCCATGGTCGGCGGTTTTGCTGGCGATGCGAGCGGGGACGATCTGCTTCCGTTCGACGTGCCGGGTGCGACGCCCGCGCCCAAGTCCGCTGTAGCTGCCCCCAAAGAGGAGGACGCTCCTGCAGCTCCCTGGGAGTCCAACCCCGGCGCCGGCAGCCCCTTCGGCCACCAAGGCGCAGCTCCCAGCATTCCGCAGACCGAGGACGAGGCCAAAGCCCTCATCCGAAGCGTCTTCGGCCAGTCGACCATCTTCAAGCCGGTGGAGTAGCTGCGCGGGCGGGCATACTGCTCAAGAAGAGAACTCTTTGTCCGGGCGCATCTGTATTTCGGACATGTGTAATGTGGTGCCGCGTATATCGCATTCGAGTAGACAGGTACGTGACGGTCGGCCTAGGATGCTGAGGTCGATACGATACGTTGCATGGCTGTCCGTGTACTCGACTTGCTCGGCGCTGACGGTTGCTCCGATTGTCGAGAAAACGCCTAGTTCGGCATCGACAATCTTGGAGTTCTTTATCTTGACCTTGAACTCTTGGTAGAGGGATGGGCTGTTGTAGTAAACGGTTCGGGTTCCGTCGGTGCACTCATCGGTCGCCTCCCATTTGACAACGGGCTTATCCGAGCTGGCTACCAGCAGTTCTGCTCCAAAGGCTATAGCATGGGTGATGACAACCAGCAATGCCCAGCCGACAAAGAGATAGAGAACAAAATATGCAGCGGGGTGTTTTGAGCGGATGTTTTGGAGCGCGTCGGGGGCATTCATGGGGTACCTCCAAATTGCTATCTATGGCAATCAAATTATACCCCGCCGTCATGCGTGCCGCCTCGAGTAGTGGCTCGGCATTTAGCCATTTAGTGGTACGCATTAAATGTCGGATTCCGGCTCTACGAGATTTAGCTTTCAATATTATGCAGATGCGAATTATTCAACTTTGCATAATTTTTGGGTGCGGCTTGCACTCCAGGACATGTATATCGACTGAGGTAGCGTGTCCGCCCCGCTTGCTTGCCCCGCGCCGTGGTACGATTTTTGAGTTTGAAAGTCCTGCCGTGCTCCGGCTGCCCTTGCAGCTCGGCGTGCGGCCGCACGTAAAGGAGCCATCATGGCCGGTATGAACATGCAGCAGATGATGAAGCAGGCCCGCAAGATGCAGGAGCAGCTTGCCGCCGCGCAGGAGAACCTCAAGTCCCAGACCGTCGACGCCTCTGCCGGCGGCGGCATGGTCAAGGTGACCGTTAACGGCGAGATGGAGCTCGTCAACCTCACCATCGATCCCGATGCCCTCGATCCCGAGGACGTCGATATGCTGCAGGATATGATCATGGCTGCCGTCAACGAGGCCGTCCGCGGCGTCAACGAGCTCGCCAACAAGCAGATGGGCGCCATCACCGGCGGCCTCAACATCCCGGGCATGCCGTTCTAAGACACAAATATTTATGAGTGCAAATCACAGTCTGCAAAAACTGCTCGATGAGCTGGGCCGTCTGCCGGGCATTGGTCCCAAGTCGGCCCAGCGCATCGCCTATTACCTGCTCGAGGCCGATGCCGAGGAGGCGCGCCGCCTGGCCGAGGCCATCCTGGAGGTCAAGCAGGAGGTCCACTTCTGCAGCCGCTGCTTTAACTACGCCACGGCCGACGAGTGCTCCATCTGCCAGGACCCGATGCGCGATACCACTCGCATTTGCGTGGTGGGCGAGCCGCGCGATGTCCAGGCGATTGAGCGCACGGGCAGCTACCACGGCCTCTACCACGTATTGGGCGGCGTGATCAGTCCCATGGACAAGATTGGCCCCGAGCAGCTGCACATTCGAGAGCTGCTGGCACGCTTGGGCCACGAGGACATCCACGAGGTCATCATCGCCACCAACCCCAATATTGAGGGCGAGACCACGGCGAGCTATCTGGCCCGTACCATCAAGCCGTTGGGCGTCGAGGTGTCGCGTCTGGCAAGCGGCCTTCCCGTGGGCGGCGACTTGGAGTATGCCGACGAGCTTACGCTTGGCCGCGCCATCGAGGCCCGTCGCGCGATTTAGGTGGCGAGCCTGCTCCTGCCGTATGTTTTCCTCGCGCCGCACGGGGTAGTCATAATTTCCCCGTGTGACTGTGAGTTTGTTGTGCAACAAAGATGCTTCGTATCCGCTTATCGCATGGATGCTTCCGCTCGCATCCTTAATTTGCCCATTCGTTGCGCAACCTTTTGGGTTCGCTGATACACTCAAATATGGATTTGAATGAATGCGCCGCTCCCGAGCGGCGTGTTTTTGTTGGAGGAGAACGCATGCGGCCCGGTGGCACTCAGACAAAGCGCGGCGCCGCGGTGCGCATGCGACGCCGGCTGGGCCTGGCGCCTCGGGCGTACGCGCTGCTGTCGTGCTCGCTGGTGCTGGTCATGGCTGGCGTTTCTGCCTATGGCATGACCGTGCCGTCCATGATGCAGGCGCATGCCGCACGCGAACCGCGCGTGGGGCATGAGGTCAAAAGTGATCTGGGCACCACGACTGGATATGCTTGGGCAAGTGTGGTCGGGCATATTGTGTTTGGCACCGACGATGCGGGCGGCGCCGAGGCCCCGGACAACGAAGTCACGCTTGCCAATGGCAAAACCATCGTGCTCACCAACACCAAGATCATCGATCGGTTGTCCAACAATAACGTGGCGGCAACGGTGAATAAGGTCGAGCAGCAGAAGGAACAGGACGCCCAACAGTCCGGAAAGCCCGGTAGCTCGGATACTTCTGGCTCCGGCTCGGATTCATCGAGTTCGGGCGGCGGCTCTGGGTCGGGTTCCTCTACCGGAGGGTCTGTAAACGGCGGCTCGACGAGCGGCAACACTGACAACGATGCAAACTCCGGTGGCCTTTCCGCTGCTGAGGAAGAGAGCATTCACAGTTGGCTTGTGACCAAGTACAACATGCTCGACGGCTATGTTTCTCGTGCCAATGACGTGGTCTCGACCTATAACTCTACGGGAGATCCCAGGCCGTGCGACAGCCTGGTCGGGGAGATGTTTGTCATTCGAGCCGAGTTCGGTCGTCAGACATTCTCGCCCCGGTCAAAGTGGTATCAGCAGTATGCCAATCTGTGGGGCTGTTACACCAACCTATGCCAATGGGTCGGCCATTACGGCGATGATGACGTCGCGCTCGGTAACTTCAACAATAACGTGGCGGCGCTTGCCCTATGATGACCGATCTTGCATCCACCACACCACAATCGCTCGGTCGCGATCCCATGGTCGGCCTGCGCCTGGCGCGTGTCGACGGGTTTGAGCCGGCCATTGCGCTCGGTCAGGACGAGCTGCCTGCCTATCTGCGTCGTTTTACGATGCTGTTTGCCGACGATGCCACCATGCGCCGTGGCGGTATCGGCCGCGTGACGCGTGCTGTCAACGCCCAAGGCGAGGCCGTGGCACTCAAGCAGCTCATCTTGCCGACGCGCGATGAGTTTGATGACGATGCCGCTCACGAGGCGCTGGTCGCCAAGTTCAAGGCGGCGTTTCGCGAGGAATACGAATGCCATCGCGCCCTTTCGGGCCTTAAGGGCTTTCCCCGCCTCTATGGCTGGGGCGAGGTCGACGGTGTGCCTGCAATTGTCATGGAATGGGTCGAGGGCGAGACGCTTGCCCGCTTGCGTTCGCGACTTGCCGTGGACGATGCCGGACGCCTGTCGCCGCTTGTGGCGGCGCGTCTGGGTCGCGACCTGTTCGATCTGCTCTGCCGCATGAGCCTGGTGGGCGAGGGCTTTGTCCATCGCGATATCTCGCCCGCTAATATTATGGTGCGCACGGCGCGTCTACCGCTTGACCGGCAGCTTGCCGAGGGCACCTTTGACCTGTGCCTGATCGACTTTGGCTCGTCGCTGGCGCTTGAGCCTGCGTCGGCCGTGGCCGGTACCGGCGGCAAGGCGTCGTTTACGGAGCGTTATGCCACGCTGCGTCGCGCGACGGTTGCCTATGCCCCGCCCGAGATGCTCACCGACGATATTCCCGACCTGCGCGCTTTGCGTATGTCGCCGGCGATTGACGTTTATGCCGCGGCAAGCACGGTTTACGAGCTCATTGCCGGCGTCGTGCCATACGAAGCCGCGCCGAGCACTTCGGGCACCTCGGGTTCGCGCAAAAAGACGCGCGACATCGCGAGCCCCTACCGTCTCAAGATGGACGCGCGGCCCGACTATCCCATTGGTGCCCATGCGCCCGGTTGCGATTTGACTCAGCTGCTTCGTCGTGAGCCCGATGTGGCGCTCGCCGCGGCCGAGCAGGCCCAGCAGCTAGGGCTTGAGCCGGATTCCGAAGAGCTACGCGATGCGCTGGCGTTTGTCGATGCCCAGCTGTTCGACGTGGTGATGGCCTGTCTGTCCAGCCATCAAAAAGATCGTCCCGAGCCGGCGGCGGTCGAGGCGGCGCTCTCGGCGTTTTGTGACCACTATGCGCAAAATGTCGGTCGTTCGCTCCGCGGCGAGCCGCTCACGCCGTGCCCCATGGATGCGTCTGGCCGCGCGGTTCGTCGCGCGCTGATGGTCGGCGCGACGGTCGTCTGTGGCGTGGTTTGGGCTGTGGTCGTGGTTTCGGCCGCGCTGCTGGCGTCGGGCGCTCGCGTGACGGCGACTTTGGGATCGCTCGTGTGGTCTGGGTCGCTACCGGGTATTATTGCCGCACTGGCGTTGGCGCTGCCAGGCATAGCCGGCGTTGCCGCGGGGGCACTTGCGCGTGATCGGCGCTCGGGGTTCCTGCAGGGCGTGCTTGCGCTTTCTGCCTGCGAGGTTCCGGTGCTGGTTGTGGCTGCATGTAGCGTATTTTTCCAACGCGCCGTGATGGGCGGCCTTGTTGCCGCTCTGGTTGCAACCTATACGCTTACGTGGTTTTTGCTTGCGATGGGCTTTGCCTTTGAACTTCCCGTTTCGGCACCGCGACGCACAAAAGCCCAGATGGCGACTCCGCTTGCCGGTGGAGCCGCAGCTGCCTGTACTTTTGGCGGACCTGTCGAAGTATCGTCCGATTCTATTTCTACGACCAAGGAGGCCTAGGTCATGGCATCTCAAGTTGAGCTCACCCCATGCGGGGCCATGTTTGACATCTTTAAGCGCGCGGCGCATCTGAGCCATATCGAGCTGTGCGGCTTGGTGCTTTCGTCCCGTCCGCTCGCCGACGGCCGCAGCCCGCAGAGCCGAGCCGCCGATCGCTCTTGGGTTTCCCGCTTTATCGTTCGCGCGCCGGTCGGCACGCTTCAGCAGCGCTACTTTGCCGAATACGGTACCTCGGCTGCGCGTATTATGTCGCAACTGGCCCTGCGCCAGCGCAATCCCATGGACTCCACGGCTGTGATCAATATGGTGTGCGGTTCTGCAGGTGAACCGATGGTACGCGCGCTCGAAGAGTGCCACCAGGACACGAATCTCTATCGCAACGCGCTCGATCGCCTGTCCCAGGCGGCGGAACTCATGCCCGCCGAGCGCGCCGAGGCTGTGCTGGTGCTGTTTGTCGCCGTCGGTTGTTCGGCGGATGTGCGGTCCTCGGTGAACTATGCCATCGACTACGCGCACGCGACCTGTGGCGGAGGCACCTCCACGCCGCGTTCGCTTGGCATGTCGATGACCGCGGGCGAATGCGAACCCGCCCCGGCGCACCCCTTGGGCTTGCTGCGCGTGCAAAACAGTTTTGTCGTGAGCGCCCCGCGCTGGATTCAGCCGAGTGAGCAGGGTGTTGAGATTGGCGCGCTGGCCACTGGTGAGGGCGATATTACCGACGTCGGCGACGATGTCTCGGCCCGCCATGCCCATATCTGGTGCGATGCTCAAAATATCTGGCACGTCGAGGACTTGTCGTCCACCAACGGAACCGTGGTGGTAAACGGGGCCACGCGCGTCTGCATTCAGGTCGAGCCCGGCCGTTCCGCCCAACTCAATCCCGGCGACGAGCTCAAGCTCGGCGAATCCACTACCTACGCCATCCTCTTCGGTGCTCTCTAGCCGGCAGATAGGGACGTTCCTTTTCTCTGCCGGCTGGGGACACTCCTTGGCGCGCCAGAGCCGGTCGCCCGGGGATGGAGGGGCCATTTTGGCCCTTGGCGGTCACCCGAGGTAAACCTTTACCGCCCGCCTATATTTGTCGAAATTACACTTAACGGCGGGGTACAATAAACCCGCATGCGGATTTCCGTTGCGGGCGCTTCCCATCGCCGGGGCGTGCCCGGGAGCATCCGGCATGCGGCCTTTGCGGCGCTCGGTCATGTGCAAGACGGGCGGTCGGGTCTGTGGGGTGCATCAGTTGCCCCTCGCCTCGGCATGTCTTCTCTCCACGCCACGTACCTGCTGCTGAGCCTGCCTGCCAGATGATTGGAAGCAACAGCGTAAATCCCATCACGCCAACATCCCGGCGATCGCCGGGGCCTGTATACCTATATGAGAGGAGAGGGGTATATGGCGCGTAAGTTTAAGTCTATGGACGGCAACGAGGCGGCCGCATATGTTTCGTATGCGTACACCGAGGTAGCGGGAATCTATCCCATTACGCCGTCCAGCCCGATGGCCGACCATGTCGACCAGTGGGCGGCCCAGGGTCGCAAGAATATCTTCGGCACCCCGGTCAAGGTCGTCGAGATGGAGTCCGAGGCAGGTGCAGCCGGTACCGTTCACGGTTCGCTGGGCGCCGGTGCTCTGACCACCACCTACACGGCTTCTCAGGGTCTGCTCCTGATGATCCCGAACATGTACAAGATCGCGGGCGAGCAGCTCCCGGGCGTCTTCCACGTCTCCGCGCGTTGCGTCGCTTCCCACGCCCTGAACATCTTCGGTGATCACTCCGACGTCATGGCCTGTCGCCAGACCGGCTTCGCCATGCTCGCCGAGGGCAACGTCCAGGAGGTCATGGACCTCTCGCCGGTGGCTCACCTTGCCGCCATCGAGGGCAAGACCCCGTTCCTTAACTTCTTCGATGGCTTCCGCACCAGCCACGAGATCCAGAAGGTCGCCATGTGGGACTACAAGGATCTGGCCGAGATGTGCGACATGGACGCCGTCCAGGCTTTCCGCGACCACGCGCTCAACCCTGAGCACCCGCACACCCGCGGCAGCCACGAGAACGGCGATATCTTCTTCCAGAACCGTGAGGCCTGCAACAAGGTCTACGACGAGCTTCCCGCCGTCGTCGAGGGCTACATGAAGAAGATCAACGAGAAGCTCGGCACCGATTACGGCCTGTTCAACTACTACGGCGCTCCCGATGCTGATCGCGTCGTCGTGTGCATGGGCTCCTTCTGCGACGTGCTCGAGGAAGTCATCGACTACCTCAACGCTCACGGCGAGAAGGTCGGCCTGGTCAAGGTTCGTCTGTTCCGTCCGTTCTCCATCAAGCACTTCGTCGACGTTCTCCCCGAGACCGTCAAAAAGATCGCCGTCATGGACCGTACCAAGGAGCCGGGTTCCATCGGCGAGCCGCTCTACCAGGACGTCGTCTCCGCTCTCTACGAGGCCGGCAAGACGGGCATCAAGGTCGTCGGCGGCCGTTATGGCCTGGGCAGCAAGGACACGCCTCCCGCGTCCGCGTTTGCTGTCTTCGAGGAGCTCAAGAAGGATGAGCCCAAGCGCGAGTTCACCATCGGCATTGTCGATGACGTGACCAACCTGAGCCTGCCCGAGGCCGAGGATGCGCCCAACACCGCAGCCCCCGGCACCATCGAGTGCAAGTTCTGGGGTCTGGGTGGCGACGGTACCGTCGGCGCCAACAAGAACTCGATCAAGATCATCGGCGACCACACCGACAAGTACGTCCAGGCCTACTTCCAGTACGACTCCAAGAAGACCGGCGGCGTCACCGTCTCGCACCTGCGCTTTGGTGATTCTCCGATCCGTTCGCCGTACTACGTGACCAAGGCCGACTTTGTCGCTTGCCACAACCCCAGCTACATCGTTAAGGGCTTCAAGATGGTCCGCGACGTCAAGCCGGGCGGCACCTTCCTGGTCAACTGCCAGTGGAGCGACGAGGAGTTCGCCGAGCATATGCCCGCCGTGGCCAAGCGCTACATCGCGAACAACAACGTCAACGTCTACCTGATCGACGCTATCGACCTGGCCGCTAAGGTCGGCATGGGCAAGCGCACCAACACGGTGCTCCAGTCCGCCTTCTTCGCGCTGGCCAAGGTCCTGCCCGCCGAGGACGCCCTGCAGTACATGAAGGACGCGGCTACCAAGTCCTACATGAAGAAGGGCCAGGCTATCGTCGACGCCAACCACAAGGCCATCGATGCCGGCGCTACCGCCTTCCGTAAGTTCGAGGTTCCGGCCGACTGGGCTACCGCCGAGGATGCCGCTCCCGTCGAGCTCTCCGAGGAGACCAAATCCGCTATCGCCCAGCAGGTCAAGAACCTGCTCGAGCCCATCGATCGCATGGACGGCGACAGCCTGCCTGTTTCCGCCTTCGTCGATTGCGCCGACGGCCAGTTTGAGCTGGGCGCCTCCGCATACGAGAAGCGCGGCGTCGCCGTGGTCGTTCCCCACTGGGACGAGACCAAGTGCATCCAGTGCAACCAGTGCGCCTACGTGTGCCCGCATGCCACCATCCGTCCGTTCGCGATGACCGAGGACGAGGCTGCCGCCGCGCCCGAGGCTACCCGCACGCTCGACGCCATGGGTCCCAAGGCCAAGGGCATGAAGTTCACCGTGGCTGTGTCCCCGCTCGACTGCATGGGTTGCACCAACTGCGTCAAGGTTTGCCCCAAGGGCGCCCTCGAGATGGTTCCCACCGAGCAGGAGATGGACCAGCAGCCCGTTTGGGACTACATGGTCGAGAACGTCTCCGAGAAGAAGGAGCTCATCGCGGCCAACGTCAAGGGCAGCCAGTTTAAGCAGCCCTACCTGGAGTTCTCCGGCTCCTGCGCCGGCTGCGCCGAGACCGCCTATGCACGTCTGGTGACCCAGGTCGCCGGCGACCGCATGTTCATTTCCAACGCCACCGGCTGCTCCTCCATTTGGGGCAACCCCGCTGCCACCGCTCCTTACTGCAAGGACAAGGACGGTCACGGCCCGGCGTGGAACAACTCCCTGTTCGAGGACAATGCCGAGCACGGTCTGGGCATGGCCGTTGGCTATGAGGCCGTTCAGCACAAGCTGATCGCCGCTACCCAGGACATCATCGCTGCCGATGGTCCGTCCGATGAGCTCAAGGCCGCCGGCCAGGCTTGGATCGACTCCGTCAACGACGCCGAGGCCTCCAAGACCGCTGCCGCTGCCTACGTTGCCGAGCTCGAGAAGTGCGGCTGCGACGCTTCCAAGGCGATCCTCGCCGACAAGGCTTACCTCACCAAGAAGTCCTTCTGGATCTTCGGCGGCGACGGTTGGGCCTACGACATCGGCTTCGGTGGCCTGGATCACGTCCTGGCTTCCGGTCACAACGTCAACGTCTTCGTCTTCGACACCGAGGTTTACTCCAACACCGGTGGTCAGGCCTCCAAGGCCTCGAACCTGGGCCAGGTCGCTCAGTTCGCCGCTGCCGGTAAGGTGACCAAGAAGAAGTCTCTGGCCGAGATTGCCATGAGCTACGGCTACGTCTACGTGGCGCAGGTCGCCATGGGCGCCAACCCGGCTCAGACCCTCAAGGCCATCCACGAGGCCGAGGCCTACGACGGCCCGTCCCTCATCATCGGCTACAGCCCCTGCGAGATGCACTCCATCAAGAAGGGCGGCATGCAGAACTGCCAGGCCGAGATGAAGAAGGCCGTCGAGTGCGGTTACTGGAACCTCTTCCGCTTCAACCCCGAGGCTGCTGCCGGCAAGAAGTTCTCGCTCGATTCCAAGGAGCCCGCGGGCGGCTATCAGGAGTTCCTGATGAACGAGGCCCGTTACGCTTCGCTGACGCGTTCCTTCCCCGAGCGCGCCGAGGAGCTCTTCAAGGAGAATGAGCAGGCCGCTATGGACCGCTATCAGCACCTGCTGAAGCTCAAGACGGTGTACAACGAGGCCTAGGTCTCCCACCGCAGGATCTGAGGGCTAACCTTCGCGGACGTCCTCGGACATGAAAGAACCCCCGCTGCGCACTACGTGCGGCGGGGGTTCTTTCGTCCTACGGAGTGTCCGCGAAGGTTAGCCCTCAGATCCTGCTACGACTACGTCCTCGGATTGTGTGGGCGGATGAAGGACGTAGTTGGCCGGGTATTCCGTCCCCCTTCGCTGTTTCGCGGCTTTGCCGCGAAACCTCGCGCCACTTTGGGGATGGATGGGGGACTTGGCTGTTGCCGCCTTTTCGGAGCTCTTCTTTATTCCTTTTGCTGGATGAAAAGCCCCTTGTTTTTGCAGGGGTGCATACTCGACTTATTAGTGCATAGAATCTCGTATAGTGCGAGTAAGATATTGTGCTGTCCGTTTTGTGTTTAGCAGAGATGTAGTTTGCATAATCTGGCATAATCCTCGCTGCATTTAAATAAAGTCGCACGTAAATGGCGTAGATATGTCTGAGCTGGGGTTCTGTACGCTGAGCGGATAAAAACGACCGTTCACCGTTCCGCTATTTTCAAAATGAATAAAATGAGCGATAAAGAGAATATAAACCTTAATAAACTCGCGTATCGCACGGACGCGGGTTATTAATGGGTTGTAGGCCTTTTACAGAAAGGATTCCAGCAATGTCTAAGCCTCTTGGCAAGCCCGATCGTATTGTCGTCGCCCTTGGCGGCAACGCCCTCGGCAACAACCCCGTCGAGCAGATCGAGGCCGTGAGCAACACCGCCCACGCTCTCCTCGGTCTCATCGAGCAGGGCAACGAGATCATCATCACCCACGGCAACGGCCCGCAGGTCGGCATGATCCAGAACGCTTTCGCCGCTGCCCACGATGCCATCGGTACCCCCGAGATGCCGCTGCCCGAGTGCGGCGCCATGTCCCAGGGCTACATTGGTTATCACCTGCAGCAGGGCATCGGCCGCGAGATGCACAAGCGCTATAAGCGTTGGCACGCCGCCACCGTCGTCACCCAGATCGAGTGCGACCCCGACGATCCCGCGTTCAAGAACCCGACCAAGCCGATCGGCCCCTTCTATACCGAGGAGCAGGCCAAGGAGTTCATGGCCGAGGACCCCTCCAAGGTCTTCGTCGAGGATTCCGGCCGCGGCTGGCGTCGCGTCGTCGCTTCCCCCGATCCCAAGAAGATCGTCGAGGCCGACTCCATCCTCAACCTGCTCGACAACGAGTTCATCGTCATCGCCTGCGGTGGCGGCGGCATCCCCGTCGTCCGCGACTACGAGAACAAGGGCTGCTACAAGGGCGTTCCCGCCGTCATCGACAAGGACCTGGGCGGCGAGCTGCTGGCCGAGGACTGCGACGCCGACGTTCTGTTCCTGCTGACCGCCGTTGAGCATGTCGCCATCAACTTTGGCAAGCCCAACCAGGAGGAGCTCGAGGACCTCACCGCCGATGAGGCCGAGCGCCTGGCCGACGAGGGCCAGTTCGGCAAGGGTTCCATGGAGCCCAAGGTTCGCGCTGCCATCAAGTTCGCCCGTTCCCGCAAGGGCCGCACCTGCATCATCGGCGCTCTGGACAAGGCTGCCGAGACCATGGCCGGTCTCTCCGGTACCCGCATCCACGAGTAGTCTCTACTCTGTTGTCTCTCTCGTGGGCGCCAGGCAAAGCGCCCACAAACTAGCCTCTCTTCATGAGCCCCGCAGTCCGCTCCGACTGCGGGGCTTTTGTTTCAACCCGGCGCTTAGGTATTCACCTAGTCATTGGGGACGTTCTTAAACGACTAGTAGTAGGCCCACATGGCTTCGACTTCGTTGAGGACCTCTACGACGCCCCAGCGACGGGCGCTGCGGCTGGCCGAGTTGGGGTCGTAGACGCCAATCTGGTTGGCATCGTCGATGCCGTAGAGCACGATGTAGTGGCCTACGTTGGTAAACGTACCGGGGCGCACTGCGGCGATGACGGGCGCACCCGAGCGAAGTGCTTGGGTAATCGATTCGCGATCGTTATAGAGCTGTGTCCCGTTGAGCCCCAGCTGCCACGCACCGCCTGTCATAAACGACCACTCGGTGGCACCAGTGGGGGCGTAGTTGCCGGCTTCGGCCAGTGCGCATATATCGACCGGTGTCTTATCGGTGTGGCCGGTCTTAAAGATATAGACCATGGTGAGGCAAGTGGGACCGCAAGCGTTTTCGCGAATAGTGCCACCGGCATAGGGCAGCTCCGACCATGCGGGGTCAATTTGGTAGATGTGGGGCATGGTGCCGGCCTGCCATTGCGAGCGTGGGGTCGAGAACGCAAAGGAGTAACCGGGCGCGACGGGAGCTTTAAGCAGCTTGTCCTCGGCAGTGGGCTCAAGACCGGCTGATCCGTGGGAGATGCAGGATCCCAAAAACACAAAGACGAGGCAGGCGGCGATGGAGCAAAGCGCAAGGCGTAGGCGGCGGGCCGGAAGCGCGTAGCTTGTGGTGTGCGACGCGGGGTGAGGGGCGGAATTGCCGCGATCGCGTTGAGGTCGCGAAAAGGAGCGCTTGACGTAGTAGTCGGTCTTATGCCGATCGTAGCGGCGTGGCTGCGATGTGTCGGTCTGGCGTTGGCGTGTGCTCGTACTCACGCGGTCTGACTGCTGCACGGTACGGCTTTGTTGCCGCGAAGAAGCCCCGAGCTGCTCTTGGGGGCGCTGCGGGTTGTCGTTGTCGGAGGTGCTTCTGGGCGTTGGCATGGTGCGGCCGGCAAGGCGCACGCTTTGTGGCCGTTGGTCGCCGTCATTGTATCCGTATGCCATTCGAATCACCTTGCCTCATGTGTAACTTGTCTATCCTACATAAAAAGATGCACGACACATGGGCATGTGCGCCAAAAGCCTGACAAATGGTATGAACGTTGCCGCGCCGCGCGCCAAGCGTCACGGCAGCAGGCATTCAAAAGCAGACAAGATGAAAGCGTCCAAGACGAATGACGTCTCCCGCCGTTCGTCCCAAAAACGGTGCCGCTCGTTTTGCAGTTCTGCCTTCGGTCGAGCTGCGAGCGGCGCTGCTGCGCCAAGGCCGTATCTTAAAGCCATGGAATAAAAGCGCGCGGCAAAACGGACCGCGCAAGGGGTGACGCCAAGGGCGTCAAAAAGGAAAGGAGGGGAACAATGGCGGACAAGAACGCAGAAGTTGCAGTCGAGGATAATGGCGGCATGAAGAAAACGCTTTCGCTCTGGAACTTCTTCACCATCGGTTTCGGTGCCATCATCGGTACCGGTTGGGTTCTGCAGGTCGGTGACTGGATGGTCGTGGGCGGCGGTCCCGTTCCCGCTATGATCGCATTCCTCTTGGGTGCAATCTTCCTCGTGCCCGTCGGAGCTGTTTTCGGTGAGCTCACGGCTGCTATCCCCATCTCGGGCGGTATCGTCGAGTATGTCGATCGTAGCTTTGGCCGTACGCTGAGCTACATCACCGGATGGCTTTTGGCCCTGGGCAACGGCATCCTGTGCCCGTGGGAGGCCATCGCCATTTCGACCCTCGTGTCCGAGATGTTCGGCAGCCTGCCCGGCCTTGAGTGGCTGCGCGCCGTCAAGCTCTACACCATCCTGGGGGCCGACGTCTACCTGTTCCCGACGCTGATCGCGCTCGGCTTTGCAGTCTACGTCATCTTCCTCAACTTCCGCGGTGCCAGCTCGGCCGCCAAGCTCCAGGCCTTCCTGACCAAGGCCCTGCTCTGCGGCATGCTGCTCGCCATGGGCGTCTCGCTGTTCACCGGCTCGCCGGACAACGCCATGCCCGTGTTCTCCCAGGTCGCCGGCGCTGGTGGCGGTAAGGCCGCTACCGAGAGCGCCAGCCTGGTCGCCGGCATCGTGTCGGTCCTGGTTCTGACCCCGTTCTTCTATGCCGGCTTCGACACCATTCCTCAGCAGGCTGAGGAAGCAGCCGAGGGCCTCAACTGGAACAAGTTCGGCAAGATCATCTCCCTGGCCCTGCTGGCCGCCGGCGGCTTCTACATGGTTTGCATCTACTCGTTCGGCACCATCCTCGACTGGCATGAGTTTGTTAAGAGCCCGGTTCCCGCGCTTGCCTGCCTCAAGGGCATCAACATGCTCCTGTACCTGGCCATGCTCGTCATTGCCACGCTTGGACCCATGGGCCCGATGAACTCCTTCTACGGCGCCACGAGCCGCATCATGCTCGCCATGGGCCGCAAGGGCCAGCTGCCTGAGAAGTTCGCCGAGGTCGATCCCAGCTCCGGCGCTCCCAAGCTCGCCTGCATGGTTCTGGGCGTCATCACCGTCGTCGGTCCGTTCCTGGGCAAGAACATGCTCATCCCTCTGACCAACGTGTCGGCTCTCGCCTTCATCTTCTCCTGCGGCATGGTCGCTCTCGCCTGTCTGCGCATGCGTTTCACCGAGCCCGACTTGCCTCGTCCCTACGAGGTGCCCGGCGGCAAGTTTGGCATCAGCCTTGCTGTCGCTGCCTGTGCCGTCATCATCGGCCTGCTCGTGATCCCGTTCTCTCCCGCCTCCCTCAACATGGTGGAGTGGAGCATCGTGATCGGTTGGCTGGCCATTGGTCTGGCTCTCATGGCATTCACCAATTCCCGCAAAAAATAACGCCTAGCCGGGGCGGATCGGGTGCGCGGGCCCCTCTCTTCCGCGCACCGAACCCGGCGCCACTTGGGTAGCTTTGTGAGGCCTTAACCCAATACGGCCTCGCCCACTATATGGATCCATAAGGAGGAACCATGTCCACTAAGTATGCAATCGTTGGCGGCAAGCTCATCGACGGCACCGGTGCCGAGCCGGTCGAGAACTCCCTCGTTCTGGTCGACGACAACGGCAAGATCGAGTACGCCGGTGCCATGCAGGACCTTCCCGAGGGCGTTGAGGTTATCGACGCCGCCGGCAAGACCGTCCTTCCCGGCCTGATCGACACCCACCTGCACTTCTCGGGCAACCTGACCGACGATGACACCGACTGGGTCATGCAGCCGCTTCTGGAGAAGCAGGCCGTCGCCGTCAAGCAGGCCTACGACTGCCTCACCCACGGCCTCACCACCGTCTGCGAGATCGGCCGCTTTGGTATCCAGATCCGCGACTGCATCGACAAGGGCGTCTTCAAGGGCCCGCGCGTTCTGGCTACCGGCCTGGGCTTCTGCCGCGTTGCCGGCCACGGTGACTCCCACCACTGCAGCCAGCTCGAGAACAAGAACTCCCACCCCTGGGGCGACCAGGTCGACGGTCCTTGGGACCTGCGTAAGGCCGTCCGTCGTCGCCTGCGCGAGAATCCCGATGCCATCAAGATTTGGGCTACCGGTGGCGGCATCTGGCGCTGGGACTCCGGCCGCGACCAGCACTACTGCTCCGAGGAGATCCAGGCCGTGGTCGAAGAGGCAAAGATGGTCGGTATCCCCGTGTGGAGCCACTGCTACAACAACCACGCCGCTGCCTACGATTCCGTCCGCTTTGGCTGCGAGCAGCTGATCCACGGCTTCGATATCGATGAGCGCACCATGGACCTCATGGCCGAGCAGGGCACCTTCTTCACCCCGACGATCGCCTTCCTGCCCACCTGGTACTCCACCTATCCGCCCGTTTACGTCCCCGAGCTGCACGACAAGTACGAGGGCACCCTGGTCGAGAAGGAGCTCCAGCGCAACTACGACTGCCTGCGCGAGGCCAAGAAGCGCGGCGTCGTTATGACGATCGGTTCCGACTCCTTCTCCTTCGTCACCCCGTACGGCAACTGCTCCATTGAGGAGATGTACGAGTTCGTCGACAAGATCGGCTTCACCCCGGTCGAGACCATTACCTGCGCCACCCTCAACGGTGCCAAGATGTGCCACATCGAGGACGAGACCGGTTCCATCGAGGCCGGCAAGTGCGCCGACCTGCTGGTCGTCAACGGTGACGTCGCCGCCGACATCCACGTGCTCAACACCGACAACATGGACGTCATCATGAAGGACGGCTGGATCGTCGATCCTGGTACCTTCGGTGAAGGCAACAAATACAGCGCCTAGGCTACCGTTTGTCGATGACTGGATATAAAAGACAGTTTTTGATTGCATAATGCAATAAAGAGGGTCGTCTTCGGCCCTCTTTATTGCTATCGGTACAACGGGTAAAAGGGGATGACGGTGGATCTTAATAGGCTGATTCTGGGCAAGAGCTACAACTCTACCAAGGTCTTCCGTACGGCCCAGCATGTGGTCCAGGCCATCTTGCTCGGTATTGTCGTTCCGCTGCTTATCCTGCTGCTTTTCTGGGATTTAACCGATAATCCCAACCCCGTCCCGGGTGTCGTCGTCATTGCCGGCCTGGTCATGCTGTGCTTCTTCTTCTCATATGTCTTTGTGGTCCCCGACGACCTCACATCGAGCGCAACCGACCGCACGCTCGCCATTGCATCAAAAATATTCGCCTACACGTCGCGCGGCCTTACGCCCGAGGCGGCCCTGGGCGCGTCTAAGATCATCCTGTCCGAGACCATCGCCTCTGCCATCTGCTTTACCGACGGCAAGCAGGTGCTGGCAAGCTGGGGCGAGGATTCGGCAAAGTGCCCTGCCGGAACCCCGGTGGTGCTCGAGACCACGCTCAACGTGATCAAGACGGGTGAGCAGAGCGTGTTTTCGCGTGACGCCTCCAATGAGACGGGCGGCTATTTTCCCCGCCTGCGCGCCGGCATTGTCGCGCCGCTTACCGTGCGTGGGCATTGCGTGGGCACACTCGAGCTGTATTACCCCCGCCTGAGCAGCATTGATATGCGCCAGACGGCCCTTGCCTCGGGATTTGCCGACCTTATTTCCACGCAGCTCGCCAGCTTTGAGCTCGAGCGCCAGGACGAGCTCACGGCCCGCGTTGAGCTTCGTGCCCTGCAGTCGCAGGTCGATCCGCATTTTCTATTCAATACCATTAGCACGATCGTGTCGCTCGTTCGAACCGAGCCCGACAAGGCGCGATCGCTGCTGATCGACTTTTCCAATTACTATCGTCAGACGCTTTCTGACTCCGATACGCTCACCACGCTCGAGCACGAGGTGGAACAGGGCACCCGTTATATCAATCTTATGCAGGCCCGGTATGGCGACGGCCGTCTGCGCGTTTCGGTCGACATCGACTTTGAGGTGCGCGACAGCATGGTGCCGCCGTTTATCTTGCAGCCGCTGCTCGAAAACTGCATCAAGCATGCGCAGCGCGAGACCGAGCCGCTTTCTATTCGTGTTAAGGCTTTTGAGACCGATGACGGCTTGCAGATCATCGTCGAAGATGACGGCATCGGCATGAGCGAAGAAGTCTGTGCGCACCTGTTTGAGCAGCATCGCCGAGAGGAACCCGAAAGCATTACCGCCGACGGCTCCATCAAGCGAGGCTGCGGCCTGGCGCTCTTCAACGTGCTTCAACGTATCCATTTCTTTTACGGAGAAGATTCTGGCATGCGCGTGAAGTCCCAAGAGGGCGTGGGAACGCAGGTCATCGTTGAGTTGAACGGCGAGCCGCATGAGCCGGCGCCGTTAACGGTGTAGCACGCGGTTGGATTGAGAGAAAAAAGAGGGGAAGCGCATATGTCCGAAGGCTGGAACATCCTGGTGGTTGATGACGAGCCCCCAATTAGGGCTGAGCTACGCTATCTGTTGGAAAAGGATACGCGTGTGGGTCAGATTGCCGAGGCGGGCAATGTCACCGAAGCCGTGGAGTCGATTCTGTCGAACAAGCCCGACGTGCTGTTTTTAGACATTACCATGCCCGGTCGCTCGGGAATTGAGCTTGCCGAGACGCTGCAGAACCTAAAGACGCCGCCGGTCGTGGTGTTTGTGACGGCATTTGCCGAGTATGCGGCCGATGCCTATAACCTCGATGCTGTCGATTACGTCGTCAAGCCGGTCGAGGATGCCCGCTTGTCAAAGGCGCTCGACAAGATCGAGACTGCCCTGGGCGCTCGCCGTGTCGTCCATGCTCCGCGCCAGCCTTTGCGCCTGACGGTGGATCGCGGGGGCAAAAAGGTGTTCATTCCCGTGGCGGATGTCTGCTACTTTGAGGCGCGCGCCGATTTTTGCAACGCCGTCTGCGCCGAGGGGACGTACCTGATCAATGAGTCGATTTCCTCGCTCGAGCGTCGCCTGGCCTCCGAGGGCTTTATCCGCGTCCACCGCAGCTATCTGGTTAATTTGGAAGACGTGCATAATGTCGAGATCGGCTCCACGGGCCTGATGGAGCTTAGGCTCGATCGCGTAACCTCGACGGTGCCCGTGTCCCGCCGTCGCGCTGCCGAGGTCAAAGCGCACTTGGGGCTTGCGTAAGGGTCGGTGTGCCATCGTTTGCCGTTACAGGTTTGGCATGACTGTGCGGTGGGCATAATGGATTGCATCGAATGAAATCGAAAGGATTATTATGCCCGCGCTCATTACGCATCATCTGTTTGGCGAGGAAAGCATCGACCGTCTTCCGCAGGGCGTCATCACGTCCGATGAAGAGCGCATTGCCTTTATCTTGGGCAACCAAGGCCCCGACCCGTTTTTCTTTCACATTCTGACACCGCGTGTTTCCGACTGCACGCTGCTGGCGCAGGTCATGCATCGGTCGCGCATGTCTCGCCAGTTCGCGTGCCTGCGCGACGGCGTGTCGCATCTACTGCCGCGCGACGCCAGCTTGGGTCGTGCCTTTGCGCTGGGCCTGCTGTCTCATTACGTGCTCGACCGCAACGCCCATCCTTTTGTCTATGAGCAGCAGTTTGGCATCGTGGAGTCCGATTCAGAGCTTGAGAATTCGAGCAGTCAAGTCCATGCCGTGATCGAGAGCGACCTGGATGTGCTGATGCTGCAGCTTAAACGCGATGGCGCTACGGTCGACGATTACCCGCCGGCGGGCGAGATCGTCACCACCGATCGCATCAATCGCGTGGCCGGCGTGCTGATGAGCTATGTTGCCGGACGCGTGTACGGCATTGACATTCCGGCGGGGGAGTACGGTGCTGCCGTTGCCAATATGCAGCGACTTTACCGCGCGATTGAGCCGGCCGGCTCCGCAAAGACGCGCGCGATCTCGCTGGTTGAGGGCTTGGTGCACGACTACTCGCTGCTCGACGGCCTTGCCCATCGCGTGACGACGGAGCTGCCCGAGCGCACCGGCAACCTGGGCCATCTGACATGGAAGAATCCCTTTACCGACGAGGTCTCGAACGAGAGTTTCCCCGAGGTCTTTGATCGCGCGCTGGTCGATTACGAGTGCACGGTCGCACGTTTTATCGAGACCGGTGACATGGATGCCGTGACCAGTCACGTCAACTACAGCGGTCGCGTGCTCAATGCCGATGAGGAGTTCGACCGCGAGGAATAGGGCTCGTGCGTGCCCCTTTGCCGAATCCTTACCGGCGGTTCTGGACAATTGGGGTACGATGAACTAACTGCATATCGGGCGAATACGAAGGGTCCCTGTCCATGAAATACACCAAGCTCGAGCGTAACTGGGTTATGTATGATGTGGGCAATTCGGCCCTTGTGCTGCTCAATACCTCGGTGGTGCCCATTTACTTTAACGCCATCAATACCGGCGCTTCCTCGGCCGACCTGGTGGTCGCTTGGGGCAATGCGCAGACGATCGCCTCGCTGGTCATCGCCATGCTCATGCCCATTCTGGGCGCGCTTGCCGACTACGCCGGCAACAAGATCAAGTTCTTCTTGGGCTTCTTCCTCACGGGCCTGGTGCTTTGCCTGGCGCAGGCTATCCCAATGTCCGCCATGGCATTTTTGACCGTGTACGTGCTGTGCACCATCGGCCTTAACTCTTCTATGACGTTCTACGACGCCATGCTGCCCGACATTACCACCGACGAGCGCATGGACGCCGTGTCCAGCTCGGGCTATGCCTGGGGCTACATCGGTTCCACCGTGCCGTTCGTCATCTGCCTGGCGCTCATCATGGGTGGCCCCGCTCTTGGCGTCCCTACCATGCTGGCAACGCGTCTGTCGTTTATCATCACTGGCGCCTGGTGGCTCATCTTTACTCTGCCGCTCATTCGCACCTATAAGCAAAAGTACGGTCGCGAGCGCGGTCCCGAGGACACCATCGGCCACATCGTGGGCGGTGTGTTCTCCGAGGTCGGACACACCATGCGCGAGATCGCCCACAACAAGACCGTGCTGGTCTACATGATTGCCTTCTTCTTCTATATCGACGGTGTGCACACGGTCATTTCCATGGCTACCAGCTACGGCTCGGCTTTGGGCATCGATTCGACCCAGTTGGTCCTGGCGCTGCTCGTCACGCAGTTCGTGGCCTTTCCATCCGCCATCATCTACGGCAAGCTCGCCGGACGCGTGGGCACGCTCAACATGATCCTGGTGGCAGTCGCCGCCTACATGGGCATTGTGCTGTTCGCCGCGTTCTTCCTAAAGACCGCCTTTGAATTCTGGGTGCTTGCCATTATGGTCGGCCTGTTCCAGGGTGGCGTGCAGGCGCTTAGCCGTAGCTACTTTGGCCGCATTATCCCCAAGGAAAAGTCCAACGAGTACTACGGCTTCTTTGACATCTTCGGTCGCTATGCAAGCGTCATGGGCACTTTCCTAGTGTCGGTCGTCACCTCGCTGACCGGCAACCCGTCGCTGGGCGTCCTTTCCATTGGCGTGCTGCTGATCGTTGGCTTTATGCTGCTGGTCCGCCTGTCCCGCATGACTCGGGCGGCAGAGCATGCCGCATAGGAGCGAGCGGCTATTGTGCCTGTCCACGGTACTCTTTTGGGGTTATCCGCAATAAACATTGCGACTTGCGAGCAATGATTTGCCCAAGTGGGTATGATGGAATCAGCTAGGTCGCGGGGCGTCGCCTGTGTTTGGCGGCGTCCCGTTTTTGTGTTGCAGGGAGGGTAAGGCATGAACGCCACAGTCGTGATTCCAACGTATTGGGCGGGCGATGACGCTTGCGCAAACGCCCCTGGCACCTATGACCATTCGACGCGACTCAACGCCGACAATCCCGAACTCGACCGCTGTCTGGCCTCGCTTGAGCAGGTACGTGACATCCCGCGCATCATCCTTTTGGTGGTCTGTCCCGTTTCTGCCACAGCCGATGTGTCGCTGCGCGTGCACGAGATTGTCGATGCGCATCCCACGCTCAAGGTCACCGTTGTCACCAACACCCAGGCCTCGCGCATTGCAGACCGGGTTGCTCAGATCGCGCCCAAGGGTTCGGGCGAGTGCGTGAGCCTGCGAGGCTACGGTGCCATCCGCAACATGGGGCTAGCCTGTGCCGCTGTGCTGGGGCATGACGCGGTTATCTTTTTGGATGACGATGAGACTGTCATCGACGCCGACTTTATGAAGCGCGCGACCTATGCGTTGGGGCAGCAGACACGTCAGGGCTTGCCGATCTTGGTCAAGAGCGGCTATTTCTACGATCGCGACGGCTCGCCGCTGGCTCCCACGGACAAGGCGGGCATCTGCCATCGTTGGTGGACCAAGCGCATCGAGTTCAACCGTTGGATGAAAAAGGCGCTCTCGGGCACCCGCATCTCGCGCTCCAACTACGTGTGCGGCGGCCTGATGGCCCTGCACGCCCGCGCCTTTACGCGTGTGGCCTTTGACCCGTTTATCACCCGCGGCGAGGACTTGGATTACCTCTTTAACATGCGCATGTTTGGCTACGACGTGTGGTTCGATAACGAGTGGACCGTGCGCCATCTGCCTCCGGAGTCCGAAAAGCGCTCACCGCGCTTTATGCAGGATGTATACCGTTGGTACTACGAACGGGCCAAGTTGACATTCGCCGCGCATCAAAAGGAGCTCATTCCCGTTACGGCGGCATCGCTCATGCCCTACCCGGGCCCGTGGATTTCGCGCGAGCTCGACGACCGCGTGCGCAAGACCGCTATGGTCCGCAGCGTGTTTACCCGCGAGCATGAGGGCTACCTGCGCATCTGGCGCCATGGTATCGACGAGGCAAAGGCCTATGCGCGCCAAAACGCTGCAAGCTACCTGCGTTTCCAGAGCTTTTGGCCCAAGATCATGGACGGGCTTTGGCGTGACGCACAACTGATCAGTATCCTGGAGGGGGCCGAATGATCGACCGCCGCGCCCAGCGCGATAGTTCAATATCAATCTTTCGCATCATTGCCGTTGCCTGCGCCATTTGCGTGCTGGTGTACTTTATTTTTGCCTTGGTGACCGGTATCGAGCCGATCGCCACGGTGATTGCCTGCGCGCTGCTGTGCATCTTTCTGTGCATCTTTATCTTTTTGACGCTCAATCCCGATTCGGTGCGCTCCCAGTACACCGAGGAGACGCTCTCGGTGGCCTCGGCCATGCTCGAGGACATTAAGGGCGGTCTGACGCAGGAGTCGGCGCGTTTGGTGTGCCGGCGCATTTTGCCCGAGACGCGCGCCATGACGGTGGCCATCACCGACGAGGACAACGTGCTTGCCTGCGCGGGCGAGTTTGAGGAAAAACTGCTGCCAGATTCTCCCATTCACACGCTTGCCACACGCTACGTTATCGAACATGGCATCGTGCAGTCGTTCAACCGTATGGTGGATGTCGTGGGCTCGGACGGCTCACACAACCAAGTCCCCGCCGGCATTATCGCCCCCATCAAGGTGGGCGATCGTACCGTCGGCACGCTCAAGTTCTACTACAAGACCCCGCGCGCCGTCGACCGTACCCAGTACGCGCTTGCCTCGGGCTTTGCCGAGATCTTGTCCACACAGCTCGCCATCCACGAGCTCGAGGTGCAAAAGGAACTCACGGCGCGCGCCGAGGTGCGTGCGCTGCAGGCGCAGATTAACCCGCACTTCCTGTTCAACACGCTGAACACCATTGCATCGTTTACGCGCACCGACCCGCTGCGGGCCCGCGAACTGCTTCGTGAGTTCTCATCGTTTTATCGTGCCACGCTCGACAACTCGGGATCGCTTATTCCGGTCTCGCGCGAGGTCGCACAGACCAAGCGCTACCTTACCTTTGAGAAGGCCCGCTTTGGCGAGGACCGCGTGCTTGCGACGTTCGATGTGTCTGAGGACGTGGAAGATACGCTGGTGCCGGCGTTCGTGATCCAGCCGATTGTCGAGAACGCCGTGCGTCATGGTATGGGCGATGACGACGCCCTGAGGATCGACGTGACCGTTCACCAAGACGGCGAGGATGCAATCTTGATTGCCGTGGCCGATAATGGCGTGGGCATGGATGAGGGTACCGCCGCCAGACTGTTTGACGAGCGCTCTGCCCGTCCCGACGCCAGCTCTCCCCAGGGTGGCGGCGCCGGTGTGGCCATGCACAATATTTCGGAGCGCATCCATCGCTTTTATGGGCCGCACTCCTATACGCGTGTCGAATCGGCGCCGGGCAAGGGCACCAAAGTGCTCCTTCATCTTGATTTGTCAGAGAGCATCTTTGACATTCAAGAGTAAAATAAAAGGCTACGGGCTCAACGTCATGCGGCGGATGCCCGGCGTAGTTAGTTGACGAAAGGTTTTATCCCTATGCTGCGTGCGATGATTGTGGATGATGAGGCGCCGGCTCGCTCGGAGCTTCGCTTCCTGCTCGAGCAAACGGGCAAGATCGGCACGATCACGGAGGCGTCGAGCGTCCGCTCCGCCATCGAGATGCTTATGGAAAGTCGCGTGGATGTCGTGTTTCTCGATATCTCGATGCCCGGTGCCTCGGGCCTGCAACTTGCCGAGGCGCTGCATAAGCTCAAAAATCCGCCGGCGATCGTGTTTGTGACTGCGTATAGTGACCATGCGGTCGAGGCGTTCGACGTGGATGCCGTCGATTATCTGATGAAGCCGGTCGAGGAAGCTCGCTTGGATCGCGCGATCGAGAAGGTCATGCAGCGCGCCAAGCCGGTCACGGACAGCAAGGTGACCATCGAGCGTATCCCGGTGGAAAAGGGCGGTCGCAAGGTGCTCATTCCCGTGGACGACATTCGCTTTATCATGGCCAAGGACGATTACTCCTGCATCTATACCGTCGATGATCGCTTTTTGTCGACGACCTCGCTGGCGCAGTTTGAGGCCAAGCTCTGCGACTTTGGCTTCTTCCGTGTTCACCGTCGCTATATCGTCAACTTGGCGTGCGTCACGGACGTCGAGACGGTGCCCTCGGGTGCCATCCAGCTGGGCATTACGGGCGTCGACGAACGCGTGCCGGTTTCGCGCCGCCGCGTCGTGCCGCTCAAGAAGGCTCTGAGTCTCTAGCACACTGGCCCCGCAGCTCTGTAGACCCATCGTCTGCGGAGCCGTGGGGCCTTTTTTGTATGTATCTGCCGAATCGTTTTTTGCGGAAGGGATCCCATGAACAGTGCAAGCGCCAAACGCATCGACATCATCTCGGACACCCACGGCTATCTTTCGCCTGCGCTCCTGGATGAGCTTGAGGGCGCAGACCTGATCATCCACGCTGGCGACCTCACGTCGGAGATGGACTACGAGCACCTATGCACCATCGCCCCCGTGCGGGCCGTACTGGGCAACAACGATTACTACCGCGACTACGGCCCCGATGTAGACCGTCTTGCACTCTTTACCTACGAAGGCCTCAAATTCGCCGTAGCCCACTATCGCGAAGACCTTCCGGTGGGATCCGTAGACGTAGCCATCAACGGCCACACCCACGTAACCAAAGAAGCCCAAGTGGGCCGCTGCTTAGTCCTCAACCCGGGTAGCGCCAGCTACCCCAGAGGCACCCGAGGCCCCACCATGGCCAGAATGCTAGTAAAAGACGGCAAGATCATAAGCACCAAGTTTATTGACCTAGACTAACCGCAACAAAAACGGGGGATGTAAAACCGCATCTCCCGTTTTTTATGAGCCAATGGCCGAGTTTCAACAAGATCCATCAGACCAACCCCGCCGAGGAGCACGCGGGCTAGCCGCGCAGCGGCGCACGCCCGCAAAACTGGTTGAACAATGTGACGGCAGGGAGGGCCTCCGGGGCCGGCTGGCGCGGGTTAAGTTTGTCGCGAGTTCCGCACGCAAAGGAAAGCACTTAATGTGCTTTCCG
>CALHDP010000004.1 GCA_938023085.1 uncultured Collinsella sp.
GAAGCCTGCCGACAGGATATAGCCGCCCAGGACGCCCAGCTTCTCGAAGATAAAGGTGAGGACGCTAAAGATCGCGGTCGTCAGCCAAGCGCCAACCGGCTGGATGACAAGCATCAGAGCAAAGGCGCCGATGATGAGCACCAGCAGCGGGGACAGGAACGTATCGAGCGCGTTGGGCATGACCTTGCGAATCTGACGCTCCATCCAGGCGAAAAACGCACCAGCGATGAGAGCCGCGATCATGCCGCCCGCTGCGGGGTTGTACTGCGCATTGGTGAGCGGCAGCAGAATGGCAGTGGCAGGATCAGCAGCGCCAGGCGCAAGCAGGGGCATGGCGCTGTTGGCGATACACATCATGCCGGCGATACCGCCCAGCGCAGCGGAGCCACCAAACTCGCGTGCCGCGTTATAGCCCACCAAGATGGGCAGATAGGCGAAGAGGGCCCAACCCATGGAACGAATGCCCTGGTACCACCACTCGCCTGCAAGCGTGCCTGCCGTCGAGACGTTAATGACGTTGCAGATACCGTTGATGAGGCCAGCCGCAATGATGCCGGGAAGCAGGGCGACGAAGACATTGGAAATCTTCTTGAGGAAGGCCTGAACCGGCTTGGACTCGTACTTGGCCTTCTGCGCGGCCTTGTTTGTGGCCGCAGCGTCAACCACGCTCTCATCAGCAACGCCTTTCGCAAGGCCGGTGAGCTTGGAGAGCTCCTCGAGCACCTTATTCACCTTGCCCGGACCCAGCACAATCTGCATCGTGTCGTCCTCGACCAGGCCCATCACGCCGTCGAGTGCCTTAATACCCTCCGTGTCGACGTTGCCCGTGTCTTTGACGGTCACTCGCAGGCGCGTCATGCACGCCGCGTTTGCCAGCACGTTGTCTTTACCGCCCAAAAGGTCCAGCAGCTTTTGAGCCAGCTCTTTGTTCGTCATAACTCCTCCTTGTATTGGGTACCTCTTCTTGATGTCATATCTGCTCACGCCGTGCACCTATTGGGCAT
>CALHDP010000005.1 GCA_938023085.1 uncultured Collinsella sp.
ACACTTTTCCGAAGTTTTAAGGTGCCTATCTCGACACTTTTCCGTACTTTTACACGGCTGATTTCGACACTTTTCCGGATGGAAGCCGAATAATCACTTGGGAAACCAACGCCATCCGCGCGTCATTTCGCGGATGGCGCTTGATTTCTGTCCGTACACGTTGATAGACCCCATCGTGCCCGCAAGGAGCGGGCGCGTTTTATCCAGAGTCGGGGTAGAGAGTTGGCTCCACGATCCCGACGCCAACCGGCCAAGAGGCACGGTGGCCCTGCCAATATCGATGAAAGGAGTCCGTATGGACAATTTCTCCGTGCGCAGTGAGCGCAACTTCCACAACCTGGCAGCCAAGCCAAAACGAATGCATCTTCTGGACAAGCCGAACGGCTATGCCTCGGCCATGGTCAAGAGCAGTCTCCCCCACCAGATGCGCTTTACCGTGCAGGCGCTCGAGAAAGAGCTCTACACCGCCGGCGACCCGCACGTACTGCAGATCAAGCTGCTTGGAGACGACTCGCGCGAGCTGTCTAGCTGGAAGCTGTTTGCCGACGGCACGTGCGTCGCAAGCGGTTCGGGTGACTTTGCCCGCGAGTGCTTCTGCGAGGGAGCTGAGGTGTTTCTGGACCTGTGTCGCGACGCCGTCGAGACTGCCGAGCTGTGCCAGTGGAGCGAGAGGGAGTACGAGCTGTTGGGTGCCGCGCGCGGGATTGCGGGGGGGGTGTAGGAACAGAAGCCTCATGACGGTGGCCTCAGCTGGAATGACGTATCGCTCGATAAATGATCTCAACAACGTAGCCGATGCGCCGCATTTCACCTCAAAGGCATTGAGCGATCAGGAGGCGTCCAGCATTTCTTTGATATCCCCAATTGATTGTTCCGAGAAAGTCTCTTCATGTCCTTATAATCGCCCTTACGAGAAACGTGGACGAGACAGGCGTCCATATGCCGTCTCTAAACTAACGAGCCGTTCGCGGAAAGAACATCTGGCTAGCATGGGCCAAAGATATACTGGTATCGCTGCAACAATTATGGAAGATCGGCACCACCAATGACCTCCTTGAAATTCTCCAGGCGCTTCGCGCTTAGCCTGCTCGCCTCGCTGTCCGCCACCGTAGCGCTTGCTTTGCCCTCAACCGCCCTAGCCGCGTCGGACCCGAACCCGCCCAGCATCTCCAACGTGACGATATCCGCGACGACAGTCACGGCCGGCTCCACGCTGCATGTCGGCTATAGCGTCGATGACCCTGACGGGGTACGGTCCGTCACGCCCATAGTCGAAGTCCTTGTCGAAAACGATACCGGAGACCATGGAATCAGTTCCCGTCTCGCCTTCTCGTCGACCGGCAACACGACCGCGGGCTTCGATATCTCCACCTCCCCGAGCGACCGGCCCTGCAGGTACCGGATCATCGGCCTCGGCGTGACCGATAGTCTTGGATGGGTTACCGATGTCTACGACACGACGTATGCCGAGGAGAAGGGGCTCGACTGTCCGACCTTCACCACCGACCCCCTCGAGTATGAGGTGACCGAGGGACCCGAGGACCAAAACCCGCCGACCGTGTCCTCCGTGTCGCTCTCGAGCAGGGAGGTCGCAACCGGTGCCGACCTCCACATCTCTTGGACCGTCTCCGATGCCGACGGCGTTCGCTCCGTTTCCCCCATACTGCGGCAGGGCTGGGAGAATTCGGACGACGGCTGCTCTGTTTCGTCAGCCTATTATCACGGAGGCTCGTCTATCGACGGGTTTGACCTCACATTCGACAGCAATAGGATCGGAAGGCACAGGCTGATCGGCCTTTCGGTCACCGATGGCCTAGGGTTCGAGACCGATGTGTACGAGAGTTCCTACGCCAGGGCCAACGGCATTTCGGGCGCGACTTTCTCGGTTGGCGACCCGAGCGAGCTGTGCTTCGAGGTGACCGGCAGCGCGATCGACCGGAACCCGCCCACGGTCTCGAACGTTTCCATCTCCGCGAAGAGGGTCCCCGTCGGCGGGATCCTCCGTATCTATTGCAATGTAGGCGACGCGGACGGCGTAAAGTCTGTCTCCCCGATCCTCGGCGACCCCGGCTATGTCGAGGACCCGAACTCTTTAAAGACCCGCAAAACGTTGAGCTGCAGCTACGATGCGGCAAGGGGCTATATCGAAATCGAGTTCCCCACGTCGCTCTCGATGGGCTCGTTTGAAATCCAAGCCCTCGCGGTCCTCGACAAGACGGGCCACGAGACCTTCGTCTACAGCTCCGCCTACGCCGAGCGTAACGGCAAGACCGGCGTTCAGACCTTTGATGTCGACGACGCGGGGGACGTCACCTTCGACGTGACCGCTCCGCTGTATGCCGCCACCAAGGGCGACGGGCAGGCGTATGCAAAGGACGGCGAGGCCGGTCTGACCTTCCGCTTCAGCGGTCCTCTCGATGAGTTCACGCGTCTCCTCGTGGACGGAACTGAGGTCTCCGCCGAGAACTACACCGCAACCAGGGGCAGCACGATTATCGAGCTCAGGCCGTCCTACCTGGACACGCTCGCCGGCGGCGGACACACCGTCACGGCCGTCTGGAAGGACGGGACGGCGACCGATGCGTCCTTCACCGTGGAGGGGAAGGCCCAAGGGGAGCAGGCGGGCGGAAAGACCGACGTAGATTCACCCGGCGACAACAAAAGTGATCCTGCCACTCCTGAAAAGGACGCCGACGAGGCGGCTACAAAAAAGTCGGGACGCACGACAGCCGATGAACCAAAGCTCGCTGCAACCGGCGACTCCACTTGGATGGCCAGCATCGCATTGGCCATGGCGGCCACGGCCTGCTTCACGGCAGCGAGAAGGCTTGAGCCCAAGCAGCATAGGCACGAACAGTAGCTCAAAGCGAACTCAACTGGGAAGGGCAGATGGATAGCCGTCCTTCTCTTATAATCAACCCAATCCGCTGAAATGCAATCAGTTAACGAGTTTCGCCAGACGCTCGGCCTCTACCCCGCTCTAGCAAGCCACCAGGCGATGAGATAATGCCCACGACTATCAACGTAAGCAAGGAGCGCGCTATGGCAGACAACGAGACCAAACCCTCGGCGAACGACGGCCGAGAGGAGCTCGTGGCAAAACAGCTCGCATCGACCAAAATCCACCTCGCGCTCACTCAGAAGCGGGTGGACGTCTCCGGCGCCATCAAGCTACCGCTCGAGCGAATTCCCCAACTCGGCGTGGCGTTCGCCTCGCTCCCCTCGATGTTTCGCACCGTCACCAACACGGTGAGCGTGCCCACGCTGCTCCAGGCGACTGACAAATATGGTAACCCGCTCGATCCGTCGAAACTCAACACGTTCAAGGACGGCAGCGGTCTCACAGGGGCTACCGCGACGCCGCCAAGGGCCTTGGGCAGGCGCGCTTCCACGTAGTCGAGGGCGACATCGCCACGAGCGTCACGCAGGTGCCTTACGATCCAACATCGCTATTCATGGCAGCCGCAATCGCGCAGATAAACCAAAAGCTCGACTCCATCCAGGAGTCCGTCGACGAAATGTTCGAGTACATGCGTCAGCGCGACAAGGCCAACATGCGTGGCAACCTCAAGACGCTCGCAGACATCCTCAACGGTTACGGCCTCAACTACGGCAACGCCACCTACATGGCAAACGCCCATATGAAGGTGCTCGACATCAAGCAGTCGTCCGCGCAGGACATGGAACTCTTCCGCTCGCAGGCACAGGCGGATCTGAAAAAGAAAGGGTTCATCGAGGTGCGAGACGGCTTGGGCAGACGCCTCGACAAGGTGCTCGACTACCTCAAAGACTGCCAGCTCGCCACCTACATCCACGCGTTCTCGCTGTTCCTCGAACCCATGCTCGCCCAGAACTTCGAGCCCGCAAAGCTCGCGGACGCCACTGCGAAGATCGAGGCTGATTCGATCGCGTACCGCGAGCTCTACACCGACTGCTACAACGCACTCGAAGCGGGGGCTGTCGACACCGTCGATGCGGCACTGCTGGGCGGTATCGCGTCCGCGGGCAAATTGCTCGGTCACGCCATCGCAAAGACCCCCGTGGGCGACCATACACTCATCGACGAGGCGCTCGAAGGCGCAGGAGAGAGCATCGGAAAGTTCAACGACAAGCAATCCGAGAAACTCCTCGAAAAGCTCCATCAGGCAAAGACGCCCGACGTCACGCCGTTCAAGCAGAGCGTAAAGGAGATCGACACCCTCTACAACCGCCCCGCGCAGATCGCCGTGGACGCCGAGAACGTCTACATCTTGCCTGCCAAGCAGCAGGAAGAGTAACGATACGCGACAGGCACGCGCCATGCAGACAGCTAACGCCCCTACCTTCCCGCCGCCTTCAGCTTCAGCAGCAGGTCGCCCAGCTCGGGGCACTTGCTAGAGAGGCGTGTCTGGGCCCGCTCGCCCATCCCCCAACGTTGGCGGACTTCTTGGGCGCGCGGACTCACGTGATAGTCCCCGTCCATCACCTGCTTGAGCAGCTTGGCGGTCACGTGCGCATCGGCTAGGGCGCTGTGGGCATGGCCCGTCGACTCGTCAAACTCGATGCCGAACCACGTTGCCGCGTCGCCCAACGAGACGCGCCCGTGGCTGCCAACGTCCATGATCGAGGTGTAAAACGCCTGCAGGTCGGCCCAGTCCGTAGGAAATGTGGAAAGGTCGATGTGCTTTGCCTGGCACTCGGTCAAAAGCTGCCGACGGTCCGCACCGCTCCAACAGACCACCTGGGCGGAGTAGCGACCGATCCAATCGCTGAGCCTTTTTATCACCATGTAGAGCGGATCGGCCATCGCGGTGTCCACGGCCGATATCCCCGTGAGCTCGCGGACGGGATACGCAACGCCTTCGGTAAATTCCGTCTGCACAAACTGCGAGAACTCGCCCATAACGTTGCCGTGGTAATCGAGCTTAACGGCGCCGACCTCGATAATCTCATTGCGCAGCCCACGGCGCTGGCGCTGCTTTGGCACCGGCGCAAACTCAAAGTCCAGCACAATCTGGCGCGCAAAGTTCGTCGTATCGATAGCCGAGATACACGGCGTCTTTTCAGCTGACACGGTTAGGGCCTTTCTCCGTTGCTTGCCGCTTGTTACATAAGCGGCTACATTGCCGTAAGGATAGGTGGCCGCGCGGACATGAAAGCTGGGCGCAATACCATGCGCTAATCACACGCCATGCAGACGGCCCCAAGAGAGTCGCCCGCTCTATTCAAATGGATGAAAAGATTTAGGCCCGGTGACTTGAATCAGCGGTCATCCCGGGCCCATCAATATGCAGTGTACCTACAGAGGGCTGGTTAATCAAACGGGCTTTCGGTGACGAAGACCTGCGCGTCTAGCCCCAATCGCCCAGCGCCGTCTTCTGCCGCCCTTACGAAAGGCTGCTATTCGAGGGAATCACGTTGCTGTTATTATCGAACATATATTCGTATTTATGACCGCGCTTTGATTGAATGGCAGTTGTTGACGGCAGTTCCATGTGCCGGGCAGCGCCCTCCATGCGACGGGAGGTGATGCCCATGACCGATCTGATTGATTTCGTGAAGCTCCTGACCGCTTTGGTCTCGCTCCTCACGGCGCTTATCGGACTTTCCGAGGCACTTAAGCAGCGTACGAAGCAAAAGAAGAGGGGTCGACGCCGTTAAGGCATTGACCCCTTAATCGAAGTAACGGCGCTGCCCAGCTATCCACAACTTGGGCTGCCGTCGACCTTACTCTACCCACGGACATTGAGTTTAACAAATGGTTTTTTCGGTAGCGAAGCCTCGGTCCCTCAGCCACTCAGCACCTGCTTCCTACTCCAGCCACCATTCCATATCCACGGAGCACTCGACCTCGATAGGCTCTGGCTCCAGCACCGTCTCCTCGGAGCCTCCGGACGCCCCATCGGGAGCACACGCGGCAACACAGTATGTTCGACCATAGCCCGCCGCCCGACTGTTATACGAGATATGCTTGACGCCGCCCAGCATAGACCCCGCCGCAACGGCAAGTGCCTGCGCGTTGCCGCGAGCACGTTCAACCGCACGGGCAATCAGGGCGTCTTCCGCCGCGCGCTGATCCGCCAACTCAAATCGAATGCTCATGTCGGCATGTGACTCGCAGGTATTGAGTGCGGTCCACACAGCAGCAAAGTCAGTCGAATCGACAGGCGCGGCAACCGTACCGTACGCATAGTAGTTGTAGCCCACAATCGTCGCCTTCTTGCGCGTCATCTGCGCATAACAAGTGTACCGACAGCATGTTAATTCGCTATCCAAACCAAAGGGCGCCAGCGCGGCGGCTACGCGGGCGCGATCGGTGTTGTAATCCTCCAGGCACGATTCCTTGGTGGTGCGGCGACCACCAAAGCCAATACTAAAGATCACGCGGTCGGGCATAACCTCGTCCTCTATCTCGGCGCCAACGCTCACATAACCGGTCTTATCCGTTGCCATGACATCCGTCCTTTCCACGAATGGCTACGTTGCGGTAAGCGTAGCCACCCGTGCGGACACAAAAATGGGATGCTGTGCCACGCGCGCCAGGCACGCGCCATGCAGATGGCCCCAAGAGAGTCGCCCGCTCTATTCAAATGGATGAAAAAGATTGAGGCCCGGTGACTTGAATCAGAGGTCATCCCGGGCCCATCAGAGCTCGTAGAGCTCTTGGTTGCTTTGGTCTCGCTCTTCACGGCGCTTATCGAACTTTCCGAGGCACTCAAGCAGCATTCGAAGCATAACAAGTCGCTGCCATTAAGGCACCGACCTCTTGACCAAGCAACGGCGTTTCCCAGCTCTCCAGAACTTGGGCTGCCGTCAACTTTATTCTATCCGCGAGCATCTGGTTTACCAAATGGATTTTCGGTAAAGGAAGCACGGCACGCCCGCAAAACCACTACGCCCCAAGTGCCGCCATGGGAATCACCGCCACGCCGTCGTCGCGTGTGTAGGCAATGCTCCCCTTTCCAACCACGACCGCCAAAAACGCCGGCGCGGCATTCTGGGCGGCAGGATTGGAGAGCACTTTCCTCTCCAGCGCCTTGAGATTTCTCGCTCCATCGTCTGCTTTCGCATCACTCAGCTTGACCTCGATGGCTCCCCAGCGCCCGTCGTGCTCAACGATCAGATCGACCTCAAGGCCCTTCTCATCTCGGAAATAATGGACACTGTTGTCGACACCGCCGTAGGTGGAAAGGAACACGCGCACGTCGCGCAGGACGAGATTCTCAAAGAGCATCCCCAGCGTTTGCATATCGCCAAGCAGCCGCTCAGGGGTAGCCCCCAGCAACGCCGCCGCAAGTGACGGGTCACAGAAGTAGCGCTTGGGGCGCACGCGAACGCGGGCCTTCGAGCGCATGGGCGGCTCCCATCCGCACAGGTCCTCGGTCAGCTTGAGCCTGTTGAAGAGGTCCAAGTACGCAGCGATGGTCCTCTCGTCGGGGCCCGCCTCACCGTACGAGGCGTCCTTTACGAGCGTCTTGTACGTGACAGCCTGGCTCTCGTTCATGGCAAGAGCTCGCAAAAGGCCGTGTGCAAGCTCGGGCGACATGCCCTCGTCCAGCACGTTGACGTCGAGCACCGAGTGCACGTACTGGCTTGCCGTCTCTCGCGCAAGATCTTCCGAAAGCCCAAGATTTGCAGGCCAACCGCCCCTGCAGCACCAGCGGGCGACGTCATCCACCGTGCTCTCACGACGCTGAGGGGCAAAATCCTCGCCCTTAAAGAGGCTTGCCAGTGACACGAGCGGCTCGCCGTCGCCCGACTCACACAGGGCCATGGGGCGCATTGACAGACGGGCGATCCTACCCGTGCCGGAATGACGAACATGGCTGCGCTCCTCGCTTTTGAGCGCGGTCGAGCCCGTGAGCAAAAGTGTCCCCCGTTCGTTGCCGCTCGCGTCCACGAAACGCCGGGCGGCATCCCAAACCTCGGGCACCTCCTGCCATTCATCGACCAGGTGTGGCGCATCGCCGATGAGCGCCAGGCTTGGGTCGACCTCTGCCGCCGCACGCTGCGCAGGCTCATCGAGCCTGGAGACGCTCGCCGAGCGAGAGAGCGCCGTCCAGGTCTTGCCGCACCATTTGGGGCCGTTGATCTCCACACAGCCAAACGCCCGCATAAGGGTGTCGAGGCGCTCTTCTATGAGCCGGGGCCTATATCCCTTTTGGGTCAATCTCTTTGGTGCATCCATAGACGGCCGTCCCTCTCTATCACGCGATATGCGAAATTACGCCATTCTCAATGCTGATTTTACGCTACTTTCAATGTAGTTTTTACGCCATGACAGATGTAGTTTTTACGCCATTTTCATTGAAGGTTTTACGCTTGGCATCCTTAGCGCGACCCATTCCGAGCATCACATCAGAGCGTGCTTGGTTATCTCCGCTCGCACATCTCGGCAAACGAAATCAGCTTGGCATCTCCCCTGCTCGCCGCAGCTTCCTGACATCCTTGCGTAAAGCCTCGCTTCGAGAAGATCGCATAGCTTTTGTGCTGCCGCCTAAAGAGCTCGCTTCGATGCACGAGCTTTTGCAGCACGTCTTCGCCCACCGGTTCATTGCGCCATTTGCACTCCGCAAACAGAGCAGTGCTCTCGCCATCGTCAACAATCAAGTCGATTTCTTCCTGCGTATGCGTGCGATTATCCGTCCCCCACCAGCGCCCGACGCTCGCCGGAACCACATCGAGCTGGCCCGCGCGCGCGAGTTCGTACACGTATTGTCTGCATATAAGCTCAAAGACCGTACCCATGTAATCCGATACGTGTGGCTCAATGCGCTTATACGCCATCTCGGCCATATCGTTTTGAATCAGCCCGATGTTCTGCGGAACAAACTTGTACCAGAACCTAAACATCTGATCGCTCAGCAGATACACGGCTCGCTTATTACTCGTCTCGTTTAGGGGCAGCTCGCGCTCGACAATCCCAAGCGACGCCAGCTTATCCACATAGCTCTTTACGTTGCTCGCAGGGATTCCCGTAGAGCTCGCAATCTCCGAGATCTTCGAGCGCCCCTGAGCAATTGCTTGCACGATCGCATCATATTGCTCGGGATTGCGGCACTCCTGCAATAGCAGGTTACTCGGCTCCTCAAAGAGATAGCCCGTAGGAGTAAGAAAAAGACGTTTGATGTTGTCCTTGAGCGGTGCGGCAGGATCGACTTTCTCGATATATGCAGGAATGCCACCCGTCATGCCATAGCAAACTGCAGCGTCTTCGCGACCCATGCTCTGCCACAGGCCGAGGGTCGTCATAAAATCGAGCGGCATGATCTTAAACTGGGCCGTACGCCTACCGTATAGCGGACTCTCGTAGCCCAACACCTGCTCTTCCATAAACGAAAGCGACGACCCGCACAGGATAAGCATAAGCTTGGTCTCTTTGTACAAGTGATCGATCTTGTCTTGCAGCAACGAGCTGATCTCGGGATTCGATTGGGCGAGATAAGGATACTCGTCGATCACGACAATCAAACGTTCCGTGCGAGCCATGGTAGCCAACGCATCGAACGCCTCGTCAAAACTACGAAACGACACGCCAGCAACACCAACGGAGCCCGCAAGTATCGCCTGGCTAAAGCCATGCAGGTTTGCCTCTGCATTGGTACGACGAGCTTGAAAGTAAATAGCCTTCTTGCCTTGGATAAACTCTGTGATAAGACGCGTTTTGCCCACGCGACGGCGGCCGTAAATCACAGGCATCTCAAAGGAGCCCGTGCCATACAGTCGATTGAGCTCGGACATTTCCACTGTTCTTCCGATAAACATAGGGCCATCCTTCCTTTGCGTTATAGCTAGCTATATTATACCTTCCTATAATATAGCTAGCTATAACGTAATTCGCCAAGCGGCGCACACGAAAGGGGCGGTACACCACCGCACGTGGACCGTTCCGGAAAATGCATCCCGTTCTGGAGCCAAAAACTGGGCCGTAGTTTCCGCCAAACATGCCATCCGTTCATCCCATTCTGAGGCTTGAATCCGGAACACAGTTTCCGCTCCAAACAAAAGGCCCCGGCTCGCGATGGAGCCGGGGCCAAAGGTGCAGCATATACAGTTGGTGTTGTGCGCGAACAGCCCATCAGCAATGCCGTCTGCGCCCTACCCACGGTGACGGGCGCGGTTGTACGGCGTATCCACCATGGGCAGATCCGGACGCAGCTTGCCGTCGAATGCGCGATAGGCGTTCTGCACGGCGGGCGCCGTGGGGATCGTTGCGATCTCGCCGATGCCCTTGCCGCCGTATGCCACGGGCAGCAGTTCGTCCTTCTCCACGTAGATGGCGTGGATATCCGGAATCTCGGGCGCGCGGAACAACCCGAGCGTGCCGTACCTTGCCTGGGGCACGCAGTCCTTGAGCGGCCAGTCCTCGGTAAGCGCATAGCCCATACCCATGAGCACGCCGCCTTCGATCTGACCCTGGATGGAGATGGGGTTGACCACCTTGCCGGAATCGTGCGCAGCATAGACCTCGCTCACGCGGCCGTCATCGTCCAAAATGACCACATGCGTGGCAAAGCCGTAGCAGATGTGGCTCTTGGGGTTGGGAACATCCGCACCCAGCTTGTCGGTCGGCTCCAAGTACACGTAGCCAAACTCGCATCCCTCGAGTGCCTTGATGGCGGCCGCGGGATCCTGAGGATGCATACCCTGGCCGGCGACGAGCTCCTGCGTGTGCAGCTGATAGGCGCGACCGTCGTCGTACTCGATCTTGACGCCGTCGCCATGTGCATTCACGGGAGCGGCGGGCGCAGACTTGCCGGCCTCGATGTCAAGCATGGCATCGCGCAGCAGGAAGGCGGCACCGCGCACGGCCTCGCCGGTCACGACCGTCTGACGCGAGCCAGACGTGGTGCCGGAGTCGGGAGCGTTCTCGGTGGAGCACTCGCCGTTGGCAATGCAGCGAAGCGGCAGACCGCAGGCCTCGGCAACGTCCTGCAAAAAGACGGTGTTGCAGCCCTGGCCGATGTCGGACGTGGCGGCATAGACCACGGCCACGCCGTTCTCGACGCGAATCTTGCAGCGGCCGGCGTCGGGCAGGCCAACGCCCACGCCAGCGTTCTTCATAGCGCAGGCAATGCCGGCGTGGCCGGGATGCGCGTAGTAGGCATCCTTGACCTCGAGCAGTGTCTCCTTAAGCGCCGTGGAGCAGTCGGCAATCTGGCCGTTGGGCAAAACCTCGCCCGGCTCGATGGCGTTACGGTAGCGGATCTCCCA
Organism: uncultured Collinsella sp.; assembly: GCA_938023085.1. Lineage (GTDB taxonomy): Bacteria > Actinomycetota > Coriobacteriia > Coriobacteriales > Coriobacteriaceae > Collinsella. The sequence goes on from CALHDP010000005.1 coordinate 11,194, forward strand.
CGGATCCAGGCCGACCTTCTCTGCCAGCAAGTCGATCAGACTCTCGAGCGCAAACTCGGACTGGCAAACGCCAAAGCCGCGGTACGCGCCGGCGGGCGGGTTGTTGGTGTAGTAGCCAAAACCGCGAATGTCGGTGTTCTGGTACTTGTAGGGGCCGACGGCATGCGTGCAGGCGCGCTCGAGCACCGGGCCGCACAGCGACGCGTAGGCGCCGGTATCAAAGTTGATCTCGCAATCCAGACCGGTAAAGTTGCCCTCGGCGTCGCAACCCAGTGTAAAGGTACCGTCCATGGCATGGCGCTTGGGATGGAACGCGAGTGACTCGGCACGCGTGAGCTTGCACTTCACAGGACGCTGGAACTTATAGGCGGCGAGCGCGGCCAGATGCTGAATGGACACGTCCTCCTTGCCGCCAAAGCCGCCACCCACGAGCATGGTCTCTACAACCACACGCTCGGGCTCGTTGTCCCAGCCAAACATGTGGGCGCACTCTTTGCGCGTATCGTAGGCACCCTGGTCGGTCGACTGCACCTTGACGCCGTTCTTGTACGGGAAGGCGACGGCGCACTCGGGCTCCAAGAAGGCATGCTCGGTAAAGGGCGTGGTAAAGCGCTGCGTCACGGTGAATGCGCTTTCGGCCAGCGCCTTGGCGGCGTCGCCGCGCGTCACATGACGGCTCTGGCACACGTTGTCCTTGAGCTCCACCGTGTTGCCAAAGGCAAAGAAGCTGTCGTGCAGACGCGGGGCGTCGGCGGCCCTGGCCTCGACAATGTTGCGCACGGGCTCCAGCGGCTCGTAGTCAATCTTTACGAGCTTCTTGGCCTTCTCGAGCGTCGCCTCGTCCTCGGCGACCACCAGCACGATGGCATCGCCCACGCAACGGGTGATATCGCCCTGAGCGATCATGACGTCCCAGTCCTGGATAAGGTGGCCGACCTGGTTGACCGGCACGTCCTCGGCGCGCAGGATGCCCACCACACCGGGCAGGGCCTCGGCCTTGGAGGTGTCGATGGAGAGCACGCGGGCGCGCGGATACTTGGAGCGCACGGCGCTGGCGTAGGTCAGGCCCGGCTGATCGAGCTCGTCGATGTCGTCGGGATACTTGCCCTCACCGAGCACCTTCTTGCGCACGTCGACACGGAAGGCGCGCTTGCCCACGCCGTAGTCATCGCCGCGCTCCAGGTCCTCGTCGATCTGCTTTTCGCCGCGGAGCACCGCAGCGGCCAGCGAGATGCCCTCGATAATCTTTTTGTAGCCGGTGCAGCGGCAGACGTTACCGCGAATGGCGTACTTGATCTGTTCCTCGGTGGGCTCGGGGTCCTCGGCGATGAGCGCTGCGCCCGCCATGACCATGCCGGGGATGCAAAAGCCGCACTGCACGGCGCCCACGGCGCCAAAGGCGTACACAAAGGCCTCGCGCACGTCCTGGGGCAGGCCCTCGACGGTCACGATGTTGCGGCCGGCGGCAAGCGCGGTGGTCAGTACGCACGCCTTGACGGCCGCACCGTCCACGTGGATGGTGCAGGTACCGCACGCGCCCTCGGAGCAGCCGTCCTTGGCGGAGTGAATGTGCAGGTCGTCGCGTAGGTAGCGCAGCAACGGCTTGTTCTGCGTCGTCGTGCGCTCCACGCCGTTAACGGTAAAAGTGAATTCCTGTGCCATGGTGATTCCCTTCTACACGCCGGCGGCGATGCCGGTGCGGTCGTGGATGGCGCCATGCGGGCAGACGACGGCGCACATGCCGCACGACAGGCAGTCCGCGCCGTCGATATGGGCGCAGTTGTCCTCGATGCGGATAGCGCCGGCAGGGCACTTTTTAGCGCACATGCCGCAACCGATGCAGCTCGTGTCGCAGATCTTGCGAGCAATGGCGCCCTTATCGGTGTTGTTGCAGCGCACTAGGATGTTCTGGTAGCCGGGAACGAAGGCAATCACGCGCTGCGGGCACGCCATGCCGCACAGGCCACAGCCCGTGCACTTTGAGCGGTCCACGCGGGCGATGCCATCGACCAGCGCAATGGCGCCGTGGGGGCAGGCCGTGACGCAGGCGCCACAGCCAATGCAGCCTTCGCTGCAGTGGGCGTCGCCGCCTGCGGAGGCGCAACCGCTTCCGCAGGCAACGTAGGCCACGTTATGTTGAATGGATTTGGCCATAAGAGACTCGCCTATTTCTTAAGAAGGTACGAATAGTTGTCGCGCACAGCCCTGATGGTCAGGCGGACGGCCTCGGGAAGACCGGTGTTGACGGCATCGACCGAGACGGTGCGGACCGTGCCGGCGACGCGAACCTTAAAGTGGTCCTCGTCCACGGCCAGGAAGCCCTCGTTCTCGGAGTTCTCCATGTCCTCCTCGCTCCAGAACAGGGTGAGCTTGTCCTTGTAGGGACGACCCTCCTGGTAGGGGCAGAACACGGCGCAGTTGCCGCACTCGTTGCACATGCCGTCGACATGGACGACCTGATGCTTGGCCAGGCCCGGCACTTTAATTGCCACGTTGGCGCGGTTGGGGCACACGTCGCAGCAGACCTCGCACACCGAGCCGCAGCCCAGGCAGCGAGTCTTGGTGCAGTTGCGCTTGTCGCGGCACAGCGACCCCTTGCGCTCGTAGCAGGTGTCCTCGCGGCCGGCCTGAGCATTCTGGTCGGCGTACTTGTTAAAGTCGACACCG
>CALHDP010000006.1 GCA_938023085.1 uncultured Collinsella sp.
CGTAGCCCGAGACGGTCCCGGGCTGACAATTTCGACTGTAATGGACGTTCTTTAATGACTAGTCGTTTAAGAACGTCCCCAAAAGCTAGTCGTTTGGGACAGTCTTTGATGGTGAAGCACGGAGACGGCTTTACGAGGGGCCCCAGGTTGGCGCGAAAGAGGAGCGAAGCGTACTTGGGTACGCGAGCGACGAATGAACGCCAAGATGGGGTGGCTCGTAAAGCCGAGCGGGTTAGTTGAGCCTAAGGGCCTTCTGAATGGGCAGGTAGAGGGCGCCGACCAGAATGGCGTTAAAGACGGCGGTCATGGCGACGACGGGCAGCATGGCGGCGGCGAGCTCGCCTACCACGCCGAGCATGGCCATCTTGATGATCATGAAGATGACGCCGGAGACAAAGGTGGTCAGGAAGGTTGCGACAATGGCGATCGCGGGCTTGACCTGACCGTTCTTGCCGGCGGCGTTGACGATGCCGGCCATGAGCATGGCGGCGATGCCTTCGGCGGCAAAATCGACAAAGGGCGAAGTGGTGGTGATCTGGATCACGGCAGCCGAGATGAGGCCAATGACGAGCGCCTGACCGATGTTGGGGCGAACGACCAGGATGGTGAGGCAGAAGGCCGAGATGATGAACTCGGGGCTGATCATGCCGCCCGAGATGCCCGAGATTGCCTTGCCGACGGTGAAGTTGAGGATGAAGCCGGCGGCGAGCAGGATGGCGAGCAGGACGAGGGCGCGGACATCGAGTTTGCCGCGGTCGGCGGTCTGGACGGTGCGGGGCTGGGCGGCGGTGGTGTTCTGAGACATGGTGAAAATCCTTTCGGAAGGGGAGTGCAAGAGAAAAGCGGAGGCGCGTGATGCGAATGCGATCGGGCTCGAGATAGAAAAAGGCCCCCGGTCGAAACCGGAGGCCTTCCAATCACCTAGAGCGCAAAAACAGGCATGAGAGACTCACTGTCGACCGATCGTATTCGCATCACGCCACCACCAGTTGTTGAGAGACGTCATCGTGTCCTTCATATTGGTGACTCCTTTCGTGATGCCATGGCGCGGTCGCACCTAGTTGCTGTTGCGCTGCACTATAGCACAGCGAAGTGTGTGCGGGGGAATCTTTTTTGAAAAGATTTCAGGCGGGTTTCCCGTCGGTCAATAAGAGCGGGCTAAGCGGGTGAGGTGACTCATGTGCCCCGCCCGCTCAGCTAGGACATGAGGGTCTTAGGCCTTCTTGCGACGATAGATCACGTAGGCGCAGACACCGATGATGACGACGGCGCCAACGGCCATGGCGGCCATGTTGTTGCCCTCGGACTTCTCCTCGGCGGCCTCTTCCTCTTCGGCCTCGGGCTCGGCCACGTCCTCATCGGAAAGGGCCTCGTCGGCGTAGGTGATGGACTCGACCAGGCAGTCGTTGTCAGCATCGTAGTCACTCGGGACGAACTCCTCGGAGAAATCGCCCTCCTTGAGGTAGTCGCGCATCTCCTCGAGCATGGCCTTGCACTTAACATAGGTGTTCTTGGTTGCAGCCTTGCCGGCCTTGTTGGCCAGGGCGGTACGGGCCTCGGTGCCTTCTTCGGCCTGCATGGCCTCGTCGACGGTCAGGTTCTGCTCGATGAGTTCCTTCTGCAGGGCGTCGAGATAGGCGCGGACGCCGGTGGCGCAGTGGTCGCGGTTCTCATAGGCGAGCGTGTTGATGTCCATGAGGACGTAGTTGATGGAGTTCTTGGGCTCCTCGTTGTTCACGACGTCTTCCTCTTCGCAGTGATCGAAGGAGACATCCTGATCGCTGAAGTAGGGGCTGACCTCGGTGAGCAGTGCGGAGTAGAAGGGGATGGCGACGGAGAATTCGGCGTTGGAGAGCATCTCCCACTGAATGGTCGCGATCTCGGGGTCCATGCCCTGACGGATCTGGAAGGTGTGGATCTCGGTGTTGCGGTTGGAGCCGATGGCATAGGCGCCGTCGGTGTTGGCGTTGAGGCCGGCGACATTCTCGCCGCGAGCGGCGAAGGAACGAATCATCTCAAAGGTGTTCCAGTCGGACTTGCCGGGCTGGAAGAACAGCGGCTGCATCTCGTGGACCAGGGCGCCGGTCGTGGCGCGAGCCTCTTCGCGCTCGTCCTTGACGATCTCGTAGTCGGTGCCCTCGGCAAGCGGAGCCATGAAGTAATCACGACCCTGGATATAGCGCGACCACTGGTGCATACCGGCCTCGCTAATCTCCTCGCCGTAGGTCTTGGCGACGTCGAACTTGCCGTCGGTGTACTCGGCAAAGCCCTTCTCCTTAGGCATGGACTCGATGCCTTCGGAATGGAGACAGTTCTCGGTGTCATCGAGGTCGACGTTATAGGTGAGGTTGCCGATGTTGGGGTTGAGCGAGGCGATGTCATCGGCGAGCTTCATAGCAATCCACTGATGGCCGGAAAGCGCGGCGAACAACCAGGTCTCGGTGCTGTCGGCGATGATGATCTGGTCGTTGGAGCAGACGCCCTGCTCGTCGATCAGGCTGCCGATGAGCTCGACGCCCTCGCGGGCCGTGGCGCTCTCGCCCAGGATGACGCTGGCATAGCTGTATTCGCCAATGCCAGTCTCCTCGGTGATGGGGTCGGCCTCTTCGGCCTTCTCGTTATAGGAGGTGCTCAGCGTGGCAGAGCAGGAGACGCCCTTCTCGTTGATGCCTGCCTCGGAATATGCGTCGTAGCGATCTTCCCACTGCGAGGGGTTGTCGCGAACGAAGGTGTAGCGGTAGGTTGCGCCCTTGGACTTGTACTCAAAACCGGACTCGACCGAGGTGTACTCGTTGCCGTCCTTGTGTGCGGGCTCAATGCCAAAGTGCTTGACATAGCGCGGACCGAAGTCCTCGGAACGGCCGTAGTACGTGTTGCCGTCTGCCGTGAGCTTGCTGCCCATGTAGATCTGGGTGCAGGCGAGTGCCGAAGTCGGCATGGCCATGATGGCCGTTGCTCCAAACGCAAGGCCGCAGCCGAGCTTTTTGAGCGTGTTGACAGGATGAGTAAACCTCATAATCCCTCCCAACCGTTGAAACCCCGCGGAACCGTGCAGGATTTCAGCTAATAAATACATCTATTAGCCTATAGGAAGTCTCAATAGTATTCATCTATTTCGATGAAATACTCGATGAGCGTCCTAAAATATGCGATGAGCGGACAAGAATACTCATTATCTAGCTTTATTTAAATAAAGACGCCCTGCAATTACTGTACCTGAATAAAGCGCCTTGCACGGGGCACAAAGAAAAATCCCCCGCTGTCGTGCAAATGCATAAACAACAGGGGAGACGATAATTGGATGAATATCATACCAATGTGGAATTACTTCTTCCGGCGGTGGATCACGTTAATCGCATAGCCGACGAGCATGGCCAGAACAATGACGATAAAGCCGAGCAGGGGATTGTCGTTCATGGGGTCCTCCTATTTTCCGAGCGGGGAGAATTCGTCGACGATGAGGTCGAGGCATTGCGGAAGCGCGCGGGCTCCAAAGACGCCCGAGTTGCTGGAGATGATCTCGCCATCGAACTGCATGCCCAGCGACGGCGTGCAGGTGATTTTGGCTTCCTTGGTCTGGATGATCTTGAACTGCGGACGGCCGAGCACCTTGCCGGCGGGGTCGAGCGCGGCGGTGATCACAGTGGGCAGGAGCTGGACGGTTTTTACGGGCTCGATGACCGCGATGTCGACCATGCCGTCGTTCATGCGGCAGTCGGGGAACAGGTTGATGTCGTTTTGAATGACCGAGGTGTTGCCGGCCATGCAGCAGATGCCATCGAGCTCCTCGACAATGCCGTCATGCTCAATCGTAAAATGCGCCACCGTGGGGTTGGGTGTGGCGAGCGCCGACAGGAAATAGGCGATCTCGCCGATGTCGTTTTTGGCGGGGGCGGCCTTCATCATGATCTCGGCGTCGAAGCCCGAGCCGGCGATGATGATAAAGCCGTGGCGCTTCTCGTTGCCGTTCTCGTCGAGCCAAAAGAGCTCGCCCATGTCCACTTTGACCGTGCGACCGGCGCGGCAAGCCTTGGCAAGCGCCGCTGCCTCGGGGGCATTGCCGATGTTGTTGAAGAACAGGCAGGCTGTGCCGGAGGGGAAGACGAGCGTGGGGACACCGCATCCGCGCATCTGGTCGAGCACGTTGGAGACGGTGCCGTCGCCGCCCGAAACGACCACGCGATCAAACTCGCGCACGTCTGCCACGGCGTCCTCGGGCTCCATGCCATCGCCGATAAAACGCATCACGACCTCGTCGCCGCCCTGCGCGAGGGCGTGCGTGAATGCGTAGATTTCATCTGAGCTGGGGCCCGATGCCGGGTTGTGGATGATAAGGCAGCGCATACTTACGTTCCCGTTCTGTGACTAACCGAGTATAGTTGTAAGGCAATGCCGATATCCTACCCGTGTTTTTCGGGCCTAACCTTATTCGATGGGTTGATATGTACATTTCCACACATCAGGCTCTACTCGACTTTTGCCAGCGCGCCCGTGAGTTCGACGCGATTGCCGTCGATACCGAGTTTTTGCGCGAGCGCACGTTCCATCCGCGCCTGTGCTTGGTTCAGATTGCCACCCCTGCCGAGAGCGTCGCGGTCGATCCTTTGGTGATCGACGACCTGTCGCCGCTTGCCGAGCTTATGGCCGACGAGAGCGTGACTAAGGTCTTCCACGCCTGCTCGCAGGATATGGAGGTCATGCTCCATACCGTGGGCGTGCTGCCGCGTCCCATTTTTGACACGCAGGTGGCCGCCGCCTTTTTGGGCGAGCGCCAGCAGATTTCCTACGGCGCGCTCGTGCAGACGTTTTGTGGCGTCTCATTGCCCAAGACCGAGTCGCTGACCGACTGGTCGCGCCGCCCGCTGACTGATAAGCAGGTCGAGTACGCGATCGATGACGTCAAGTACTTGATCGTCGCCTATACCGAGATGATGAGTCGCCTGCGCGAGCTGGGCCGGGTGGACTGGGTGCTCGACGAGTTGCGTCCGCTGGCCGACGAGTCGCACTACCGCGCCGACCGCCATGAGGCGTTTCGCAAGGTCAAGCGCATCAACTCGTGTAGCCGTCACCAGTTGGGCATCGCACGCGAGCTTGCCGCTTGGCGCGAGGACCGCGCCGAGCGCCGCAACATCCCGCGCAAGTGGGTCATGTCCGACGATACGCTGCTGGCCCTGGTTAAACGTAATCCCGTTCGTGTTGAGGAGTTCCGCAGCATTCGCGGTACCGACCAGCTGGGGGAGCGCGACGTGGACGGCGCGCTCATGGCCATTAAGCGCGGTGCGAGCTGCCCACACGATCGCCTGCCGCTCATGGTGCGCGGGCACCGTCAGATTTCGCCGGAGTTGGAGAGCGTGACGGACCTGATGTATGCGCTCATTCGCCTGGTTGCCGAGCGCTCGGGCGTGGCGACCTCGGTCATTGCCTCGCGCGATGACCTGGCCGACTATATTGAGCATCCCGAGCAGAGCCCCCTGCGCGAAGGCTGGCGCTTTGAGCTCGTGGGTTCGCGTCTGGACGATCTGCTTTCCGGCAATATGGGGCTCACCGTGAAGGACGGAAAGATTGAACTGTTATAGGGAAGCCTAGCCGGCTGAGTGGGTAGAATGTCTCCAACGTGTAACTCGATTCGGAGGAATTCGCATGCCTTATTACTATGGATACGGCTTTGGCATTGACCCGCTGTACCTGCTGGTTGTTCTTGTCTGCACGGTGCTTGGCCTTGCCGCGCAGAGCTATATCAACTCGACGTACAAGACGTGGTCCAAGGTTCGCTCGGACGGCGACACGGGTGCCACGGTCGCTCGTCGCATGCTCGATGCCAACGGTTGCAACGCCGTGGGTATCAAGGGCGTTGCCGGCGAGCTCACCGATCATTACAACCCGCAGGACAACAACCTGTATCTGTCGGATGCCAACCGTTCGGGCGGGTCGGTTGCAAGCGTTGCCGTGGCCTGTCACGAGGCGGGCCATGCTGCCCAGCGTCAAAGTGGTTATGCCATGATGAAGGTGCGTACCGCCCTCGTGCCGGTCGTCAACTTTACTCAGAATACCTGGACGATCGTGCTGCTCATGGGCCTGTTCATGAACATCGCGGGGCTCACGACCCTCGCGCTGGTCTTCTTCTCGTTTAGCGTGCTGTTCCAGCTGGTTACGCTGCCGGTCGAGATCGATGCCAGCCGACGCGCCGTGGCGTATATCGAGCAGTCGGGCATGAGCTCCAAGCAGGTCAACGGTGCCAAGAAGGTCCTGACGGCGGCCGCGCTCACCTACGTGGCGGCGGCGCTCACCTCGATTATTCAGCTGCTCTACCTGATGGCTCGCTACAACAGAAACTCCAACCGATAACAAGTTGGCTTGACAGGCGCCGCGGAGATTCTTGTCCCCGCGGCGCTGTACTATGTGTTGGACTTGAATCTGCGCAGGGTCGAAGCCCTTGTGCTCGATGACGAAAGGGGGCTGCGTGGCAGGCTGGAATCTGACCGGCAATACCGTTTCCGCCGAGTTCGACGGATCGGACGAGCAGGAGCGCAAAGAGCTCAGCGTGAGCCAAGCGGTGGAGATCGCCGCCGGCGCGCTCGATGCCATTCCGCAGTTGAGCGTTTTGGGTGAGGTCACGGGTTTTCGTGGTCCCAATGCCCGAAGCGGCCACTGCTACTTCCAGATTAAGGACGACTCGGCGGCCGTCGACTGCATCATCTGGAAGGGCGCCTACCTTAAGCGCACCTTCGATCTGCGCGACGGCATGCAGGTAAGCTTTAAGGGCAGCTTCAATCTCTACAAGCCTACGGGTCGCATGAGCTTTGTCGCTCGCTCATTCTCGCTGGCGGGGGAGGGCCTGCTGCGTCAACAAGTGGCGCAACTGGCCGAAAAGCTCCGCCGCGAGGGCCTGATGGACGAAGCGCGCAAGCGCCGTATCCCGGTGTTCTGCTCACGCGTGGCGGTCGTCACCTCGCTTTCGGGCGCCGTGATCGACGACGTCAAGCGTACGCTGCGCCGTCGCAACCCGCTCGTCGAGCTTGTCTGCGTGGGCGCAAAGGTCCAGGGCGAGGGCGCGCCGGCAGAGCTTATTGAAGGCTTGCGCCGCGCCGCTGCCATTACGCCGGCGCCCGATTGCATTTTGCTTGTCCGTGGCGGCGGCTCCTTCGAGGACCTCATGACCTTTAACGACGAGGAGCTTGCCCGTGCGGTGGCGGCTTGCCCCGTGCCCGTGGTGACCGGCATTGGCCATGAGCCCGATACCTCGATTTGCGACATGGTGAGCGACCGTCGCGCCTCCACGCCAACGGCAGCGGCAGAATCGGTGGCGCCGGCTATGACGGAGTTGGCCGACGTGCTCGAGACGCGCCATCAACGTCTGGGTGCCGCGATGGCTTCGATGATCGGGTCGGATCAGGTCGATCTGGAAATGCTCGACCAGCGCGGTCGTCGTGCCTGGGACACCTATACGGCTCGTTTGGTTGACGCGCTCGATGCGGCCGCGTGCCGCCCGTGCCTCAACGATCCAACGTTTATGGTCGAGCGTCGCGAGTCCGAGCTTGCGCTGACTGCCGATCGACTGTCGGGCGCCATAACGCGTTCGGTTGGGGCCTTCCGCTCCAACTTCGAGCGTCTGCCCGAGCGCTTGATCGCAAGCACCTCGGGGCTCGATGGCAAACGCCATGCGCTCACGCTTGCGAGTTCCCGTCTGGAGCATCAGGGGCGCACAATGCTCAACAAGTCAGCTTCCGACTTGGGCCGTGCAGCGGCTTCGCTCGATGCCCTGTCGCCGCTCAAGGTACTTGCCCGCGGCTATTCCATCGCGTACAGCGATGATGGTGTGGCTACGAGCGCCAAGAGCTTTAAGCCCGGCGATGCCATCCGCGTGCGTATGGCAGACGGCAACGTGGCTGCAACGGTCGATACGGTCGAGTAACCCGCGTTTCATAGCGATAAACCTTTAGGAAAGGAAACAGATATGGCAGAGAAGACCCCGGTCGAGCAGCTTACGTACAAGCAGGCCTCGCAGGAGCTGGAGCTCATCATCCGCAGCCTGGAGTCGGGCGATATGGAGCTCGAGGAGTCGCTCGAGAGCTATACCCGCGGCGTCGAGCTCCTCAAGAGCCTGCGCACCCGCCTGTCCGATGCCGAGCAGAAGGTCTCGGTGCTTCTTAAGGACGTCGACGGCAACGACGTGCTCGCCGACGGCGAAGCCGCCAACACCGACGACAACCTCTCGTTCTAACCATCCCACAGCCCACTTTGGGGTAGTCTTTTTGGGACGGGGCTTTTTTGACTACCCTTTGGCGACGGCTCGCCGAGCACTTGCTTTTGCGAAAAAGTAGTCAAAAAAGCCCCGTCCCAAAAAGACTACCTTGGTCTGTAAGAAAGGAACCAGCCATGTGTGATTGCATCTTCTGTAAAATCGCCAACCACGAGATCCCCTCGACTGTTGTCTACGAGGACGACCAGGTCATCGCCTTCGACGACCTCAACCCCCAGGCGCCGGTCCACACGCTCGTGATCCCCAAGAAGCACTACAGCGACATCGCCGACAACGTGCCTGCCGAGACCATGGGCGCCATGGCCCATGCCATCCAGGAGGTCGCTAAGGCCAAGGGCCTGGAGGACGGTTTCCGCGTCATCTCCAACAAGGGCGTCAACGCCGGTCAGACCGTCATGCACTTCCACATGCACGTCCTCGGCGGCAAGAACCTGGGCGAGAACCTCATCTGAGGACGCACAGCCCGTCGCCTTGGCTGCCTTTGGAGTAACCTATGCAGCTTTCTCAACTCGAATACCTTCAAGCGGTAGCGAACTACGGCGGCGTGCGCAAAGCGGCTCGCGCCGTTCACGTGAGCCCACAGGCCGTTTCGTCGGCAATCAAAAAGTTGGAATCTGAGTATCAGATTGTTTTGCTCGACCGATCGGCGGGGGAGGCTGTTTTGTCTCCGGCGGGCAGAGAATTTGCGTGTCGTGCACGCGTGATCCTGGCACAAGTCGACGATCTCAAAAAGTACGCTCAATCGGGGAACGGCGGCGTTTCGCCCGACGGCCACTTCCGTCTTTACGCCCCCTGTCTTCACGGGCGGGGGCGTCTTTTTTCCGAAAACTGGTACGACTCGTTTGAAAGCTCGCACCCCCAGATTCACCTTGATGTTTGGCATCAGCCAACGGCCACATGCTTTGAGTCGCTTATGCTTGGAATTTCGGACGCGGCCATCTCATTTGAGGAACCAAGGGACAGCGTCCTTTCTTCGAAATACTTGGGTGAAAAGGAGCTCAAGGTTCTTTCGTGTCCAGCGGGTCATCAATCTGTGGGCGCCATGACCATTCGCGAGCTACTGAGCGGCAGGCTCGCTGTTCCCATTAATTTGTCACCCTGTCTCAATGCGATTAACCAATGCCCTGAAGCCCAGCTCGTCAATTTTCGCTTCCGTGATGTTGAATACGGAAGCAGGGCTCAGGCTGAGTTTCTTCAAGCCGGGGGATTGATATTGAGTTTGTCTGGGTCCTCTCTCGCATCGGATGGATCAGAAGTGAGTGAGTGCTCCATTGAAGCCTCGCATGACGTGGCCTTGCCCATCTATTTTTGCTATCGACAAAATGCCTGGACCGATCGACACCAGACGGTTTTTCTGCACCTATTGCGTCATCTTGCTTCGTGAAATTAATTGGCTTCGAGACGTCAAGTGATTATTGACGCCTTGTAACACATAGCTGACAGCTTTGCCCTCATGCTTTTCCAAGATTCTGATTTAGATTGCTGGCTCTTGGAGGGCGGAGCATGAAAAACCGTACGGTTTTGCTTTATATGACGTTCGTTTTTCTGTCGAACTTCAGCACCATTTTGTATTTTCTGACGGTTTACCTTGAATTCGTCGGATTCTCGATGGTAGCGATTTCTAGCATGATGATTGCATACCAAGTGAGTAAGTTCATTCTTGAGGTTCCTACTGGTTATATTGCTGACAGGTTTGGACGAAAGACAAGCGGTCTCGTTGGCGTCGTGGGAATGCTTGGATACTACGCCGCCCTACTTTTCACCCGTTCTCCTTTGCTTTTAATCGGCGCGTTTGCTCTCAAAGGATTTGCAGTTGCATGTGTGAGCGGATCCATAGAAGCGATCTACATTGACAGCGTCTCTCAGGACCAGCTCGTAAGACTTAATGTCGTTGAGCGATTTGTTTTCTATGCCTCTTATGCCATCTCCGCTTGCGTGGGCGGTTTCATTTCGTCTGTCGGTGCATATCTCATTGGTCTTTCGGCAGATATCATCGCAATGGTGTTGACGTTGGTTGTCGTTGTCTGCATTCCTGAGATGCGAAGAGGGGACACTGCAGCGACACCTAAGCGTGGAATTAGCCCGAAGATGATCGGTGCCGCTATTGCGCGTAACGGCATTCTTCGTTCAGCGTTCATCATGGACTGCTCTCAGGCATTTGCTTTTGTCGCCCTGGAAGACTTTTTCTCACTGTTGCTTGCGGGTCGCGGAATGAATGCCGTCGCTTCGGGTGTGATCATTGCGGTCCAGCTCCTTGCCTCGGCCTCCATGGGGCTTATTGTGCCCAGTGTGATTGCTCATGTCGACAAGGGCCGTTTTGCGCGTATTTGCGGCATCGTGCGCCTTTCCCTGACTGCTCTGTTTTTGATTCCCTTTACTCCGGTCTATTTGCTGCCCGTGTTCTATGTACTGCAGACGGTCGCTTACTCGTTATTTGCGCCAATTAAATACTCAATTTTTCAAAATGCTGTCGATTCTTCGATGCGCTGTTCACTAATTTCGGTCCAAAGCCAGATGGTGGCGGTGGGCGCTATCCTTTTCTATCTGTTCAATGCTGCGTTGAGCAGCATCGCGGGCATTCGAGTCATATTGCTTGTAGCGCTCGGGATATCTTCTTTGGTGTATATCCCCGCGCTCTTTCGTCTTACAAGTCAAAGGCCATGAGTATTTGGGCACCGATAACTTATATATCAACGCAATAAACCCGAGCGCGAGGGCGTTTGGGTTTATTATTGAAGCGTATGTAACCTGGCGGCGCCACACCGCCTGTTAGTAGGGAGACACATGAACGTTCTGGTCGTCAACGCAGGATCTTCGACGCTTAAGTATCAGGTCATCGATACCAAGTCCCACAAGGTGTCCGCAAAGGGCTCCTGCGAGCGCGTCTGCTTTACCGGCGGTACCTTCACCCACGCTGCCAACGGTTCCAAGAAGGTGACCGAGAACATCGAGTTCCCCGACCACAAGGTCGCCATCGAGGTCGTCCTGAAGGACCTCGAGGCCAACGGCGTCAAGATCGAGGGCATCGGCCACCGCATCGTTCAGGGCGGTTGGTACTTTGGCGATTCCTCCCTCGTCGACGAGGACGTTCTCGCCAAGATTCGCGAGGTCGCTCCGCTCGCCCCGCTGCACAATAACCCCGAGGCCAACGTTATCGAGTACTGCCTGGAGCAGTATCCCGACCTGCCCAACGTCACGGTCTACGACACTGCTTTCCACTTCAATATGCCCGAGGTCGCCAAGACCTACGCCCTGCCCAAGGACGTCTGCGACAAGCTGCACATCCGTAAGTACGGCGCCCACGGCACCAGCTACCGCTACATCTCCAAGAAGGTTGCCGAGATGACCAACGGCGAGGCTCGCAAGGTCGTCGTGTGCCACATCGGTTCCGGTGCTTCCCTGTGCGCCATCGAGGACGGCAAGTGCATGGACACCACCATGGGCTTGACGCCGCTCGACGGTGTCATGATGGGCACCCGCTGCGGCTCCATCGACCCTGCTACCGTGTGCTACCTGCAGCGCGAAGGCGGGTTCACCTTCGACGAGGTCGACGAGATGATGAACAAGAAGTCCGGCCTTTTGGCTGTGACCGGCGGCAAGACCAACGACTGCCGCAACGTTGAGGAGCTCGCCGCTGCCGGCGACCCCGAGGCCCAGCTCGCCTTCGATATGTTCGTCTACAAGATTGCCGCCAAGGCCGCCGAGATGGCCACTTCCATGTGCGGCATGGACACCCTGGTCTTTACCGCCGGCATCGGTGAGCACGCTCCGGCTGTCCGCGCCGGCGTGGCCGACCGTCTGGCCTTCATGGGCGTCAAGATGGACCATGCCCGCAACGCCCTGCGCGGCGACGGCGCTTGGTGCCTGTCCGCCAAGGATTCCAAGGTCAAGATCTTCGTTATCCCCACGGATGAGGAGTTCATGATCGCTTCCGACGTCGAGCGCATCGTTAGCGGTAAGTAATTGATGCAAGGGGAGGGGACTGGATGGCCTTGTGCCGTTCAGCCCCCTTTTATGCTCTTTGGGCGAAGAGCTTAATAGATATTTATTGAATTCTGATAACTTCTTATTAAAGGTACGGCCGCCTTATAGGTTTGCCGACCGTACTGTAATCACGAAGGAGTCTCATGAACGTACTTGTTGTCAACGCCGGCAGCTCGAGCCTTAAATATCAGCTTTTGGATACCGATACCCGCGAGGTTTTCGCCAAGGGCAACTGCGAGCGTATCGGATCGGAGATGGGCGTCTTTGGTCACTCCGAGAACGGTGGCACCAAGCAGACCGAGGAGGTTCCCTTCCCCGATCATCGCTCTGCTATCGCTCGCGTGCTCGAGGAGCTCGAGAAGACCGACTTTACGATCGATGGCATCGGCCACCGTATCGTTCAGGGCGGCTGGCACTTCGATGATTCCGCGGTCGTCGACGATGAGGTCATGGCTAAGATTCTTGAGGTGGCCCCGCTCGCCCCGCTGCACAACTACGGCGAGGCCGCGGCAATCGAATACTGCCGCGAGAAGTATCCGGAGCTGCCCAACGTGGCCGTCTTCGACACCTCGTTCCACATGACCATGCCCGAGGTCGCCTACACCTACGCGCTGCCCAAGGACGTGTGCGACAAGTATCACGTGCGCAAGTACGGCGCCCACGGCACGAGCCACCGTTACGAGTGGATGATGGCCAAGGAGATCCTGGGCACGCGCTGCCACCGTCTGCTTTCGTGCCACCTGGGCAACGGCGCCTCGCTCGCCGCTATTGAGGACGGCGTGTGCCGCGATACCACGATGGGCCTCACGCCGCTCGACGGCCTGATGATGGGCACCCGTTGCGGTTCCATCGACCCGGCCACCGTGTGCTACCTGCAGCGCGAGGGCGGCTACAGCTACCAGGAAGTCGACGACATGATGAACAAGCAGTCCGGTCTGCTTGCCATCTCGGGTATCTCCAACGACGCCCGCGACATCCGCACGCGCGCCTCCGAGGGTGACGAGCGCTGCCTGCTCGCCTTCGACATGTTCGCCTACAAGGCCATGCAGCAGGCCGGTTCCATGATTGCCTCCATGGCGGGCGTGGACACCATTACCTTTACTGCCGGCATCGGCGAGAACGACTGGTCGATCCGCAAGGCTTTCTGCGACTGCTTTGAGTGGCTGGGCGTGCGCATCGACAACAATAAGAACCGCGAGGCCGTGGGCAACGGCCCGCAGGTCATCAGCGCTGCCGGCTCCGCCGTCACGGTCATGGTCATCCCCACCGACGAGGAATACATGATCGCCCACGACGTCGAGCGTCTGACCAAGAACAATTAACGCGCGCATTTGCAAGTAAACGAAAGGCCTCCAGAGCAACAGCTCCGGAGGCCTTTTTGCTAGCAGGCGGACGGCGGAAACCCCATCCCATTTCGAGCGCAAATACTGGGACACGCTTTCCGGTTGAGGCACGTTGCGGAAAGTGCGACCCACAATAAAGCAAAATTCCGTCCCAAAGTTTCCCAAACAGGCCCCAAG
The DNA here is from genome assembly GCA_938023085.1 of uncultured Collinsella sp. Lineage (GTDB taxonomy): Bacteria > Actinomycetota > Coriobacteriia > Coriobacteriales > Coriobacteriaceae > Collinsella. Next base: position 13,765 of record CALHDP010000006.1, read on the forward strand.
CGGAAGCCACATCCCACAATCCGCCTCCAAACTGGGATGTAGTTTCCGGCACAACAACCGCCGAAGCCCACCGGCCTTTCAATCTCCAAAGCGATCATCATCAGCAACGCTGTTAGCGCCGGGCGATTTTAGCCGCTAATAGTCAAACTATTTTGACCAATCCCGGTCACCGAATAATGGCCACCGTGCCTCCCCGCCGCCACTACGCTGGTGGTGCCAACACGCCGGCGTTAGGAGGACCATTGAGGTGAACGAGAGACACGATGACCTACAGGAGATTATAGACGCGGCGCTCCGGGAGATGGCCGCGGAGGAGGGCGACGGGTTCGACCCGCAGGCATGCAACCTCGCGGAGTTCTGCAGGAGGACGGGGCTCACCCGCTCCCGCGCGAGGACGGTCAGGGCACACGGGTTCAGGGCCCTGCCCCACGGGAACAGCGGGAGGAGGGCCGCGCCGGGCGTGCTCGCCGGCCACACCGGCCTGGTGGACGACCTCCTGCGGAAGGGCGTCACCAACTCGCAGGTGATATTCGAGCGGCTGCTCGGCCAGGGCTACGCCGGCGGCCTCACCACGGTGAAGACCTATATCGCCGCGCACCGGGACCTCGTGCCCGCGAAGAGGCGGCAGGCGGCCCCGCAGGGCTGCCGCGGCCAGCGCTTCAGGACGGCGCCCGGAGAGGCCTACCAGATGGACTGGGGCTTCGTCGCGGTCGAGCGCCCTGGCGGGGAGCGGGCGCGGATCGCCTGCTTCGCCATGGTCTGCCACCATTGCGGGGGCGCCCACGTCGAGTTCTTCCCGAACGCGCGCCAGGAGAACCTCCTCATCGGGATGCTGCACGCGTTCTCGGCGCTGGGCGTGCCCGCGACCGTGCTCACCGACAACATGAAGAGCGTGGTCGTCCGCCGCGATGCCGACGGCCGGCCCGTCTGGCAGGCCGACTACGCCGAGTTCATGGGCGTCGTCGGCTTCCGCACCAGGTTGTGCAGGCCGCGCCACCCCTATACGAAGGGCAAGGTGGAGAGGCTCGTCCGCTTCGTGAAGGGGAACTTCCTCGCGGGAAGGTCCTTCACCGACCTTGACGCCCTCAACCGGGAGGCCGCCCTCTGGTGCGCCGAGCAGGGAGGCCGCTGGCGGCGCGCGGCGGCATGCGTCCCGATGCGCGAGCACGAGGCGGCGTGCTCGACGAACACCAGGCCGCTCGAGGTCACGGCCGAGGTCGAGCGGTACCTGTGCCCGCGCCGGAAGATCTCCTTCGACGGCTTCGTGAGCTTCGAGGGGCACCGCTACGGCGTGCCCTACTGGTACGTCCGCCGCGAGTGCAGGGTGAGCCGGGAGGGGCGCGTGGTGCACATATACAGCGACGACCTCTCCCGCGAGCTCGTCGCCCACGCCGTCGGCGCCGGCGCCGACAGCTGGTGCGAGGGCCAGTGGGAGACATCGCCGGCGCAGCCCGAGGAGCTGCCGACCCAGCCGGTCGGGACCGTGGTCGAGCAGATCGCCCCGCCCAGGACGAAGCCCGGTTTTGTTAGCGCTAATCTAAAATTGACCACTTTCGCAAACGCATCTCGCCGAATGCGC
>CALHDP010000007.1 GCA_938023085.1 uncultured Collinsella sp.
TGGGCTTGGTCATGCCGTGGTCGCGCATCACCTGCGGTGCCAGGCGCTCGATGCGCTCGATCAGAGCGAATTCCTCGCCCAAGTCCTTCTTGGCGGCAAGCGTGCGCGCGTAACGGCGGCACACCTCGGCACGAGGGTCGCTCAGCGTATAGACGGCGTGGCCCATGCCGTAGATGAGACCCGTGCCGTCGAAGGCCTGCTTGTCGAGGATCTTGCCCAGGTAGGCCGCGACCTCGTCCTCGTCCTCCCAATTGGAGACATGCGCACGGATGTCCTCGTGCATGGACACGACCTTGGCGTTGGCGCCGCCGTGGCGCGGGCCCTTGAGCGAGCCGATAGCCGCGGCGTAGGCGGAATACGGGTCGGTGGCCGAGGAGGACAGCACGCGGCAGGCAAACGTGGAGTTGTTGCCGCCGCCGTGCTCGGCATGCAGCATGAGCATCACGTCGAGCAGCATGGCCTCATCGCGGGTGAATGCCATGCCGCCGCGCAGCACCTGCAGGATGGTCTCGGCGGTGGAGAGGCCGGGTGTGGGGTGCGGTACATGAACCTCGGAGCCGCGGCGCTTGGCGACCGAGGCCATATGCGCGAAGGCGGCGATGCGGGGGAGACGGGCGAGCATGGAGATGGCGACGTCGATTTCGTGCTCGGGTGTAATGGCGTCGGGCTCGGCGTCGAAGGCGTAGAGCAGCAGCACGGCGCGCTGAAGCACATTCATGATGCTCGACGACACCGTGGTCATGGGGAACTCCCGGACGTATTCGTCGCTCAGATGTCTAAAGGCACCTAGGCGCTCGCAGAAGCCGTCGAGCTCTTCCTTGTTGGGCAGCGAACCCGTGATAAGCAGATAGGCGACTTCCTCGTAGCCGTAGCGATTCTCGGCCTGGGCATTGTTGACCAGATCCTCGATGCTGTAGCCGCGAAGCGTGAGCTTGCCCTGATCGGGCACGACCTTTCCGTCGACCTTGTTGTAGCCGTGCACATCCGAGATGCGAGTGAGGCCCGCGACCACGCCCGAGCCGTCGGCATTGCGCAGGCCGCGCTTGACATTGTGCTCAACAAATAGGCCCTCGTCATAAGGGTCAGTCGGCAGGCCATAGTAGAGATTTTCGCTTTCGGGCGAAATCTGGCGGCTCGCTTCGTAATCCAAGACCAGGCGGCTCAGGTGGTCGTCGAAGCGGTAATAGATTTTCTTGGCGTCGTAGGCCATGCGCGCTCCTCTCCGGGCCGCATCGGGGTGACTTGCATGGGCATGCGCGCGTCAGGCTATCCCCAGCGGCTTGCTCGCTACAGGCGGTACATAAAGTTGAAGACGTCCTCGCGCTGGATGGACACGTTGACGCCCGAAAGCTCGCCGGCCTCGGCCAGCGCCTTCTGCAGCTCGGCGAAGTCGAGCTTGGACTCGGCGGTATCGGCCAGCATGGTCATGGTGAAGATGTCCTCGATAATGGACTGCGTGATGTCGCGGATGTCGACGTTGGCCTCGCCTAGGACACGGGTGACGCCGGCGACGATGCCGGGGCGGTTCTTGCCAAGGACGGTGATGACGATACGGGAGGACGAGATCTCGGCCATGGGAAACCCTTTCGCGTGATTGCGGCGCGCGCGGGGCGCTCCGCTACGGTACAGTGTTCATCATTGTACCTGTCTGGCGCAAAAAAGGCGCGCTCGCTGCGGCGTTACATGCCTGCAACATGAGCGTAAGGGGGAAGGCCGTACGGGGAAGAGCCGTCTGGCGCGTGTCCGGCTCGTGTTGGGTTGATTTCCGATCTCAGCCGAACACATTGAGCGGACAGGCCGTTCCCGCAGTCAGCCGAACGCCTCCGACGGCTGATTCCGAACTGGAAGCGGAGGGCATCCCCGCCCTTCGGTAGGGGATACCGCTCCGCGGCGCATGCCGCGGGCGGCGCCCCTATCGGACCACCGTGACCTCAGTTGGGATGGGCCCAGCACTGCCGCGTACTCGGTGAGCTAGAGCCAACTGTTCGTCTTCACGTCGCGTATGGCGATATTTCGGTCGTCCGGCTCGGTGATGCCGTAGCCGAACGCCTGGAGCGTCTCGATGGACTCCTGGATCCTCTGTTGGAACATGGGACCCGGATCGACCCTCGGCCCGAGGTGCCCGCGCCAAAGGCACGGCGTGGCGCGCAGCATGTTATGGATTTTGGAGATGGGCTCGATGTCGGCGTAGACGTTGAGCGTCGCCATGGCGTCCTTGTGGCCGAGGATCGATTGGAGCGCCTTGATATCGCCGCCTTGGCGGATCCACTGCGTTGCGAACGTGTGGCGAAGGCCGTGGAACGTGATCAGCTCGTCGTTGGTGCCCATGAGGCCGTTGGTCTCCGAGAACGTCTTGAACGCCCTGCGGATATAGCT
>CALHDP010000008.1 GCA_938023085.1 uncultured Collinsella sp.
CGGCAACCCGCGAGAGCCGGCAGGGCGTTTGGTGTCTCGCTGGTCCTCGGCTTTGCCTGCGGGATCGCTCGACTACCAAACGCCCTGCCGGCTCTCGCGGGTTGCCGACCAAAACCACCTGAAGGGTCACATTTATCTGATAATTGAATCCCTGACGTTATGCTGCTCGCTGGCTGCGTCAAAACATTGACGGCTATGTGGTTCAAGAGACGGCGGCATTACTGTCTATTTTTACAAGTAAAGAGGCCCGTTTCCCTGGGTTGGGGAAACGGGCCTCTTTTGTTTCTGGGGTTGTGGATTGGCGGAGACAATAACCGTTGGCCGCTATTTTGAGTTCTTGAGGCGGCGTACACCCGTGGCGGTTATTCCGAGGCCTGCGGCGGCGATTCCTGCGAGTGCGATTGCGCTCGGTGCTGTGTCACCCGTGTTTGCGAGCTTGCCGGCGGTCGTATTTGCTTGCTTGCTGCTGCTCGAGTTCGCCTGCTTGGTGGAGCTTGGTAGGGCGTCTTTGCCGGTTGCAGGTGAGGCAACGGGCGGTGTCGCCTCGGCGGGTTGCGTTGAGCCGGAGGGAGGCACTGTCTCGGCAGGTTTCGTTATCTCGGGCGAGGTGGTCTTGTCTGCCGCGGCTTTCGCCTCTTCGTATGCCTTGCAGGCGTCGTCATATGCCGCTTGCGCCTTATCCAAATTGTCGAGGAGCGCATCTCGCTTGGCTGTTTCCTCGTCGATGTGGGCTTTGACTTCCTCCGCCGCACTTTCGAATCTCTGAACCTGTCTTTCCTGGCTTTCGAGGCGGCGTTGGTAGCTGTCAAGCGTCGTTTTGCAAGACTCTTCTTGCAATTTTGCCGCCATGATTTCGGAGCGCAACTGTTTAATAGCTTCGCTGGGCGCCTCGTCGCCGAGTGCCTTAAGTGCCTCTAATTTTGCCTGAAGGCTGCTTACCAGGTTGCTGGCCTCGTCGTATTTGGCTTGGGCTGCATCGACGTTCGCTTGCATGGCGGGAAGGAGTTCCCTACATTCGGCGGCATGCGCCAGCATAATGTCGCGGAGCTCTTGATCACTGGCAATCATATTATTGATTCCCGCAATTTTCTCGGGACTTGCGGCGTCTTTTGCGGCTTCGAGGTTTTTGAGCGCTTCCTGCATGGCTGCATACGCTCTTTCTTTTGCGGCGGCCGCATCTTCCGTCTGCAAGGCAACTGCACCGGTGGGGGCGCTGGTTTCTGCCGCGATCGCCGTTGCGGGGGCGATTCCCGCGACAAGTGCCGCGGAAAGGGCGATGCCCGCAGTTGCTCGTCTTGCTCTTCTTGCGAGAATGTCGTTCATCTCGGCACCTCATTTCAAGGGTTGGCGGCTCACTTGGTAGCACTAATGCTGGCAGCTATTTTGAGTTCTTGATACGGCGGGTGGCTGCGGCGGTTATTCCGAGGCCTGCGGCGGCGATTCCTGCTAGGGCGATTGCGCTTGGCGTTGTGTCGCCTGTGTTTGCGAGCTTGTCGGCGGTCGTAGTTGCTTGCTTGCCGTTGCTTGTGTTCGCTTGCTTGGCGGAGCTCGGTGCGGCGTCTTTGCCGGTCGCGGATGAGCCGGCGGGCTGCGCCGTCTCGGCCGGTTGCGCCGAGCCGGAGGGAGGCGTTGCCTCGGTGGGTTTCGTTATCTCGGGCGAGGTGGCCTTGTCTGCTGCGGCTTTTGCCTCTTCGTATGCCTTGCAGGCGTCGTCATAGGCCGCTTGCGCCTTTTTCAAATTGTCGAGGAGCGCATCTCGCCAGGCTATGAACTGGTCGATGTTGGCTTTATATTTCTCTGCAGAACTTTCACAGTCATTAACTCGTCTTTCCTGACTTTTGAGGCGGCGCTGGAACTCGTCAAGCTCCGTTTCACAATGATCTACATACGCTTTTGCCCCTACGATCTCATTTTGCAACTGCCTTATTTGCTGTTTAACAGTTTTGACAAGCTCCTCGTCGCCGAGTGCTTCGAGTGCCTTAAGCACCTCAAGTTTGTTGTCTAATTTTGCCTGGAGCTCGCTTACCCGGTTGCCGGCCTCGTCGTATTTGGCTTGGGCTGCATCGATGTCCGCTTGCATGGCAGGAAGGGATTCTTTCGATTCGGCGGCTTGCGCCAACATCTCGTCGCGGTACTTTTGAAAACGGGCAATGTCATTATTAAAGCGCGCAATTTTCTCGGAACTCGCGGCCTTTTTTGCGGCTTCGAGGTTTTTGAGCGCTTCCTGCATGGCTGCATACGCTTTTTCTTTTGCGGCGGCCGCGTCTTCCGTCTGCAAGGCAACTGCACCGATGGGGGAGCTGGTTTCTGCCGCGATCGCCGTTACGGGGGCGATTCCCGCGGCAAGTGCCACGGAAAGGGCGATGCCCATAGTTGCTCGTCTTGCTCTTCTTGCTCTTCTTGCGAGAATGTCGTTCATCTCGGCACCTCATTTCAAGGGTTGGCGACTCACTTGGTAGCACTAATGTAAGTATATCAGGCGATTAACCCGCTCTTGAATCTCGCCAGAAATGACGAGTTGTTTACGCTTCTTTTGGACTCACCGTACTATCATGATTCGAATTGAGTGTGAATGATGATAGGGAGCGCCTTTTTATGATTGAGTTGCTCAGGCGTTTTGGTGGTAAGTTTCGCCGGTATATGGTGATCGGCCCTGCGTGCAAGTTGATCGAAGTGATCTTTGACCTGCTGACGCCGCTCGTGATTGCCCAGATGATCGACAAGGGCATCGGTGCGCACGATGTCAACGCCGTCGTCCACTACGGTATGCTGCTTGGCGCCATGGCCGTGATCGGCATCTCGTTTACGCTCGTTTGCCAAAAGATGGCGGCGCTCACCTCACAGGGCATGGGCACCGATATTCGCGGCGCGCTCTACGGGCACATCAATAAGCTGAGCTATGCCGAGCTCGATCGCTTTGGCACGCCGTCGCTCATCACGCGCATCACCAACGACGTCAATCAGGTGCAGCTCGCCGTGGCGCTGGGCGTGCGCATGCTTATCCGCTGGCCTTTCCTGGCGGTGGGCTCCATGGTTGCGGCCCTCGCCATCGACCTTAAGCTCGGCATTATCTTTTTAATCTGCACGCCCGCCATCGGCCTGGTGTTTTGGTTTGTCATGGCGCGCTGTATCCCGTACTACAGGCAGCTGCAGGCAAAGCTCGACCGCATTGCGCTTATCTGCCGCGAGGGCCTTTCGGGCGCCCGCGTGGTTCGCGCCTTCGTGCGCGAAGATCACGAGCGCGAGCGCTTTGCGCAGGCCGCCGACGACCAGGCCAATACTGCCATCGCGGTGGGCAAGCTCTCGTCGATTCTCAACCCCGTCACGTTTTTGGTGATGAACCTGGGCGTGTGCGCCATCCTGTGGGTGGGCGGCATCCAGGTCAACGTGGGCGAGCTCACGCAGGGCCAGGTCATGGCGTTTGTGAACTACATGACGCAGACCCTGACCTCCATCGTGTACGTCGCCAACCTGGTCGTGGTCTTTACCAAGGCGAGCGCCAGTGCGTCGCGCATCAACGAGGTGCTCAATTGCGAGCCGAGCATCACCGACGAGGGCAACGAGCCGGTCGCCCTGCCCGAGCCGAACGCGGCGGGCGCAGCTGCCCCGGTCCCCGCGCTGAGCTTGAGCCACGCGAGCTTCTCCTTTGGCGCGGGCGCCGCCAATGCCGTCAACGACGTGACTCTGGATTTGCCGCTGGGCAAAACGCTCGGCATTATCGGCGGCACGGGCAGTGGTAAGTCCACGCTCGTCTCGCTCATCCCGCGCCTGTACGATGCGAGCACCGGCAGCGTGAGCGTGATGGGCGCCGACGTGCGCACCTGGCCGCTCGATCAGCTGCGCCACGTGGTCGCGACCGTTCCGCAGCGCGCGTCGCTCGTGAGCGGCACGATCCGCAGCAACCTAACCTGGCGCGATGAAGCTGCGACCGACGAGGAGCTCTGGGCGGCACTCGACATGGCGCAGGCGAGCGAGTTCGTGCGCAACAAGCCGCAGGGGCTCGATACCCCGGTCGAGGCGGGCGGTAAGAACTTCAGCGGTGGCCAACGCCAGCGCCTGACCATCGCGCGCGCCCTGGTGGGCTCGCCTCAGATATTGATCATGGACGATTCTGCCTCGGCGCTCGACTTTAAGACCGACGCGGCGCTTCGCCATGCCATCCGCGAGCGCAGTGTGCGCGGTGCCGCCGAGGGCGGGCTGCCGCTCACGACCGTCATCGTGAGCCAACGTGTCTCGACCGTGCGCGACGCCGATATGATCTGCGTACTTGACCACGGTTCGGTCGCGGGCCTGGGCGCGCACGATGAGCTCTACACGACCTGCCAGCTCTACCGCGAGATTTGCCAGTCGCAGCTTCGCCGCGAGGAGCTCGAGGGTCAGCAGGGGAGCACGACGCCCGCGTCCGCTCCGACCGCCCCGCATCCGTCTGCGCAAAGGAGGGCTGCTAAATGAATCCGTACACTTCCTCCGGTTCGGTCGCCACGATGACGGCCAACGTGTCCGGTAACGATAACCTCAACGACCTGGGCGACGGTTCGCGCCAGCCCGGCGATCCCGAGCGCTATCCCGTGGGTGCGGTGACCCGCCGCCTGCTGGGCTATGTTCGCCCGCATCGCATTTCGTTTGTAGCGTCGTTTGTGAGTGCCGCCGTCTCGGTGATCTTGCAACTCTATACGTCCATTCTCATCGGCGAGGGCATCGACCTTATCGTCGCCGCCGGGCAGGTGGACTTCGACGCGCTGCTGCCGCTTGTTACCAAACTCGCGCTCGTCGTGGTGGGGGCCGCGGCCTTCCAGTGGCTACAGGGCTATTGCGTTAACCGCCTGTCCTACGAAACGGTGCGCGACATGCGCGTGGAGGCGAGCGATAAGCTCAGCCGTATGCCGCTCAGCTTTATCGACAGCCATGCCCACGGCGACCTTATGAGCCGCGTGGTCAACGACGTCGATCAGGTGGGCGACGGTCTGCTGCAGGGCTTTACGCAGCTCTTCACCGGTGTTATCACCATCGTGGGCACGCTCGCGTTTATGCTCTCCATTAACCTGACCATGACGCTCGTGGTGGTACTCGTCACGCCGCTTTCCATTTTTGCAGCTGGTGCTATTGCCAAGCTTTCCAACAAAAGCTTTACGGCACAGCAGCGTATTCAAGGGCAGCTCGGCGGTCATATCGAGGAGTACGTAGGCGAGCAAAAGCTTGTCGACGCCTTTGCCTATGGTCCCAACGCTCAGCAGCGCTTCGATGCCCTCAATGCCGAGCTCTACACCGCGGGCGAGCGCGCGCAGTTTATGGGTTCGCTCTCCAACCCCGGCACACGCTTTATCAATAACATCATCTATGCCGTGGTCGCTGTGATCGGCTGCGTGGGCGTGATCACGGGCGTGCCGGCGACGCTTACGGTGGGCGGCGTGCAGATTTTCCTGTCCTATGCTAACCAGTACACCAAGCCGTTCAACGAGGTCACCAACGTCATTACGCAGATCCAGACGGCGTATGCCTCGGCGCGCCGTATGTTTGCGCTGCTCGATGCGCGCGAGCAGGAGCCCGATGCGCCAGATGCCGTGGAACTTGCCGCACCGCAGGGCGAGGTCGCCCTTGAGCATGTGGACTTTAGCTACGTGCCCGACCGCAGGCTGCTGCAGGACATCTGCATCGAGGCTAAGCCCGGCATGCGCTTTGCCCTGGTCGGTCCTACGGGCTGTGGCAAGACGACGCTCATCAACCTGCTGCTGCGTTTTTACGATATCGATGCTGGTCGCATTGTGGTCGATAGCCGTTCCTCGCGTGACTACACGCGCGCAAGCCTGCGCCGCGCCTTTGGCATGGTGCTGCAGGATACGTGGCTGTTCGAGGGCACGGTGGCGGAAAATATCGCCTATGGTTGTCCCGATGCCACGCGCGAACAGGTTGTCGAGGCGGCCAAGCGCGCGCACGCGCACAAGTTTATCGTGCAGCTGCCAGGCGGCTACGATACGGTGATCGGCGAGGACGGCGGCACGTTTAGCCAGGGTCAAAAGCAGCTGCTGTGCATCGCGCGCGTCATGCTCACCGACCCGGCGATTCTGCTGCTGGACGAGGCGACCTCGAGTATCGATACGCGCACCGAGCTGCAGGTGCAGGCGGCATTCGACGAGCTTATGGCCGGCCGCACAAGCTTTGTGGTGGCGCACCGCCTGTCGACGATCCGCAACGCCGACTGCATTCTGGTGATGCGCGACGGCCAGATTATCGAGCGCGGCACGCACGACGAGCTGCTAGCGGCAGGCGGCTTCTACGCCGAACTCTACCGCAGCCAGTTTGCCCAGTGAGCAAGCCCGTGGGGCAAATTAATCAATCGACAGACGGTGGTTTACATCTGTCACGTAAGTACTAAGATATTCATCTAATAAATTGCATTAGTGGCTTTAGTTTTGGGGGAAACGAGGCAACGTGACTATGACGTGCTCTCTGGTGGTTAACAGCAAGAGCGGTAATACCAGGATGGTTTCGGGCGCGATCAAGCGCGCTCTGCAGGCTGCGGGTGTTGAGTTTGTCCATGCCGCGGCGTTGAGCGACGATGCGGATGCAGATCAGGTCGCGCTCGAGGCGCAGGGCGCCTGCGCGGCCGACACGGTGCTCGTCGGTTTTTGGTGCGACAAGGGCGCGTGCACGCCTTCGGTCGCGGCGTTGCTCTCCGCCTTGCACGGTAAGCGCGTGTTCCTGTTTGGCACCTGCGGCTTTGGGGCCGACCAGAGCTACTATCAGCAGATTATCGACCGCGTAACTTCCAATTTGGCTGGGGATGCCGAGCTTGCGGGCTGGGCGATGTGCCAGGGCAAGATGGGCCCCGCGGTCAAGCAGCGCTACGAGGCCATGCTCGAGCAAGATCCCGACAACGCCCGATTTAAGATGCTGCTCGACAACTGGGTTGCCGCGAAGGACCATCCCACCAAGGAAGATCTGGACAACATGGCTGCAGCCGCCAAAAAGGCCGTTTTGGGCGAGTAGCTTCGTCGTTCGCGGTCCTTCGTGCAAAACAATACAAATGTGAAAGCCTCGAAATTCTCGAGGCTTTTTTCTTGACACTCATAGGCGCAACCGTGGCAAGCGTTTGGGGTGACATTTTCCATCACCCCGATGACGAGACCGTCCTGGACGACACACTCGCATGCGTTCGCTGGATGTATGCAGAGTGGGACGCACTTTCCGAATGGATGGGGTTTCGGAAAGTGCGTCCAGGAATTTGCCTTTGGAGTGGGATGCAGTTTCCAGTTGAGGGCTCTGGCGGAAAATGCGACCCGGAATTTGCGATCGGAGTGGGATGGAGTTTCCCAACGGGGCCGTAAGCGGAAACTGCATCCCATTCCGGACATGGGACTGCGGACACGGTTTCCGGATGCAAAAAGGCCACATGACGTGGCCTTCAACTTATATATGTTCGGCGATACACCCAAGACAAGCCACGCCCCAACATCAGGGCGTCTGTCCAGGCGGAGGCATGTAAGGTTCATCGCGAGTTCCGCACGCAAAGAAGGCCACTTAATGTGGCCTTCGTCTTGCGCAGGACTGTCCGAGCAGGGAACCTTATATGCCTCCGCCTGGACAGACGTTTCAGTTGTGGCTCAGCACCTAGCAGCTACTTAATCTTGGTCGTACCCGGTGCCAGGTTGGGGTCGGTTTCGTTGGCCTCGGTCTGGAAATGCTCGGTGTAGACGTTCTTGCCGTCGCGGAACATCTCGTAGTACTGCATCTTGGCGTAATCCTCGCGCGCCTTGGTGGCGGCTGCCGCTGCGGCGTCGTCACCGGTGACGTTGGAGGAGAGCGCCCAGCGCAGGCTGGCGTCCTCGTAGCCCACCGAGTTGATGGCGGGCAGCGACTTACGCAGCGTCATGTGCGCTTTCTGGTAGTCGGTCAGCGGTGCGCCGATTAGCTGCATCAGCTGGGTGGACAGGTAGTTGGTGGACAGGTCGTCGACCTCGCTCGTCTGGTCGCAGCCGGCAACGTCGTAGTTAGCCCAGATGATGTAGTCGGTCTGCCACAGGCGCTCCTGATGCGTGGCATCGTCCTCGCCGGTAAACCACTTGTCGTTGAACTTGGACGGGAAGAACGGCTGGTGGTCGCCCCAGAACACCACGACCACCTTACGGTCGAGCTTGCTCAGGGCGTTGAGGAAGTAGCGAAGCGCCTGGTCGGACTGCTCGATGCACGAGACATACTCGTCGACATCGGAGAGCGTGCCGTCCTCGACGGTCTTGGCGTCCAGGTCGGTCGTGTCGATGTTCAGGTGCATCTGCTTGTCGACCGGCAGCAGGCCCGTGTCGTAGCCCGAGTGGTTCTGCATGGTCACGTCGAAGATAAACTGCGGATCGGCGTTCTGGTCGAGCAACTCAAGAATCTTGTCGTAGGTAGCCTGGTCGGTCACCATGCCGCGCAGGGTGTCGGCTCCCTGGAAGTCGTTGATGGACAGGAACTGGTCAAAGCCAAAGTCCTTGTAGACGTTCTCGCGGTTCCAGTTGGTGGCGTGGTTGGGGTGCATGGCCGTGGTGGAATATCCGAGCGACTTGAACTGCTCTGCCAGGTTCCCGGTCGTTTCCATGTTGTAGATGGTGTAGGGGTACACGCCCGAGCCCAGGTTGGCCATGGAGTTGCCGGTCATAAACTCAAACTCGGTATTGGCGGTGCCGCCGCCGTAGGCGCTCACGTAGAGTTTGCCGCGGCTGAGGCAGTTGGACAGGCTCTTAAAGTACTGCGGGCCTTCGTAGCCGGCGCGCATGTTCTGGTAGATCGACAGATCCGAGAACGTCTCGTTCATGATGGCGATGACCGTGGGCTTCTCGCTGTCGAACTGCTCCTTTGCGGCGGCGCGCTCGTCGCTCTTGGCGGCGTCGGACTTGTCGTAGGCCTTGGCGTACTTTTTGAGCGTGGCTTTGGCATCGTCGACGGAGTAGTCGGCGGGTTTGGGCGGCTTGATGGACTGCGCTGCGCTAATGAAAGCGGGCAGGTAGCCCTCGCGCCAGTAGCTCTCGAGCGGGCGCCAGGTGTAGACGGTGATGCCGAGGGTGTTGTAGTAGTCGATGAGCGTGACATGCGCGGTCACACCGCCCAGGCACAGCACGGCGACGAGCAGGTTGGTGAGCAGGATGCGCTTGGCGTTGGCGGCGCCCTTCTGGCGATGCGGCGCGACCAGGCCGGCGTACTCGCACAGCAGAATGGCGATGGCGGTAAAGCCCATGGACAGCACGCAGAACAGCGAGATGGAGAAGGTGTAGCCGTTGCCGGCGACCGCGGCGGCGGTGGAGATGGCCGAAAGGTCGCCCGGCTGGATGGGCATGGATTTAAACGTGATGACGAAGAACTCGGCAATGCCCAGGACAAAGAGGGCAAAGGCCAGGACCGCGGGAGCTGCGCCATGGCGCTGGAACAGGAAGAACAGGCCGACCATGAGCGTGGTGATGATGGCCCACTCGAGCAGGATGCACAGGGGGTAGACCCAGGTAAAGTCGTGGTTGGACGAGACCTCCATGCCCAGCAGCGCAAAGACGCCGGCGAGCAGCAGGCACAGGACGGCGGCGACGAGTGGTTTGCCCACAAAGGCGCCGCGCAGGCGGGCGAGCTTGCCGGTGGGGGCGGGCGCATCGGCCGAGGCGAACGCAAAGACGCGCGGGGCGATGCGGTCGCGGGCGATGCTGGCCCAAGCGCAGCCGGTGAGGATGGCGTTGGTCAGGATGAGCATCACAAAGGCGAGCGGCTCGTTTTGGGCGACGAGGCCAATGGCGCCCCAAATGGTCAAAAAGAGCTGGAACAGGCCGAAGGCGACACTCCACCCAAGAGCGCTTTTGGCAACGGTGCCCGACTGGGCGCGAACGGCCTTGGCCTCGCGCAAGACAAGGTAGACGGTCGCCGCAAGACCGACGAGCGAGATGGCGGCAGCGAACATGCTGAGACTCCTCACAAACTAAAACCTACGAAAGCGGGGGTTTACCCGATTGTTACCAAGATATGCGCTGCAACTGGTGGCTGCGCACAACAACCAGCCATATTAACGCGCACGTGTGGCGGTGTGGCGCAATGTAATGGCGACCTGCGCGATAATGGACGGGAATTACACGGAAACGTAAAGGCTTCTTAAAGAATTAGCGAGGATGAGGCGATGAACGAGCAGGTTTGCACCAAGGCTGTGGATGCGTGTGGCTATCCGGTCGAGACGACGGGCAATGCGGTGCTGGACACGTTGGAGCACCGTTCCTCCACGCGTGCCTTCGCGCGTGATGACGACGACCGTCCCGTGGCGGTGACCGACGAGCAGCGTGCGGCGATTTTGCATGCGGCGAGCCGTGCGCCGTCGGCGGGCGCCATGATGATGTATTCCATCGTAAGCATTCGCGAGCAGGCTACGCTGGACCGCCTCGCCGACCTGTGCGACCACCAGCCCATGATCGCTAAGGCGCCCTGGGCACTAATATTTGTGGTCGACTATGCCAAGTGGATCGATCTGTTTGAGCACGTGGGCTGCTTTGAGCCCGAGTTTGTAGAGCGTACGGGCAAGGCGCCCCGCCGCGCGCCGGGTCTGGGCGACTTTGCCATTGCGGCGCAAGATGCCGTGATTGCCGCGCAAAACGCCGTGGTTGCCGCCGAGGCCCTGGGGCTGGGGAGCTGCTATATCGGCGATGTCGTCGAGAATGCCGAGGAAGTGGCCGAGCTGCTGGATCTGCCTCCGTATACCATGCCGCTGTCGATGCTCATCATCGGCACGCCCCGCAAGGAGCGTTCGGCGATTGCGCATCCCGTGGTGAACCTGGTGCACGAGGAGCGCTACCGCCGTGCGGACGACGCGACCATGGATGCGCAGGTGGCCGAGATGGATGCGATGTTTCGCCCGCACGCCCGCGAGGTGGGGGAGCGCGTCGTGGATATCTACACCCGCAAGCACACGAGCCTCTTTATGGCCGAGATGAGCCGCTCCATGGAGTGGTGGTTCAAAAACTGGCTCGGAAAATGACGAATGTGACAAGGGGATAGTCCCTTTGTCACATTTCATATCTCCGCGGTAGCCTAAAGACTGTATAAATCTTTATCTAGCTGGGAAAACAGTGCATTAAACCATGGGCCGATTACCTATAATTCCTTCGAACATTAAAGTTGGGAGGAAACCGGCTTATGGAACAAAAGGCTAAGGAGGCAGCCTCGCACGCTGCGATTCCTGTGAGCATCTCGGCGATGCTCGTCACGCTGGGCGTGGTGTACGGCGATATCGGCACCAGCCCTATGTATGTAACCAAGGCGCTCGTTGCCGGCAACGGCGGCATCGGAAGCGTCACGGAGGAGTTCGTGCTCGGCGCGCTCTCCCTTGTCGTGTGGACGGTCACGCTGCTGACCACCATCAAGTATGTGCTCATCTCGCTGCGCGCCGATAACCATGGTGAGGGTGGCATCTTTGCCCTGTACAGCCTGGTCAAGCGCTGCGGCAAGTGGCTTATCATCCCCGCCATGCTGGGTGGCGCCGCGCTGCTCGCCGACGGCATCCTGACGCCGGCCGTTACCGTTACCACGGCCATCGAGGGCCTGCGCACCATCCCGGCGGTCCATGCCGCGCTCGGTGACGACCAGGGCCGCGTTGTCGCCATCACGCTCGCCATTATCATCGTGCTCTTCTTGGTACAGCGCATCGGTACGGCCAAGATCGGTCACGCCTTTGGCCCCATCATGACGCTGTGGTTCCTGTTCCTGGGCGGCACGGGTCTGTTCTTTGTCTTCCAGCACCCCGCGGTGCTGCTGTGCCTCAACCCGGTGCGCGGCATCGCCTTTTTGCTGAGCCCCAACAACCACGCGGGTATCATGATTCTGGGCAGTTGCTTCCTCGCCACCACCGGTGCCGAGGCGCTCTACTCCGACATGGGCCACGTCGGCCGCGGCAACATCTACGCTACCTGGCCGTTCGTTAAGTGCTGCCTGCTGCTTTCCTATATGGGCCAGGGCGCTTGGCTTATGAACAACGCTGCCAACCCCGAGCTCATGGGCATTGCCGACCTCAACCCCTTCTATCAGATGCTCGCCCCGGGCCTGCGTCCCTTTGCCGTAGGCCTTTCCACCGTCGCGGCCATCATTGCCTCGCAGGCGCTCATCACCGGCGCATTCTCGCTGGTGTCCGAGGCCAGCCGTCTGGACCTCATGCCGCACATGCAGGTCTTCTACCCTGCCGAGACCAAGGGCCAGCTCTATATTCCCATGGTCAACAACGTCATGCTTGTCGGCTGCGTCATCGTGGTGCTGCTGTTCCAGAACTCGGCGCATATGGAAGCCGCCTACGGCCTTGCCATTACGCTGACTATGATGTGCACCACGCTGCTGCTCTTCTTCTACCTGCACGAGGAGCGCAAGCTCAAGGTTGCTCCGTGGATCTTCGCGGCCTTCTTCCTTTTGCTCGAAGGCTTCTTCTTCGTGAGCTCGCTCACCAAGTTCTTCCACGGCGGCTACTTCACCATCCTCATGGCTGCACTCATCATGGGCATCATGGTGTGCTGGTACAACGGTACGGCTGTTGAGCAGCGCCAGTTTACGCTGCTGCCGCTGCGCAGCTACCTGCCGCAGCTCAAGCGCCTGCGCGACGACGACCGTTACGAGCGTCTGAGCGACAACATCGTGTACCTGACCAAGGACACCCATACCGACTATATCGACCGCGATATCGTCTACTCGATCTTGGACAAGCATCCCAAGCGCGCTCGCGCCTGGTGGTTCGTGAATGTCGAGACCATGGACGAACCGCACACTTTTGCCTATTCGGTCGAGACGTTCGGCACCGACTACGTGTTCCGCGTGCATCTGTACCTGGGCTACAAGATCAACCAGCGCGTCAATGCCTACCTGCGTCAGGTTGTTCAGGACCTGGCTGCCACCGGCGAGCTGCCGCCGCAGACGCATGACTACTCGGTCTACAAGGATCCGGGCAACATCGGTACGTTCAAGTTCGTCCTGATCCGTAAGCTTCTGGCGCCCGAAAGCGATGTGGAGCCCAGCGAGCGCACGGCCATCACGCTCAAGTACATTATCCGCCGCGCCGCCGGCACGCCCGCGCGTTGGTACGGCCTGGAGAACTCCAACGTGAGCTTTGAGTACGTGCCGCTGTTCACCAAGTTCAAGGCCGTGAACAAGATGCAGCGCCTGGCCCCCAACGAGCGGCCGTAGGCGCCGACGGGTTGCACGGAGTTGGTTTTCGATGGACAAGATTGAGACCGGGGAGGCAAACATGGATGCAAAGATGCTTGATGGCCGCGAGGTGGTTGCCGAGCTGGTACGTGAGGCACGTGTCGACGCCGCCGAAGATCGGTTTTTGACGAACCGCGCCAACATGGATATGGCCGACCGCGTGATCTCGATCGTGGCACTGGTATTTGGAGCGGTGTGCGTGTGTGCCCTGCTCGCGCACGTGCTGTTTGTCTAGCGACCGCCGGCTGCAAAGGCTATACACTTGGAACCACCACAAGGGAAACCACCACAAAGGTGCCTGTCCCTTTGTGGTGGTTTTTGTTTTTGAGAGAGGGGCGGGGCGCTGATGGACGTCCGTACGGATGGTGATATTGCCGATAGCTTTTGGTGGCGGCGCACAACGCTGACGCGCCGCACTCCTCTGTATGACGCCTGCGTATCGGTGGGGCTGCTGGTCGCGGCGACGATTGTGGGCGCGTTGCTCGACCATCCGGGTCTCGCGCCGAGCATCATGATCGTCTATGTGTTCGCCGTTCAGCTGTGCGCATTCTTTACCTGGAGTCGCCTGTATTGCTTGCTGAGCTCGGCTGCCGCCGTGGCGCTCTACAACTTCTTGTTTGTCGACCCGCGCTACTCGCTGTCGCTTATCGACCGCGGCTATCCCGGCATGTTCTTCATCATGTTTGTGGTCTCGCTTGTGTCGAGCTCGATTGCGTTGGCCCTGCGCCGCGCCTTGGCACAGGCTGCCGCCAGCGACCGCCGCACGCATATGGTGCTCGAGACCAACCGCATGCTGCAGCGGTGCGCCGATCAGCAGCAGATTGTCCATGCTATGTCAACGCAGCTGGCGCGTCTTTCGGGCTGTCCGGTCGTGTGGTACAGCGCTGACGCCGAGGGCGATGACCTGCTGCCGCGTGCGACGTACACGGCCGTGGGCGATGCCGCGCCGGTGCACGAGCTGGCGCCGCAGATGCCGCCGCGGCTCTCGGCGTCCGCCTATGTGGGAACGCCGCTCGACGCCACGTTTGGCGGCTCGGCGTTTTATGGCATCTACCTGACGGTTCGCACGGGCGACGGCTTCGTGCGCTCGGGCGACCCCGCCTCGGTGGTGGGCGTGCTGGCTATCGTTGCCGAGCCCGACGTGCTGACGCATGAGGAGCGGACGCTTGCCGATGCTATCGTGAGCGAAGGCGAGCTGGCACTCGACCGCGCCCGCGCCATGGAGGCCCGCGAGGAGGCGGCGGTGCTCGCCAAAAACGAACAGTTGCGCGCCAACCTGCTGCGCTCAATCTCGCACGATCTGCGCACGCCGCTTACCAGTATTTCGGGTAATGCCGACGTGCTGCTCGACCAGGGCTCGACCGGCACCGCCGTGCTCGACGCCCAAACGCGCCGCGGCCTGCTCCTGTCCATTCGCTCGGATGCGCAATGGCTCAACGCTACCGTCGAGAACCTACTTGCCATCACCAAGCTCGAGGGCGACGGTATGCATCTGTCGACTACGCTCGAGCTCATGGACGATATCGTCGAGGAGGCGCTGCGCCACGTAAGTCCGGCCGTGCGCGAGCACGACCTTAAGGTGGTGGCGTGCGATGAGCCGGCGCTCGTCAACGTCGATGCGCGCCTGATGGTGCAGCTGGTGGTCAATCTGGTGAACAACGCCATCACCTATACGCCCGCAGGCTCGCATATCATGATTTCGATTAGCGTCGACGATGGACGCGTGGCGTGCTCGGTGGCCGATGATGGTCCGGGCATCGCACCCGAGGATCGCGAGCGCATCTTTGAGTCGTTCTACACCGCCAACCACGGTCTGGCTGACAGTCACCGCAGCGTGGGCCTGGGTCTTTCGCTCTGCCGCTCCATTGCGCTGGCGCATGGCGGTAGCATAGAGGTTGCCGCGGCGGACCCGCACGGCTCGGTCTTTACGATTGAGCTTCCTGCCGCCGACGTTTCGTTTGATAAGGAGTAGCGCTGTGCCGAACTCTGCCGTAAAACCGCTCATCTTGGTCGTTGAGGACGACCATGCCGTCCGCAATCTTATTGTTGCCGCGCTCGAGGCGCACGGCTTGCGCCATATGGCTGTGGAGACCGCCCATGCCGCCATCGCCGCCGCCTCGTCGCAGACGCCGAGCATTGTGCTGCTCGATCTGGGCCTGCCCGATATGGACGGCGTCAAGGTGGTGGAGTCGGTGCGCGCATGGTCGGGCATGCCGATTATCGTGGTCTCGGCGCGCAGCGAGGATGCGGACAAAATCCGCGCGCTCGATGCCGGTGCCGACGACTATCTGACCAAGCCGTTTTCGGTCGAGGAGCTGCTCGCGCGCATTCGCACGACGCTCAGGCGCCTTTCGTATGCGCAAACGGGCGGCGTTGTCTCCGAGGGCTCGTTCGATACCGGCGAGCTGCATATCGATTTTGATGCCGGCATCGCCACGATGGATGGCGAGGAACTGCATCTGACGCCGATCGAGTATAAGCTCCTGTGCCTGCTGGCACACAACGCCGACAAGGTACTGACGCACCAGTTTATCCTGCACGAGATTTGGGGCACGGCAACTAAGAGCGACCTGGCGAGCCTGCGCGTCTTTATGGGCACGCTGCGCAAGAAGATTGAGTCCGACCCCGCGCATCCGCGCTATATCCAAACGCACGTGGGTATCGGCTATCGCCTGGTCACCCAAGGGTAGGACGGCGTCCGCCATTCCACTATGAGTTGCGGTGAAATACGGTCTAAATTTGCCTAATTCCAGGCAAAACAGTCCGTATTCCACCGCAACTTTGTTATTTGCCTTTGGGCTTGCTGGCGTAGAACTTCTTCTTTTTGGACTTGCCGGCAGGGGAAGGTTTGCCGGCAAAGTTGGACTTGCCGTTGCCGGTCTGCGCGTGCGCGGGCACTGCCGCACGGGGTTTGCGGGCCTCGGGGTTGCGCAGCTCCTCGGTTCGCTCGGCAATCTCCTCGGCGCTAAAGCCTACCTCGGCCATGGCGTCCTCGATGGGCAGGCGGCGCACGATATAGCAGTGATGTACCTTTTGGTTGCGCGCGAAGTCCTCGGGGATGGTCTGTGCGGTGATGTCCTCCAGCACCACGCCCGCACGCGCGAGCTTGCGCGTCTCGGGACGGAAGCCGCGCAGGTTGCAGCTAAAGATGGCATGTCCGCCCTGTGCGAGCAGGCGCGATACGCCGGCCAAAAGCTCAACATGGTCGCGCTGGACGTCCCAGGTGCGGCGGCCCATCTTGGACGAGTTCGAAAACGTGGGTGGGTCGACAAAGATCAGGTCCCAGCGGTTGCGCGTCTGGCGCTGGTCGCGAATCCAGGCAAGCACGTCGTCGCGCACAAAGTGATGCTGCGGACCCACAAAGCCGTTCTGGCGCATGTTGCGCTCGGCCCAGTCCAGGTAGGTGTTGGAAAGGTCGACCGTCACAGTTTCTTCGACGCCGCCGTCTGCCGCATAGCAGGTGGCGGTACCGGTGTAGGCGAACAGGTTGAGGAAGCGGCGCGCCTGTTTGGCGTGCTCGCGCACCAGGTTGCGGGTGACGCGGTGGTCCAGGAAGATTCCCACATCCAGATAATCGTCAAAGTTGACGGCAAAGGTGAGTCCGCCCTCTTCGATGAGCGGCAGACGACGGCGCGCGATGTTGGCGCGCTCGCCCGAGCCACCCTTGCCGGCGCCCTGTTTGCCGTACTGCGAGCCGCCGCGCGAACGCATGCGGGCCTTGGCGTGCACGTGCTCGGCCGGAACATCAAGGATACGCGGCGCGATGGCCAAGATGTCGAGCATGCGGGCCTGGGCTAGCGCGGGATCGATGGTCTTGGGTGCGGCGTATTCGGCGATGACGAGCCAGCGGCCCGGCGTCTGCGGGCAGCCCTCGTACAGGTCGATGGCGGCGGAGTAGTCGGGCAGGTCGGCATCGTAGACGCGGTAGCAGCTCACGCCCTCGCGCTTTGCCCACTTGCGACGCAGGCGGGCGTTCTTGCGCAGGCGGTTGGCGAACTGCTCGGACTCGGGGATGAGCACGGGCAGCGGCCTGCCGTCGCCCAGGTCGAGCGTGGCGGCAGGTTCGGGCATGAGGGTGTCGGCGGCTTCGTCTTCGGCGTCCGCGGTCTGCTCCTCGGTGTTTGCGCTGGTCGCAGCTTCGAATGCCGCGGCGGCGTGGTCGAGCGAGGGCCAGACTTTGACGGTTGCCTCCTCGTTGTTGGGCATGATGGCGATCGAACGCTCGGGCTCGGCGTGGAGCGCGCGGGCCAGCAATCCGTCGCGGGTGAGCGCGGCGACCGGTGCCGAAGCGAGCTCGGGCGCGCGGCGCAGCTCGCCCACGAGCGTCATGGCGTCGTGCATGAGCGAAAGCGGGGTCTCGGTGGTATCCGCGACGATGGCGGCGCCGGCGACGGCGCGCGCATGGTCCAGCACGGTGGCAGGCTTAGCGGCGCAAAAATCGACAAAGCGCTTGTAGCCGGCGCACTTGACCATGCGCTCGGCGGTCTTGCGGGCGGCG
This sequence comes from uncultured Collinsella sp., assembly GCA_938023085.1. GTDB lineage: Bacteria > Actinomycetota > Coriobacteriia > Coriobacteriales > Coriobacteriaceae > Collinsella. The sequence continues at coordinate 17,684 of CALHDP010000008.1, forward strand.
GGGTCAACGTCTACGGCCACGATGCGCGCCTGACGCTCGCGGGCTGCGGCCTCGCGCTCGCGCGCTTCGGCAACTAGCTGCTCCCACAGGGCGGTATCGTGCAGCTGCCAGCCCTCAAAGCCCCAGCGTTCGCGAGCAGCACCCGGGGCGCGGTCAGTCAGGATGCTCGCGGCCTCCAGCAGCATGCCGCCGCCGGCGCACGAGGCATCGATCAGCGTGGGCAGGGCCTCGTTTTCGTAATCATCGGCCGTCAGCTCACGCTCGCACAGTGCAGTCCAGCCGACCTGCGAAAGTACCAGTGCGGAATAGTCGGGGCGCAGCACGTGCGTGCCCTCGCCGGCACGGGTTGCGGCGGGCGGCAGGCGCTTGAACAGCGGATCGCCCGAAAGGTCCAGGCTGATGCTCGCACGGCGCTGGCGCAGCGAAAGCAGTAGGTGGACGTCGGGATCGGCGGCATCGACGTCGGCGCGACGGCCAGTGGCCTCGGCAAGGCGGTCGCACAGCGCGTCCTTGGCGCGCAGGGCGGAGAAGTGCGTGTTGCGCAGCTGCTCGGTCACGCCGCGGGCGGTGATGGCGATGGTGGAGCCTGGACGGACGATGCTTTCCCAGGCGATGTCGTAAACGCCGTCATACAGCTCGTCGGCATCCTGCGCCTCAAAGCGCCCGAGTACCACGAATACGCGGCTGGCCAGGCGCGACCACAGACACGCGCGGTAGCCCTGCTCAAGCTCGCCCTCAAACGTGGCGCGGCCCTTCAGGCGGCGGACATGCGAAAGCCCGAGCCGTTTAAGCTCGTCGGCGAGTGCGGACTCAAAGCCCTCGGGGCAGCTTGCATAAAATTCCATGGGTGACCTCTCTGGTTGCGTCGCTCCATTATATGATGGATGCTCCGTTTGCCCTCGTCCCCGAAAGGAACCCATATGATTGATGCGTGCCCCGATTCCGCCGTGCTCTTTTTTGACGTTGACGGCACGCTGACGTCGTTCGATCCCGACGATATGACCGATAAGGATTTTTCGGCGGTTCGTCCTTCGCAGGCGGTAATCGAGGCCTTCCACACGCTGCGCGATGCGGGTCATAAGGCGTTTATCTGCACCGGCCGCCCCCTGTGGCTCATCGCCGACAGCCTGCGCGAGTTGGATCCCGAAGGCATCGTTGCCATGGCGGGTGCTACGCTCGAGGTCGAGGGACGCGTGGTGCACGAGGACTGCTTTGACGAGGATGTAGCCGAAGAACTCGCACATCGCATTATCTCGGCAGGATTCGAGGCCTTTTTCGAAACCAATGGAGCGACCTTTGCTCTGGAGCCTGCGGGTATTGAACAGTCGTCTTTGATCGGCGCTTCCGTGGTGCACGGTGCCGGGGAGATGCGCGTCGACGGTCGTTTGCACGTGGGTAAGGTGTGCCTGAATGCATCTAACTTGGCACGCGTGGCCAACGACGACGGCTTTATCGAGCGCAATTTCGAGCTGTGCAACACCGGCGGGGAAAACCGTGAACTGAGCCCCAAGGGCATCGACAAGGGCGTGGGCGTGGCGCGAGCACTGGAGTATCTGGGCCGTGCGGGCAACGCGCGCACCTTTGGCTTTGGCGATTCCGGCAACGACCTGGGCATGCTCGCCGCCGTTGAAACGGCTGTTGCCATGGGTAACGCCATGCCCGAGGTCAAGGCAGTCGCCGACTACGTGACCGACGACGTCGCACACGACGGCACGGTTACGGCGATGCGCCACTTCGGCTTGATTTAATAAATGGCCGGTTCGCCCTCGATGTGGGCGAACCGGCCATTTGAGTTATTTTGCAATATAGAGCTTGGGATGACTGCGGCTGCTTTCGATGGCCGCCGTCATGATGCCCTCATTGTCTCCATCAACGATGATGCCATCGAGGTCATCGATCTGCGCGGACTGATAAAAACTGGTCTTGTTGAACTTTCCCTGGTCAACCATCATATAGCCCTGGTTTGAGTTGGTCAGATACATGCTCTTGATCATGGCCGAGAAGTCATGCTCGACGGTAAAGCCGTGGTCGGGATGGAATCCGTCCGCGCTCACAAATGCCTTGTCAGCATGAAGCTTGCTCATACAGTCGAGCGTCAGCGCACCCGCGAGATAGAGGTGACCCTTGCGCACGGAGCCGCCCAGCAGCACTACCGAAGCATTGGGCAGATTAAAGCTGGCATAGTTTGCGATGGCAAGATCGCCGGTGATGATGGTGATATCGCGTTTGTCCATGAGGGCCTTAGTGAAGTAAAAGGCCGTGGTGCCGATGTCAATCACCAGAACGTCACCATCGTCAACAAGGGTTGCCGCGGTTGCAGCGATTGCCTCTTTGGCCTCGACTTGGACATTGATGCGCTCTTCGGGATACGAAATGGCATTGGAACGAGAAAGCGATACCGCTCCGCCACGTACGCGACGCAATTTGCCTTCCGATTCCAGCGAGACGAGGTCGTGTCGCGCGGTAACTTCCGAAACCGAAAAGCGGCGAACGATGTCGGATACCGAGATATTTGGCTTTTCGGCCAGCCAGTTCATGATAAATCGCTGACGTTCGGCCGGGGAAAGGTCTGAAGTTGATGCCATAAGTCGCTCCTTTTGAACGAAAGGCAAAAGAAATGCCTTTCGTAATCGAAATATAACGTATCGATATGAAAAGAACAAGGCGAAATCGAGCGAACGAGATGAATGACACGCCTTGCTTTTATTTGTAATTAGTAGTTGGCCTGACGTGCAGAATGCCTGCAACAGCCAGTAAAGAGTCTTGCCTGAAAGGTGTTCGAAAAAAAGTGAGATACGTTCACGCTCGATAATCGACCGTTCACGGAAAGTTGGCAATTGAGCTTTCGATATCTTTTGAAGTAGTTTATAAAAGAAAGCCGAAAAGCTTTTGAAACAAAGAAAAAGGCTTTCGATAGCAATAATGCTAGATGAGAAAGGACCAACATGGCGATCAAGGTGTTTGCCGACGGCGCTAACCTCGAGGGCATGCTTGACATGCACGACAATGGCAACGTTCAGGGCTTCACGACCAATCCTTCCCTTATGAAGGCCGGTGGCGTGACTGACTACCGTGCTTTTGCCAAGACGGTTCTTGAGCACATCACCGATGTGTCGGTCTCTTTTGAGGTGTTCGCCGACGACGAGGCTGGTATGGAGGCCGAGGCTCGCGAGATCGCAACCTGGGCGGACAACGTCTACGTTAAGATTCCGGCGCTCAACACCAAGGGCGAGTCCACTGCCGCGCTGGTCAAGCGCCTTTCCGCCGATGGCATCAAGGTGAATGTCACCACCATCTTCACGCCCGAGCAGGTCGACGAGTTCGTCGATGCCGTCTCTGCCGAGACCCCTTCTATTCTGTCTATCTTTGCCGGCCGAATCGCCGATACCGGTGTCGATCCGCTGCCCCTCATGGCAGAGTCCGTAAAGAAGGCTGCCGTCAAGCCCGCCGCCGAGGTTCTCTGGGCATCCACGCGTGAGGTGCTCAACATCTTCCAGGCAGAGTCTGTTGGCTGCCAGATTATTACGGTCCCCAATGCCCTTCTTGCCAAGCGCAAGAATTTCGGGAAAGATTTGCTTGAGTACTCGCTTGATACGGTCAAGGGCTTTGCCCGCGACATTCAGGCGCTTGGTTTTCACATCCTGCCCGAGGAGTAGGGGACGAGCATGCTGACCGATCTTCTTAAGCCCGAGCTTGTTGCCTGCCATGTCGAGGCCTCCGATTGGGAGGAAGCGATCAAGGCGTGCGGCAAATTGCTCGTAGACGCCGGCAAATGCGACCAGAGCTATGTCGACGCCATGATTTCATCGGTTCACAAATTCGGTCCCTATATGGTTCTGGAAGAGGGCATCGCCATGCCCCATGCCCAGGCCGATGGCAACGTGAGCGAAGCGGGAATCTGCATCGTCACGCTTGATCCTGCGGTTGCGTTTGGACATGAGGATTTCGATCCGGTTCACGTGCTCGTGGGCATCTGCGCGCCCGACCCCAAGGCCCATCTTGGCTGCTTGGCGGAGCTTTCGCAGATGTTCGAGGACGAGGACTGCGTTGCCAAGCTCAGCGCGTGCGATACGCCCGAGCAAGTTCTGGAGACCATGCGTTCATTCTTTTAGGCCTTAATGGCACGGCGATGCGTCGCCGCTTTTGGATAGACGGGAAAACCGTCACGTGTAGGAGAGGAAGGTTGCCATGCATATCATCACCGTATGCGGAAACGGCATCGGGTCCAGCCTGATGCTCGCTGGCAAAGTCGAGGAGCTTTGCGAGGAGGAGGGCATCAAGGCCGACGTTGAGTCTATGGACCTGAACGGTGCTTCTTCCGCAAATCCGGATCTGTTCATCACCGTTAAGGAGCTCGCTCCCGAGCTTCACGGTAACGTCGTGATCGTTCGCAGCTATGTGAACAAGAAGAAGATCCGCGAAGACGCCCTCGAGGCAATCAAGGCGGCCGCCGCTAACGCCTAAAGCGGCACAAAAAAGGGCGGTTCCCTGTGGAAGAGGGAAACGCGCCCACGTTAAAAAGAAAGGAAGCCCAGATGCAAGTCATCCTTCCCATACTTGAGTTTATCCAATCGATTCTGACCAAGCCAGCATGGATTATGGGCCTGTTCGCTTTTGTCGGCCTTGTCGCGCTTAAGCGTCCCGCCCACAAGGTGATGACGGGCACCCTGAAGCCGATCCTTGGCTATATCATGCTGTCTGCCGGCGCCGCTGTTGTTCAGGAGAACCTTGCTCCGCTGGGGACCTTCATCGAGACCGGTTTCCACATCACCGGCGTCGTGCCCAACAACGAGGTCGTCGTTTCGATGGCCCAGAGTGTCCTCGGCGTTCAGACCATGATGATCCTGATTCTCGGCTACGTCGTGAACATTATCATTGCTCGCTTTACCAAGTTTAAGTACATCTTCCTGACGGGCCATCACAGCATGTTCATGGCTTGCCTGCTGTCTGCTGTTCTGCAGGCATCTGGCTTCGAGGATGTCCAGCTTATCATTGTGGGCGGTATGTTCCTGGGCCTCGTGAGCGCCATGCTTCCCGCCGTCGGCCAGCGTTTCACCGAGAAGGTTACCGATGGCGACGAGATCGCCATGGGTCACTTCGGCTCGCTTGCCTACTATATCTCCGCTGCAGTCGGTACGCTGTTTGCTAAGGACGCCGAGGAGAACAGCACCGAGAAGATCGAGGTTCCCGAGAAGTATGCCTTCCTGCGCGACACCACCATCTCCACGGCTCTTACCATGGCCTTCTTCTACCTGGTGACTGCTTTTGCCGCTTACATCGCAGATCCTGCGGTTGTTGCTGAGACTGCTGGCGGCGACAACGTGATTGTTTACGCCCTGACCTGTGCTCTGTCCTTCGCCGTCGGCGTCACCATCGTCTACAACGGCGTCCGCATGATTCTCGCCGACCTGGTCCCGGCCTTCCAGGGCATCTCCAACAAGCTGATCCCCGGTGCCATCCCCGCCGTCGACTGCGCCGTCTTCTTCCCCTACGCTCCTACCGCCGTCATTCTCGGCTTTGTCGCTTCCTTTATCGGTGGCGTGGTCGGTATGTTCATCGTGGGCGCTACCCTGGGCATCTTCATCATCCCGGGCATGGTTCCTCACTTCTTCTGCGGTGCTACCGCCGGCATCTACGGCAATGCTACCGGTGGCCGCAAGGGTGCAGCTCTTGGCGCTTTCGTCAACGGCCTGCTCATCACCTTTGCCCCTGCTCTGCTCCTGCCTGTTCTTGACGTCTTCGGCTTCAAGAACACTACGTTCGGCGACTTCGACTTCTCCGTTATTGGTATTACGCTCGGCCGCGCTGCCGAGGCCTTCGGTACCACCGGTGTCTACGCGATTCTCGCTGTCCTTCTGATCGTCGCCTTTGTCCCCAACTTCATCCACACCAAGGGCGCTGTGATCAACCACGTTGAGGAAGAGTAATCCAGGCACACTTTAAGCCCTAATCGGGCGGAGCTCCGATAACCGGCTCCTACACGGAAGCGGTGACGTCTCAAATGAGGCGTCACCGCTTTTTGTTTAAAGGCTTTAGCCTGTGCGGGGCGCGCAGCGCGCCGCATCAGAAACCACCCG
>CALHDP010000009.1 GCA_938023085.1 uncultured Collinsella sp.
CTACCTGCGGGAACGATAGGCAACCGGACACACATTCTGTCCGAGCGGTTAAAAGCGGGCACGGAATTTAAACGGCTGAAAAAGGGGCATCAACCTGCGCCGATGCCCCCAACGTGGACACACATTTTGTCCTATAAGCCGCGACTTCCAAATGGGTGACTGCTGCTTGAAAAGCTATAGAAATAGGGGCCGGTTTAACGGCCCCAAGCATCGCATAAATGGCATATACGTTTTATCAACTATTTCTTGTTTTTAACCCATTTGCAGATACGCCAAATAAGCACTCCGACGAGAATCCAAACGAGAGCGATCATAATGTCTGAGCGTGCAGGAATTGGGATCATTGAACTTCCTCAATTGATGTGAGTCTAGTTTGCATAGGTGTGGAGCGTGCTGCCTTCCATGGTCGCTTGCAACACGGCGATACCGGACGTCATCCCCATCGATTCATAGTTGAGTCGATATGTCGCCTGTTTCGAGTTCCATATAAAGGACTCGTTAGTTACCGTACAGCCGATAGTCGTATAGTTTTGTCCCCAAGCGCTGGTAATGAGCGAGTTCGCTATCTTGATCTTGAATTCGCGATAAATAAAAGGACTGTTGTAATAGATAGTCCAAGTTCCAGATGCATTGTTGTAGTAACTGTCCCATATCAGGCTGGGCTCATTGGTTTTTTTAATTCCTATAACTGCAACGGTCCCATCCTTAAGCTTGATTTGATGAGACTGCTCGGGACCTTTCGTTAAATCAAAATCTTGGGTTGCGCCAGAAATTGCGACAGCATCGCTTTCTGCAGCATAAGCAGTCGAAGGGCTAAACGAGAAACATATCGGTAATATCAAAAGTATCGAGAGGAAAAACGAAGCTTTGAGTGTGCGTAACACTTTGACCACCTCCATACTGCGATGCCTAGTTAAATAGTAGCATAGATAAACAGTTTATTATGTAACCTAAAAAGTCCCTATCTGCCCGGCGCCCCTTCAAAGCGTGGGTCCCTGTAGACATCCTCAGCAAGGTAAACGCAGGAATGGTCGGGGTGTTCCCCTCAAAATTATTCCGCAGCGCGAAGGCCTCTCGTCCGTGGCTCCGTTGGAGCACAAGATTAAATCAGCGAATGCGATTATCCTGTCGAGGCTGCGCAGGTCCCCTTGGGGCTTCCCCTGAAAACAATCCGCAGATCGAATTGCCCCGTCGCGCGAAGCGCACGACGGGGCAATTCATGATCGAGGACGTTTTCAGGGGAAGCCCCAAGGGGACCGGTGAGAGCAATGAGGCAGGGCGCTACAGGTACTCGATTTGAGCGCCCTCGGTGTCGCACGTCAGAATGTGCGTGTCACACTTGGGGAACTGTTCACGCAGTTTGACCTGCAGGAACTTTGCCACGATGGTGTCGTCGGTCACAGCCATGAGGGTCGAGCCCGAGCCGCTAATCCAGATGGTCTTAGCGCCGCCGTTAAGGCAGGTGTCGCGCACGGCGTTGTAGTCGGGGATCAGGCGGCGACGATAGGGCTCCTGGATGCGGTCGTCGTTGGCGGCGGCAATCAGGTCCAGGTCACCAGTCTCCAAGCCGCGCGTCATGCCGGCGATGCGGCCCATCTGCCACACGGCGGTGGAGAGTGGAATCTCCTGCGGCACGACCTTGCGTGCCTCGCTCGTGTGCACCTCGTAAGGTGGAATCACGGTAATAAAACGCAAACGATCGCTCACCTCGTAGCGCAGGCACTGGGGGAGCGAATCGGTCGGCGTAAAGGAGCAGACGGCGCCGCCCAGGATAGCGGGGGCGACGTTATCGGGATGGCCCTCGACCTCGGTGGCGATGCGGACGAGCTCGGCGCGGTCGACGGTATGGCCCGTCAACGCGGCGGCAGCCATGATGCCGGCGACGACGCAGGTGGAGCTGGAGCCCAGGCCGCGGGCGACGGGCACGTCGGTCTGGATGTCGATGGCAACGGGAAAAGCCGGCTCGCCCCATGCGGCCAGCGCATCGATAAAGCTCACATAGACCAGGTTGTTCTCGTTTTGGAACTCTTCGGGGCAGCCCGTGATGGTGAGCTTGTCGGCGCGCTCAAAGGTAAAGTGCGAGTAGAGGCTGACGGCCATGCCGAGGGTGTCGTAGCCGATGCCTAGGTTGGCGCTGGTTGCTGGGACGGTGATTTTGATCATGTGGGTCCTCCTGGGCGGGTCTGGCCGTTTAGTTCGCTGCTCGGGCAGTCCTGGCTCGCTCGGAAAGCACATTAAGTGCTTTCCGGCTCGTGCGGAACTCGCGACGAACTAAACGGCCAGACCCGCTCGCTTGTTCGTCATCATCCCAAAAGCTAAATAAAAAGAAGGTGCGCCGGCTTTCGCCGGCGCTTAATAAGGGATCTAGTTGGTGCTCATTCGTTTTGCTGCGGACTCGACGTAGCCGGCCATCTCGTCGACGTCGCAGACGTCTTCGAAGCGGACGGGCTTGGATTCGAGTTCGGCGAGCTGGGTCGGGGCGACCGTGTTGGTGGCCTGCTCGAGCACGCGCATGGCCTCAAAGTCGTCCTCGGGAACGTCGAGCCCCAGGGCGTCGCAGCAGGCGCGCGGAAACTTGTAGGGGCTGGCGGTCGAAAGCAGCACACGGGCCTTGGCGCCCTCGGCGGGAGCGACCTTTTCAAAGACGTGATAGCCGCAAGCAGTGTGCGGGTCGATTACGTAGCCGTTCGCATCCCAGCAGCTCTTGATGGCAGCGCGGACTTCGTCTTCGCTGGCCCAACCGCAGCCAAAGACGCTCTGAATCTTTGCCAGCAGGTCGGCGGGAACCTCGTAGCGACCAGTCTGTGCCAGCTGCTCCATAAGGCCGGCAACGAGTTCGCAGTCGCCATCGGACAGGAAGTACAGCATGCGCTCCAGGTTAGAGCTGATGAGGATATCCATCGACGGCGAGATGGTGGTGAAGAACGGACGGTTGCGGTCGTAGACGCCGGTGGTCAGGAAGTCGGCGAGCACGTTGTTCTTGTCGCTGGCCACGACGAGTTTGGCGACGGGCAGACCCATGCGCTTGGCGTAGTAGCCGGCCAAGATATCGCCAAAGTTGCCGGTGGGCACACAGAACTCCACGGCGTCGCCGGCCTCGATGGCGCCGGCGCGCAGCAACTGCGCATAGGCGGCAAAGTAGTAGACGACCTGCGGTACCAGACGGCCGACATTGATGGAGTTGGCGCTCGAAAGCACCGTGCCAGCAGCCTCCAGGCGCTCGGCAAGCTCCTTATCGGCAAAGATGCGCTTGACGGCACTCTGGGCATCGTCGAAGTTGCCGCGGATGCCGCAGACGGCGACGTTATCGCCCTCCTGTGTGGACATCTGCAGGTTCTGGACGCGGCTGACCTTGCCCTCGGGATAAAAGACGGTGATGCCCGTGCCCGGAGCGTCGGCAAAACCGGCGAGTGCGGCCTTGCCGGTGTCGCCCGACGTGGCGGTGACGATCATGATGCGCTCGGCGCCGCCGTCCTTGGCGGAAGTGCGGGCCATCAGACGGGGGAGCATCTGCAGGGCGACGTCCTTGAAGGCGCTTGTGGGGCCGCCAAAGAGCTCCATCACATAGGTCTGAGGGGCGTCGGCGCTCGGTGCTGCGTTAAGTTTGACGAGTGGTGTGACCTCTTCGCTCGCGAACGTGCCGCGGTAAGCCTCATTCACGCAGGCCGAAATTTCTTCGTCCGTGTAATCGTTCAGTAACATTCCCAACACATTTTGAGCGATTTCAAAGTACGATTTATCGGCAAGCGAGCTGATATCGACCTGCTGGGTGCCAAGCTCGTCCGAGACAAACAAACCCCCGTCGGGAGCTATGCCGGTGCGGATTGCCACCTTACTTGAGCATGATAAAGTGCGTCCTCGTGTACTATGATAAGTTCCCATATAACAGTGCTCCTCGGATACCTTGGTCCCAATCGGTGAAACCATGGTATCAGAGCGCGCAAAACAGGTTCGCAGAGGCTTTTTAGAAAGGTAACCTCCAGCCCATGATTAAGATTGCCAAGTTTGGCGGCTCGTCGGTCGCCGACGCCGAACACTTCAAAAAGATCAAGGCCATCGTCGACGCCGACCCTGCCCGCCGTTTTGTGGTGGTTTCCGCCTGCGGCCGCCGCTTTAAGGGCGACACCAAGGTGACCGACCTGCTCTACCTGGTTAACGCGCACGTTAAGTACCACGTGTCGTGCGAGGAACTGCTCGAGGACATTGGCCAGCGCTATTTTGATATCGCTGACGAGCTGGGGCTCACCTATCCCATCCGCGAGGAGTTCGCGGCCTTTGCCGAGCGCGCTCGCTCGGGCGGCTACTCCACCGAGGAACTGGTGAGTCGCGGCGAGTACTTCACCGCTCGCCTGATGGCCGAGTACCTGGGCCTGCCGTTCCTGGATGCCGCGACGGTTGTGGCGTTCCATCACGACGGTACGCTCAGCATGAACCGCACCTCCGAGCTGGTGCAGGAGTACGGTCAGCAGGGCGGCTTTGTTATGCCCGGTTTCTACGGCGCGACGCGTGAGGGCCAGATCAAGCTGCTCGACCGTGGCGGCGGCGATATCTCGGGCTCGATTTTGGCTAAGTGCCTGGGCGCCGACCTTTACGAGAACTGGACCGACGTCTCGGGCTTCTATTCTGCCGATCCGCGTATTGTTCCCGAGGCTCAGCCTATTGCGCGCGTTACCTACGAGGAGCTGCGCGAGCTTTCGTACATGGGCGCAAGCGTCCTGCACGAGGAGGCCGTGTTCCCCGTGCGCGAGGCGGGCATTCCGCTGGTCATCAAGAACACCAATGCGCCGCAGGACCCTGGCACCATCATTAGCGAGACGGCTGATGAGGGCGAGGCAGAGCCCATCATTACCGGCGTGACCGGCAAGCGCGGTTTTGTCGCCATCAACGTGGCCCGCGACCGCACCAAGCCGCGCGTCGGCTTTATGCGCCGCGCGCTTTCGGTCTTCGAGCGCTATGACGTTTCCGTCGAGCATATGCCCACCGGCGTCGACCGCTTTGGCGCCGTGGTGCAGGAGCAGGATGTGCACGATTCACTGTACTCGCTCGTGGGCGACATTCAGCAGGAGGTCGAGCCGCTCGAGATCGAGGTTGTCGAGGGCCTGGCACTCATCGCGACCGTCGGCCGTAACCTGCGCGGTCGTGCCGGCATCTCGGGCCACCTGTTTGGCATGCTTGGCCAGGCTGGCGTGAGCGTGCGTATGATTTCGCAGAGCTGCGACGAGATCAATATCATCATCGGTGTGGAGGAGAAGGACTTTGATCTGGCGATTCAGACCATTTACCGCGCCTTCTCCGACGAGAACGGCATTGTGAAGGTCTCCGATCTGGAGGCTCCCGCGCCGGTCGATCCCGCCCTGGCCGCGCTCCATAAGTAGCTGCCATCCCGGTGGATTTTTGGGACAAGTGCCAATAATCTAGTGCGGGGCGTTTCGTTTCGGTTTCGTTTCGACGGGGCGGGTTTCGTGTCCGCCCCGTTCTTGTATACACTGGCAACAACAATCGGCCTGCTCGGCGTGCGGGCAAAAGCCATAACCTTTAAAGGGGGAAGCATGAAACAGTACACGGTTGCTATTTTGGGCGCGACGGGAGCCGTGGGCACCCAGATGCTCGAGTGCTTAAACGAGCAGGAGTTTCCGGTTGGCAAGCTCAAGCTGCTGGCGAGCGCTCGTTCTGCGGGCAAAACCGTCGAGTTCCGCGGCGAGCAGATCGTGATCGAAGAGGCTTGCCCCGAGGCCTTTGAGGGCTGTGACATCGTACTTGGCGCCGCCGGCGACGACATCGCGAAGGAGCTACTGCCCGAGGCCGTCAAGCGCGGTGCCGTTGTGGTCGACAACAGCCATGCCTTCCGCATGGATCCCGAGGTGCCGCTGGTCGTGCCCGAGATCAATGCCGACGACATCAAGTGGCATCACGGCCTTATCGCCAACCCCAACTGCGCGACCATTATCGGCCTGGTCCCCACGTGGCCGCTGCATCAGCTCGCTGGCGTGAAGCGCATGATCGTCTCGACGTATCAGGCGGCTTCGGGTGCCGGCGCTCCCGGAATGGCCGAGCTCGAAGCACAGCTTGCCGCCCTGGGCCGTGGCGAGGAGATTCCCGAGCCGCGCGCATTTGCCGCCCAGCTGGCGAGCAACCTGATTCCGCAGATTGGCGGCGTCAAGGAGGAGGGCTTTACCTCTGAGGAGATGAAGCTGCAAAACGAGGGCCGCAAGATCATGCACCTGCCCGAGCTGCGCGTGAACTGCACTTGCGTGCGCGTACCTGTGCTGCGCTCGCACTCCGAGAGTATTACGCTCGAGTTTGAGCGCGACATTACGGTTGAGGAGGCCCGTGCTGCGCTGGCTGCCGCTCCGGGCGTGAAGCTGGTTGACGACATGGGCGCCGAGGATGCACACGACCGCTTCCCCATGCCGATGGATACGTCCGACCAGGACCTGATTTGGGTCGGCCGCGTGCGTCGCGACATCTCGAACCCCGAGGCTGCGCGCGGCATCACCTTCTGGTGCTGCGGCGACCAAATCCGTAAGGGCGCGGCAACCAACGCCGTCCAGATCGCTAAGCTGCTCTGCGAGTAGCGGTTGACCTGTCCGGCGGGGGCCGGGCTTAGCTTTCAGAACGTCCTCGACCATGTGTGGCGCCTTGTCCTGCTCCTTCGGAGCCGCGGACAAGGCGCCACACTGGTCTGCGGAGTGTTCTGAAAGCTAAGCCCGGCCCCCGACTGCGGTGACGCTGCTGCGAGCGGCCTGCGATGGGGCCGTTGTTGATTGGGGCCGCTGGGCTGATGTGGGGGCGCGCGGCTGTTGCGGGCTCTGGTCCCGGCGGCGGCCTCGGCGCTTCGCGCCTGCCGCCTTGGGGGACTGCGGAGTGCGGCCGGCAGCTGCGGCGCGTTCGCGCCTGCTGCCTGGGGTGACTTTGGGGTCGATTGGGGTTGTCTGCACAATTCGCGGTATTATGGTGCGGAGTTTTGAAAGGAGCCGCTGGTGGTCACGACGACGTTTGCTTCGCCTTTGGGCGAAATCTTGCTTGCCGCTGATGGCCGCGGTTTGACGGGGCTTTGGTTTGAGGGACAGGAGCACTTTGGCTCTACGCTTCTCAAAGAAGATGCAGAGCATGTTGAAGGTACCGATGCGGTTTCCGGTATTGGTGGCATGTCTTCGGCGAATCCGGCCCATGGTGCGGC
>CALHDP010000010.1 GCA_938023085.1 uncultured Collinsella sp.
AGAACACCTCCATGGTTGAATACCAGGCGACAAACAGGCAGTTCTCAACCGTGATCCACCTCACCAACGTCCAGAACCGTCTGTTTGTGCAGAAGGTCGATGATCTGGGCGAGCCCGTCAACGGCGCAACGTTTGATCTGTACAAGGCCGACGCCGTTACCGGCGATAGCCCCAGCACGTATGCCATCAAGCCTGGCGCCACGCCGTATGACACCGTGCAGGCAAATGGGATGACCTACCCGTATGAGATTGAGGGCGCGGCGTGCTTCCCGCTCAATTCCGTAAACCATGCGCCCCTTACTAATGGTACGTACTATCTGCGCGAATCGATGAGCCCGGATGGCTACGAGATGAATTCCACCATCACCAAGGTGATCGTGGACGATTCGGGCGTGTACGTTGATGCCGGCAAGGTGAACGATGGCGTGCGCAGCATGAGCGGTCCGGGCTCGCTCATTGCCTCGTTGGCGCAGTTTGGCTCGCCCGATTCCATCGACAACACGCTTACGCACATCAAGGGCAAGCTGCAGAGCGCGACTGGTGCAGATGATAAGGGCAACCTGACGTGGGACCAGACGAGTACCGCCAAGGGCGTGACGCCGACTCTTGCGGACGGCATGATGCACATGCGCTATGACAAGACGCCGCAGGGTACCAAGACCGTCTTGCGCTATGTCGAGGACGGTGGCGATCGCAACGGCCAGCTGGCGACCATCTTTGCCGACACGGGCATCAACCGCATGGCCCTTTACCAAGACGATGATGCCACCAATGGCACTGACCTGGGCACGCTTCAGCTCAATCACCTCTTTACCACGGCAACGGCCGTGCAGTATGCCGATCGTCGTGTGGCACGCCTGCAGGTGACCAAGACCGTGACGGCAGACAGTGGTCTAACCGCGCCTACTAAGGACGCGAAAGACAACGACCTGACGTTTACGTTTGAGTTCACCCTGCCGGAGTCCCAGAAGGGCTACGAGGCGCACGTGTTCGATGCGAACGGCAACGCCGTGGGCGACTCCTTTGTGCTCAAGAACGGCGACACCCATTCCATCAAGGCCGGAGAGACCATTCGCGTATACGACCTTAAGAAGGACGACAGCTATAGTGTGAGCGAACTCACCACCAAGGGCGAGGAGTCCAGCGGCAATGTGCTGGCGAGCATCGTTAACACCGTGACCGGCTCTGCCGATGAGTCGGTGCTTCCGGCCGGCTTTAGACTCGTCAGCCGCAAGGCCGGCGGTCAGGAGCAAGCGGGGCCCGGCAACACGATCACGGGCTCGATCGCCGCGCTCGTGGACGGGAAGATCCCCGCAAGCAACAAGCTTGAGTTCATCAACAACTACAGTGCCAGTTCCGTGACGCTCGATGCCCAGAATGGCCTGAAGGCCAAGAAGGTTCTCGAGGGCCGCAGTTGGGCCGATGGCGATACCTTTACCGCGCAGCTTACGGCCGAGGACGGCGTTCCCATGCCCTATGGCGCCAAGAGCAAGGTGTCGACGGTCGAGTTCACCAAGAATGCCCAGACGGCAACGTTTGGCGATATCACTTATACCAAGCCTGGCACGTACACCTATACCATCTCGGAGGTTATCCCCGGCTCAGACGCCCGGGCGGGCGGCATAAGCTATTCCGCTGCTGTCTATACCGCAGAGGTCGTGGTGGAGGATAACCACGCCGGCGCTCTTGTCGTTAAGAGCGTGAAGATGGTACAGGAGTGCAACGACGCGGGTGCCGAGACTAAGACGGATGTTGCCAATAAGAACGCAACCTTCACCAACCGCTACGATGAGCACGAACATGACATCATCCTCCATGCTCAAAAGAACCTAGTCGACAACTCCGGGACGTTCCCGCTTTCCCAGAACGCCTTTAGCTTTACGCTCGAGGGTGTTGGCGGCCTTGCGGATATCAACGCAACGTTCAAACCCAATGCGGTCGACACAAGCGTCAAGGCCCCCATGCCTCAGGGCGCCGAAGGCAACACCATGAACGTGGGCAATAACGCCGACGGTACGGTGACCTGGCCGGCAATCTCCTATACCGCCCAGGTGGATATGGGGCGCGCTTACGTGTACAAGTTCGCCGAGAATTCCGGCAACGTTGCGGGCATGACCTACGACGGATCGGTCTATTACGCCGTGGTGCGCAACGCCAAGAAGGGTGCTGGCATCCAGACCTCGGTTGAGTACTACAAGGCTGCAGAGGACGGTTCGGTAAAGCAACTGGACAAGAACGCTACGCCTTCCTTTACCAATATATATTGCGTGGAGCCCACGAGCGTGACCCTGCAGGGTCAGAAGACACTGAGCGGTCGCGACTGGAACCAGGGCGAGAGCTATACTTTTAACCTTGCCGCCGCTACGGACGATGACAGCGCAACTAGTCTGGGTAAGACCACAAAGCAGGCAGTAGCGGATGGTGCCGTTGTCATTAACACTAACCAGGCCGTCGCTAGCGCGCCCGAGTCGGGACGCGTTGCCTCGTTCTCCTTTGGCACCGAAGCCGCCCCGACCGTGACATTCAACCGCGCGGGCACCTTTAGCTTCAATATCACCGAGAACGCCGCGCTTGGTGCCCCGGCGGGCGTGTCCATGGACATGCACACCGCACGTGCGACCGTCGTGGTGACCGATCTGGACGAGTCGGGCAACCATACGGGCAAGCTGCGCGTGTCGAGCGTGGCTTACGCCAATACCGGTGCTTCCGATGCGGATAAGGCCGTAACCGACAAGGCCGCCTTTACCAATGCATACCATGCGTCGGGCACCTTTGGTGGCGTGACGGTGAGCAAGACCCTTGAGGGCCGTGCCTCTACCGCGGGCCAGTTTACCTTTGCCGTGACGGGTCTTTGGTACAACGGCGTTCAGACGTTGGTCAATGGCGCCGAGACTAACCTGTCCAACAAGGCGGCGGAGGCCGGTGTGTCCGGTGCCGTGGTGGGCACGAACGGGACGGAGAAGCTCTTTGCTCGCAAGCTCACGGAGCAGGACCTTGGCCATACGTTTGCCTATCGCATCCGCGAGAACCAGCCTGCTGCTGCCGGCTACACCTATGACACCAGCTATACCGGCGATGCCATCGTGCTCGTCAAGGTCCTTGCGAGCGAAAACAACCCCGCCAAGCTCTATACCGTGACGACCGTGCTCAAGGGCGCGGGCGTCACGGCACTGCTGGGCGATGCCGGCGATGCGAGCGTGCTGACGGACGAAAAGATTGCCGAGCTCAAGCAAGATCCGACTGCCTACGTGCAGCAGTACGACGCAAGCGAGGCCGGCGCCACAACGCCTACCGTCTCGTTTGTGAACCGTTATACGGCAAGTCTCGACTATGGCGCCGCTGGCGGCCTGCAGATTGAGAAGACGTTGACGTATCCCAAGGACGCGACCATTTTTGGCTCGCCTAAGAGCACGTTCCGTTATATCGTCAAGCCTGCTGACGAGACGTCTGCCAGCAAGGTTGGCATTTCCACGAATGGCAAGGTCTTTGAGACCGCAAATGTCGAGGCCAACGCTCCCAAGACCGTAAGTTTGGTACCTGCGGGCGGGCTGACCTTCACTCAGGATGATGCCGGCAAGACGTTCACCTATACGGTGAGCGAGATTGACGACAAAGCGACGGGCTATACGTACGACGAGACGGTCCATACGGTTAGGGCCGTCGTAGCGGATAACGGCGACGGCACGCTTAGGGTCACGACATCGGTAAGCAAGCAGGTCGATGGCAAGGACGAGCTCGAGGGCCAGTGGATCTACCCGTCGGATGCGACGTCTACCGGTGTCGCGACGGTCAAATTCAAGAACACCTATACGGTCGCCGAGGCAGCAACCTATACTCCGTCCGTGACCAAGGTGGTTGCCGGTGCCAATGCTCCGGACAAGTTTACCTTTGCCATGACCGCGGCCGATGATGTCACCAAGGCTGCTATCGACGGCAAGCTCATCACCGGCTCTTCGATGAGTGCGGAGAACGGCTACGCTGAGAAGAAGCAAACGAAGGAGGGCCTCAAGGACGGGGAGCACTACCAGCTTGACTTCTCGAAGCTCACCTTCAACAAGCCGGGCACGTATAAGTTCGCTATTAACGAGGTGGCTGCGAACAGCGGTCTTGGCGAGTGGAAGTATGACCAGCACGTCTATACCGTGACGGTCACCGTAACCGATGAGGGCGGCAAACTTGTAGCGCGTGCCGATGGCACGACCGGCTCGGAAGGCTTCATCTTTACCAATAGTTACCAAACTTCAACGAGCTACGAGCTCCAGGGCGGTTTGGAGATCGTCAAGACGCTTAACGGGCACGATCTGCATGCCGGCATGTTTGGCTTTACGGTGACGGGCGAAGACGATGCTTCAATCGAAAAGCTCAACAAGCTGCTGCGCGCGGATGAGGGTAAGCTCACCGTTACGAACGATGAACCGCAGGCCGATGGCACGTCCCACACCGGTATTTTGGGCGGCCTGACCTTCGCGACGGGCGATGCGGACAAGACGTTTGCCTACAAGATTGTCGAGAATGGCGGCGGTAGGGGCGGCTATACATACGACTCCACCTATTGGAAGGTAGAGATTGCGGTTAAGAAGCGCGATAACGGTTCGCTCTATACCGTGACCACGGTCAAGCACTATGACGCCAACGACGTTGAAGAGCCCCGCGATGCGAATGCCTTTAGCTCCGAGAGCGGTACCGCCAAGGCCCAGGTGTCCTTTACCAACAGCTACATCGCGACCGGAACATTCGACGGTCTTGCTGCCGAGAAGGTAATGGACTCCGGCGACAAGATTGAGGCGGGTCAGTATACGTTTGACCTGTATGCCGAGAAGACCGATGGCTCGCTCGAAAAGATGGATGAGGGTAAGACCCAGGCGAGCGATAACGGTATCGCCACGGTCGACTTCGGCAAGGTTAACTTTAAGCTTGGCGGCGCTCTCGGCGGATCCCATGAGCTGACGATTGACCTTGCTGGCGCTGTGAAGGATGGTGTTGCCACCAAGCAACACAATGCCGACCACACCACTACCTACAGCTTTAACCTGGTGGCAAAGGAGCGCTTGGCAAGCCTGCCCGATGGCGTACGTCCCGTGGACGCGTCCGCGACGTGCCGCGTGCTGCTCGAGGTGACCGACAACAACAACGGTAACCTTACGTCCAAGGTGACCTATCGCGATGGCACCGAGGACGGCAAGATCGTCTTCCACAACACGCGTGACAAGGTCAAGACGATCGGCACGGTCGCGGAGCCCAGCGTGGATATCGACGGGCAGCTGCTCTCCGTGGGTGACTCCTATGTCTACACCATCAACTGGGTTAACAACGGGGCCGATGCCAAGGGCAACCTGATCCCTGCCAACGTGACCGTGACCGACGAGCTGCCCACGGGCGTCGTGTTCGAGGCTTTTGAGGGCAAGAACGCCGATAAGGGCGCCGTGAGCGGCCAGCTGCTCACCTGGAACCTGGGCAAGCGGCCTGCGGGCAGCCACGGTTCGGTGCGCGTGCGCGTCAAGATTACCGAGGACGCCGTGAAGGGTGTCCAGGATGCTATCGGCACCGTTAACAACGCCGCCACCATTACGGTTGGCAACAAGAGCTATACCGGCACCACGAACAACTGCGTGCCCAAGAAGTCCGAGAGTGACGCTCAGGATTCGAAGGGGTCGGGCGTCAAGTTGGGCGATGAGCTCACCTATTCCATCGGCTACAAGAACACCGAGAATGCGCCGGCTACGGTGACGATCACCGATACCGTTCCCGCGGGGACCGAGTTCGTGGAGTTCGCGGGCGACCATGCGGATATCGCATCCAAGGACAGAGATGGCAACCTCACCTGGACGCTGACGGACGTTCCCGCCGGCGAGAAGGGCACGGTTCAGTTTAAGGTTTGCGTGACCGAGAGCGCGTTTAAGAGTGGCGGCGCTTCGGATGACATCTCCAACCAGGCGTCGGTGAAGGTTGGCAACAGCCCTGCCGTCAAGACCAACACCACTACCGACGAGGTGTCTGACGGTCGCTTGACGCTGAGCAAGACGGTCACGGCTGCCGAGGGCATTGTCGCGCCCAATAAGGCGTTCACCTTTAAGGTGCTGCTCTACCAGGCCGATGGCGCAACGCCTCTGGCCGGTACCTTTGCGTACGCCGGTCGTCCCAGCGGCACCAACGGCACCTATGTAAGCGGACAAATCAAGAGCGGGGACACCATCGCGCTTAAGGCCGGCGGCTCCGTGACGGCTACCGTGCCCGTGGGAGCGCACTACGAGGTGCAGGAGCTCGACTCCAAGGGCAACCTCATGACGAGTGAGGACGGCTTTACGGTTGCCGACAAGACGAATACCCAGAAGGGCACCGTCGGACAGGCAACGCAGGCAGGCTTCGCCAATGTCTATAGCGTGGAGTCCACGAAGGTGGAAAACGCCTTTAAGGTGCAAAAGAAGATCTCCGGACGCAACTGGACGACGTCGGATGCCTTTACCATGACGCTGGCTGCCCAGGGTGGGGCGCCCATGCCCAAGGGCGCCAAGGACGGCGTGGCGACGATTGCGCTGAGCAAGGACGTTCAGGTCGGCAACTTCGGCACTATCGAGTACACCAAGCCCGGCACCTATACCTATGTGATTGCCGAGCAGGCGGGTGACGAGACGGCGCTCACGTTCTCGAAGGCCACCTATCGCGCCACCGTCACGGTGACCGACGACGGTGCCGGCAAGCTGACTACCAAGACCAAGATTGCACAGCTGACCGACGACGCCGGTAATGCTGCCAAGCGTACGGTCGAGGCGGCGGTCTTTACCAATACCGCTAAGACCGGCAGCCTCACCGTCAAGAAGACGGTCGTCGGCGGCGACAGCCAGCGCGAGTTCGGCTTCACGGTCGCGCTGGCCGACGGGGACGGCGAGCCCGTCTCCGGCACCTTCGGCAAGGGCGAGCATGCCGTGACGTTCACGGACGGCAAGGCGACCTTCACGCTTAAGCACGGCGGGGAGAAGACCATCGCCGGCTTGCCCGTGGGCGTGCACTACACCGTGACCGAGGATGCGGCCGAGGGCTACACGACCACGGTTGACGGGGCTGACGGCTCCAGGGCCGAGGGCACCGTGACCGAGGCCGGCGCGACCGTCGCGTTCACCAACACGTACGGAACGGCCACCGAGGGCAGGGACGTCTCCACCGCGGGGCTCTTCACCAAGACGCTCAAGGGCCGCGACTGGGCGGAGAGCGACAGCTTCCAGTTCGCGCTCACGGGCGAGGACGGCGCGCCCATGCCCGAGGGCTCCGCCGACGGCTCCAAGACCGTCAGTGTGAATGCCGCCGGGACCAAGGCGGGCGAAAAGGTCGCCTTCGACTTTGGCCACATCCGCTACACGCTCGACGACATCAGGGACGCCGGGTTCGCCGAGGTCGGCGGCAAGCGCGTGCGCGCCAAGACCTTCACCTACACGGTGAGCGAGGCCAGGCCCGATGACGGCTCTGCCATCGCCGGCGTGTCCTACGACGGCCACGTCGCCACGATGACGGTGACCGTGACCGACGACGGCTCCGGCAACCTCACGGCCTCGACGCCCGCGATCGCGCAGGCGAGCGGCGGCGATTTCGTGAACACCTACACGACCGAGCTCGACTACTCGGCCCGCGCGGGCGTGCGCCTGTCCAAGACGCTCTCCGGCCGCGCGATGGAGGCGGGCCAGTTCGCCTTCACCGTGACCGCCGACGACGAGACGGCCGCCAAGCTCGGCCTCAAGACCGGCAAGGACGCCTACGCCGTGGCCGCGGCTGACGATGGGAAGGCCGACCTGGTCGACCTCATCGGCGGTGCCGCGAAGAGCGACGTGAAGTTCACCGACGCCGACGCGGGCAAGACCTACAGCTTCACCGTTACCGAGACCAAGCTCGGCGGCAAGGGCTACACCAACGACACCGCGCCGCGCACGGTGACCATCGCGCCCGGCTACGACGCCGCGACGGGCAAGCTCACGGTCACGACCACGGTTGCCAAGGACGGTGTCGAGGTCACCCGCAGCGAGGTCTCCACGGCAGATGACGCTACGGAGACGCCCGCGCCCGTGACGGTCGCGTTCCAGAACTCCTATGAGGCCACCGGCACGCTCGGTGGCGAGGGCAGCGTGGCCATCGACGCCACCAAGACGCTGACGGGCCGCGCCGCGGCGGCGGGCGAGTTCAAGTTCTCCGTCCGCGATGCCCACGGTAACGTGGTCGCGACCGCGTCCAACCGCGCTTCCGACGACGGCGAGGTCGCGGGGCTCGCGTTCTCGCCCATTGCCTACACTACCGACGCTCTCGAGCGGATGGTGGCGGACGGCATCGCCACCAGGGCTGCCGACGGCTCCTGGGTCATTCCCTATACCGTATCCGAGGACGGCACGGACCAGCTGCCCGCGGGCGTGACGGCGACCGCCTCGAGCTTCGACATCACGGTCAAGGTGGCAGATGACGACAAGGGCGGGCTGGACGTTAGCGTGGTCTACCCCGAGGGCTCCGGCGGCACGCTGTCGTTCGTGAACGGCTACGGCACCAACGAGGTGACAGTCGACCTCGCGGGCACCAAGACGCTGGCGCTCGGCCAGGCCGGACTCGGTCTCACGCAGGCCGACATCGCGGGCAAGTACACCTTTAAGATTGAGCCGCTGGACGGCGCGCCCGCGCCGGTCGACGCCTCCGGCAAGACGGTAACCGAGGCGACCAACGACGCCGCCGGCAACGTCGAGCTGGGCCACGTCACGTTTAAGCAGCCGAGCGACCTCGACGACGCCGAGATCGACGGCCAAGGTCTGCGCACCAAGACGTTCGCCTACCGGGTGAGCGAGTCCGGTTCGGTCGACGGCGTGGTCAACGACGCGACGGCGACCAGGACCTTCACGGTCAGGGTGGTCGAGGACACCAACGCTGGCACGCTCGCCGCGGAGGTCCTGCCCGCAGAGGGCACGCCCGAGGGCAAGGGCGCGTTCGAGTTCACCAACACCTACGGCGTGAACCCGACGCCGAGCTCCGTCACCGACCAGATCAAGGTAGGCAAGAAGCTCAAGGGCCGTGACCTGGTCGAGGGCGAGTTCGAGTTCCAGCTGGTCGAGATTGCCGCCGACGGCAGTGAGAGCATCGCGGCAGCGGGCAGGAACGCCGCCGACGGCACGGTCGCTCTCAGCCCCGTCACCTACACCGCGCCCGGCACGCACAGCTATGAGCTGCGCGAGGTCGCCGGCACGGCGGGCGGCGTGACATACGACAGGGCGACGTACCGCGTGCGCACGACGGTCACCGATGCCGGAAACGGCATGCTCACCGTCAGGCACGAGCTGGCGGATGCCGAGGGCAATCCCACGGGAGGCGACTCGGTGACGTTCACCAACGGCTACGAGGCTGCGCCCGTCACCCTCAAGCTGGGCGCCGCCAAGGTGCTCAAGGGCGCCGAGCTCAAGGCGGGCCAGTTTAGCTTTGAGCTCAAGAGCCGGGACGGCAAGGTCATGTCGACCGCCAAGAATGCCGCGGACGGCGGCGTCACGTTCGATGCGCTGACGTTCAAGCAGGCCGGCACCTACACCTTCACGGTGAGCGAGGTCGACGACGGCCAGGCGCACGTGACCTACGACAAGGCGGTGCACAAGATCGTCGTCACGGTGGGCGACGAGGCGGCAGACGGCACCAAGACGGGCTACCTGTCGGCGAAGGTCTCCTACGAGGGCGACGCCAACGTGCCGCCAGTCTTCACCAACAGCTACGCCGAGAATCCCGGGACCCCCGGCACCCCCGAGAACCCCGGCACGCCGGGCGGCGGCTCAGACGGCGGTTCAGATAACGGCTCCGGCAGCGGCTCTAGCGGCGACGGCTCCAAGGGCGGCATGCCCGACACCGGCGACCGCAGCCTGCCGGTCGAGGCGCTCGCGGCCATGGCCGGCATCGGCGCGCTGACCGCAGCGGGCGGCGCGGTCCTGTACCGTAGGCGCCGCTAGCGATATGGACGAGTGGGGCGAATCCATCCGATGGGTTCGCCCCACTTGCCCTGTTGGGCGGGAGCGGGTAAGATATACCGAGCGCCTAGCGCGTTCGATGGGTTCGGATGACGACATGTTCCGAATCTGGTCAGGTCCGGAAGGAAGCAGCCATAAGGAGCCTCTGTCGGGCATCCGAATCCATCGAGTGCGCAGGCGCTTTTTGGTGCCGCGGCAACCCGCGAGAGCCGGCAGGGCGTTTGGTGTCTCGCTGGTCCTCGGCT
>CALHDP010000011.1 GCA_938023085.1 uncultured Collinsella sp.
GGAGGCCACTTAATGTGGCCTCCGTCGTGAGCAGGACTGTAGAGCAGGAAACTTAGCCCGTGCCGGGGCCGCTGAGCCCTGACCGGCGGGATACACAGGTTCAGATGGGGCTTTGATGCATGGGTGGTCTGTTGGTGGGCAAATGGGTATCATACTGTGGTTACTGCGTCGACTCTATGATGCATGTTTGTACGTTCCCGACGGTCGGTTTGCCAGAAGCGCCCCGTCGGTTGTTTCAGACCCGTTTCGAAGAAAGGAAACAACACTAACCTATGGCAGCTAAAAAATCATCTCCCTTGAAGATCATCCCGCTCGGCGGCCTTGACGGCATCGGCAAGAACATGACGGTCTTCGAGTGCGGCGACGACATGGTGCTCGTCGACGCCGGCCTCATGTTCCCGGATGACTCCCAGCCCGGTATCGACCTGGTGCTTCCCGACTACACCTATGTTTTGGAGAACGAGGAAAAGCTCCGCGGTATCGTCGTCACCCACGGCCACGAGGACCACACCGGTTCGCTTCCGTACCTGCTGCAGGACCTCAACAATAAGGTGCCCATCTTTTCGAGCAAGCTGACGCTTGGCTTTATCGAGGGCAAGCTTTCTGAGTTCCGCATCCGCGCACCCAAGTTCCGCGAGGTCAAGGGCGGCAGCCATGTCAACCTCGGCGGCATCTCGCTCGACTTCTTCTCGATGACGCACTCCATTCCCGGCGCTCTGGGCGTGTTCATCCGCACCAACCAGGGTACCGTTATGCACACCGGCGACTTTAAGCTCGACCAGACGCCCATCGACGGCGTCACGCCCGACTATGCCGCTATCAGCCGCTTTGCCAAGCAGGGTATCGACCTGCTGCTTTCTGACTCCACCAACGCCACGGTTCCCGGCTTTACCAAGTCCGAGGCCGAGGTTGGTCCCAACCTGCTGCACGCCATCAAGAACGCGCCGGGTCGCGTGTTCGTTGCGTCGTTCTCGAGCCACATCCATCGTTTGCAGCAGATCTGCGATGCCGCCCGCAAGTGCGGCCGTAAGGTCGTTGTGACCGGTCGCTCCATGCTCACTAACACCCGCGTGGCGCGCGAGCTTGGCTACCTCAACATCGACGACGCCGATATCATCGATGCCTTTGACATTGATAACCTGCCTGACGACAAGATTGTTGTCATGTGCACCGGTTCGCAGGGCGAGCCGCTGTCGGCCCTGTCCCGCATGGCCAATGGCGAGCACAAGACGCTCTCCATCCACGAGGGCGATACCGTTATCCTCTCGGCAACTCCTGTTCCCGGCAATGAGAAAGCCGTCCAGCAGGTCGTCAACAGCCTGGCCAAGCTCGGCTGCGACGTGTGGGATAAGAACCGCGCCCTCGTTCACGTTTCCGGTCACGGTAGCCAGGAGGAGCTCAAGCTCCTGATGGCCATGGCCAAGCCCACGTACTTTATGCCGGTTCACGGTGAAGCCGTGCATCTGCGCGCCCATGCCCAGCTGGCCCGCAAGATGGGTCTCAAGGACGATCATATCTTTATCCTCGACAACGGCGACACGCTCGAGATGCGCGGCGGTATCGTTAAGCGCGGTACGCCCGTCGAGTCCGGCGTCGTTTACGTCGACGGCCTGCGCATCGGCGATACCGACCCCATCGTCCTGCGTGATCGTCAGAAGCTCGCCAACGACGGTATGGTTACCGCTGTTGCCATCGTCTCGCTCAAGCACAAGAAGATCGAGGCCATCGAGTTCTCGGGCCGCGGCGTCTCGTTTGCCATCGACGACCAGTTCTCCGAGGATGCCTCCGCGTCCATTATGAAGACGATCGAGAAGGGCAAGTTCAGCTTTACGAGCAGCGGTTCCGATGCCATTCGCAAGGCCGTGCGCGATTCGCTCTCTAACTTTATCTGGAGCCGTACTCGCACCCGTCCGATGATCATCCCGGTCGTCATGGAGGTTTAGTTTGGCGCGCGGATCTGCACAAAACGCCAAAGGCAATAAGGCCAATAACCAACCGGCATCTGCTAAGGGTGCCGGTTCCCATCTGCGTGCCAATAAGGGCCACGAGTCCGAGTTCGATGATTTCGAGCCCTTGGTCGAGCCCTCGGCCAACCGCGATATCGCCGGCGTGGTCATTGCCGTTTTGGCGATTGCGTCCTTTATTGCCGTGATTTCGCCGGCGACTGCGCCCGTTACGGCTGCGGTTGCCGGTTTCTACCACTTGGGCTTTGGTCTGGGCGCCTACGTGCTGCCGATCGTCATTTTGCTGTTTGCCGCCACGCTCTTTTTAGGCGAGGACTCGCCGCTCAACGTGCGCTCGGTCGCGGGCGGAGCCGTGGTCTTTATCACCGTTGTCTCCATTCTTTCGCTGATGGTGCCGGGTACGAGCGACTCGTGTGACCTTATGTTCACGCCGCAAAATCTGTCCGCCTCGGGTGGCTACATCGGTGCGTTTATTGCGAGTGCGCTGCAGAATGCCCTGGGTAAGCCTATCGCGATGGTGGTTCTGTTGGGTCTGGCCGTCGTTGGTTTTGTCATCATCGGCTTTTCGGTGGGTGGCGTGCTGCGCTCTGCTCGCGACCGCGCGGCCGATTTTGCCGAGCGCCGTCGTGCCGATGTTAACGCGAGCCCGTGGGGTGACGACGAAGCCCTGTCGGTGCCCGGCGTTGCCCGTCCGCACCTGAGCATTCTTCGTCAAAAGGGCTCCGATGCTGCCGTGACCACGGTCATGGGCAACGATGTGGACCCGGTTTTGGACGATGACGACGAGGACGAGGATCCGTTTGTCGACGTATCCGATGCCGTGGAGGCCGAGCGCGCTAAGACGACGCTGCTGCCGCGCCGTCATGTCAAGAAGGGCAAGGCCACGCCCAAGTTGAATACAAGCGAGCCCGACCCGTCTTGGTCCGATAGCGAGATTGAGCTTACCGAGGGCGATGACGAGGACGACGAGGCTCCGATTGAGACCGCAAAGACAACTTTGCTGCCGCGTCGCCATGCTAAGCGCGAACAGGTAACCGGCCAGCTTTCGATGGAAGACGACCCCGATAAGATCGACGAGTCCGAGCCGCCGTTTGCCGTGAGTCCTGTCTCGGCAACACCTCAGATTCCCGACTTCTTGAAGCATCCCAAGGTTGCCGATACGGCTGTCGCGGGCGCTGCCGAGGCGCCTACTCCTAGCGATGGGGGAGCGGTCAATGCCCCCGCGGATAACGAGGGCGAAGAAGAGGACGGCCTCAAGCTTCCGCCGCTCGAGATCCTGCACGCCAACCCGCAGTCGGCGTCCTCCGCGTCATCTGACAAGGAGCTGGAACAGACTGCCGAGTCACTGCAATCCACCTTGCTTGAGTTTGGCCGCAGTGCCCGCGTGGTCGGCTGGATCGCCGGCCCCA
This sequence comes from uncultured Collinsella sp., assembly GCA_938023085.1. GTDB lineage: Bacteria > Actinomycetota > Coriobacteriia > Coriobacteriales > Coriobacteriaceae > Collinsella. The sequence continues at coordinate 3,374 of CALHDP010000011.1, forward strand.
CGGTGACGACCTTTAAGCTGCAACCTGGCGAGGGCGAGCGCGTGAGCAAGATTTCGAGCCTCGAGGACGATATCGCGCTTTCGCTCGCTGCTCAGTCGGTGCGCATCTTTGCCCCGATCCCCGGTACCTCGCTTGTGGGTATCGAGATTCCCAATCGCAAGCGCCAGAACGTCAACCTGGGCGACGTGCTTCCCTATGTGAAGGGCGGTCCGCTCGAGCTGGCCATCGGTCGAGATGCCGAGGGCACGCCGGTCGTCGCTGACCTCGCCAAGATGCCCCACCTGCTGATCGCCGGCACGACCGGTTCTGGTAAGTCGGTGATGATCAATTCCATCATCACGACCCTGCTCATGCGAGCCCTTCCCGAGGACGTTCGCCTGATCATGGTCGACCCCAAGCGCGTCGAGCTTGCGGGCTATAACGGTTTGCCGCATCTCTATGTGCCCGTGGTGACCGAGCCCAAGCAGGCCGCGAGCGCTCTGCAATGGGCCGTGTCCGAGATGGAGCGTCGCCTGAAGGTCTTCGAGCGTCTCAACGTGCGTAAGATCTCGACCTACAACGAAAAGCAGGCCGCCGGCGAGTTTGAGCATTACGACAACCCGCCCCAAAAGATGCCCTATCTGGTCATTATCATCGACGAGCTTTCGGACCTGATGATGGTCGCCGGCAAGGATGTCGAGGCCTCGATCGTTCGTATCGCCCAGCTGGGCCGTGCCGCCGGTATACACCTTATCGTGGCTACGCAGCGCCCCAGCTCCAACGTGGTGACGGGCCTCATCAAGGCCAACATCACCAACCGCATCGCCTTTAACGTCGCCACGGGCATCGACTCGCGCGTCATTATTGACCAGATGGGTGCCGAAAAGCTCACCGGTTTGGGCGACATGCTGTTCTCCAAGGTCGACTGGGGCAAGCCTCGCCGTATCCAGGGCTGCTTTGTCTCGGATGACGAAATCAACGAGATTGTCGAGTTCGTCAAGTCGCAGAGCGAGCCCGACTACCACGAGGAGATTCTGTCTGCCGTGGCGCCCGCTTCCATGTCCATGGCGGGTGGCGGCGGTATTGTCCGCACCGGAGTAGCCGAGCCGCAAGACGATGATCCGCTCATTTGGGAAGCCGCCCATATTGTGGTGGAATCGCAGCTTGGCTCCACATCTGGCCTGCAACGTCGTCTGAAGGTTGGCTATGCGCGTGCCGGGCGTATTATGGACATGCTGGAAGAAAAGGGTGTCGTCGGCCCGCCCGACGGTTCCAAGCCGCGCGAGGTCCTGTTGGACGAGGAGGGGCTTGCCGCGCTGGAATCTGTCGACGCCGAGATGGCACGTGAAGATCGTGAGTTTGGAGGATTCTGATGGCTGCACGCTTTGGTGACATGCTGCTCGAGCAGCGTCGCCGGATGGGCCTTTCCATTCAGCAGGTCGCCAACACCATCAAAATCAGGCCGCAGATCATCGAGTTTTTCGAGACCGGTAACTTTGCTTCGATGCCGCCGCGCGGCTATGCGCAGGGCATGATTTCGAGCTATGCTCGCTTTTTGGGCCTCAATCCGCGCGAGGTCGTCAATGCCTACTTTGACGACCTGATGGCATACGAACGCGAGACGTCGCAGCAGGGCGGTCGTTTTCAGGACGCCGCCGGCTACGTCAATTCGCGTTCCTCGGTCGATAACGGGCGCTTCCTGATGGTTCAGGGCGGTCGTTCAACCCGCTATGGACAGCGTCCTCAGCAGGCCGGTTATATTACTGAGACGGGTTCGGGCGAGGAGATTCGCTCACAGCGTGACCGGTTCCGCAGTACGCCGATGCCCGAGGACCGTGCACTTCCCGCTGCCCGCGGCGTGGCGCGTGACCCTCGTGCCGGCTACGGCGACGGCGGCTATTCCGATCGCGGTTACCGTGGTGCCTCTATGGGACGCTCTCGCGGTGGCTATTCGGATGCCGATACCACGCAGGTGACGCCGCGTCTTCGCTCTCAATCACAGCCGTATGGCCAGCGCTCTTCGGCTCCGCGTTCGGTCCAGCGTGGCTATCAAGGCCGCGGTGAACTT
>CALHDP010000012.1 GCA_938023085.1 uncultured Collinsella sp.
TTGCTCGACCAGAAGCACCGTGGTGCCGGCCTTGTGCAGGTCCTCGACAATCTGGAAGATCTGTTCGATCAGAATCGGTGCCAGACCCATGGAAGGTTCGTCGAGCATAAGCAGTTTGGGGTTACTCATAAGGGCGCGCCCCATAACGAGCATCTGCTGCTCGCCACCTGAAAGGGTGCCGGCGACCTGGCGACGACGTTCCTTCAGGCGCGGGAACTGCTCGTAGACGCGCTCCAGGCCCGGAGCAATTGTGGACTTGGGCTGTGTATAGGCGCCCATCTCCAGGTTCTCCTCGACCGTCATCTGCAAAAAGGCGCGACGACCCTCGGGAACCTGAGCCAGGCCCTTACCAACCAGCTTATCAGCGGGCGTATGGGTAATGTCCTCGCCCATAAACTTGATGGAGCCGGTCTTGGAGCGCAGCAGGCCCGAGACGGTCTTGAGCGTTGTGGACTTGCCGGCACCGTTGGCACCAATCAAGGCCACGATCTCGCCCTCGTTAACGTTAAAGGAGATGTCCTTGATGGCGTGGATGGCGCCGTACCAGACGTTGATGTTGTAGACGGAAAGCATCGGCTCTGCCATTTAGTTCTCCCCCTTATCCTGCTTACCCAGATACGCCTCGATAACGGCGTCGTTGTTCTGGATTTCCTCCGCCGTACCCTTGGCGATAACCTTGCCAAAGTTAAGCACGCAGATGCCCTCGCAAATGTTCATAACGAGCGACATATCATGCTCGATAAGCATGATGGCGATGCCGAAGGTGTCGCGAATCTTGACGATGTTCGCCATGAGCTCTGCGGTCTCGGACGGGTTCATGCCGGCGGCAGGCTCGTCGAGCAGCAGCAGTTTGGGGTTGGTGGCAAGCGCGCGGACGATCTCCAGGCGACGCTGAGCGCCGTAAGGCAGCGATCCGGCCTGCTCGTTTGCCAGATGCTCCATATCAAAGATGGACAGCAGCTCCATGGCGCGCTCGTGGGCGGCCTTCTCGTGCTTCCAATACGTCGGCAGGCGCAGCACGCCCTCAAAGCCGGAGTAACGCTCCTGGTTATGCAGACCGACCTTAACGTTATCCTCCACCGTCATGGTGTTGAACAGGCGAATGTTCTGGAAGGTACGGGCAATACCCATGCGGTTGACCTGATAGACCGACTTGCCCGAGGTATCCTCTCCGTCGAGCAGGATGGTGCCGTGCGTGGGCTGATACACCTTGGTGAGCAGGTTGAAGACCGTGGTCTTACCGGCACCGTTGGGGCCGATCAGACCGGCGATCTCGGTCTTGCCGATAGTCAGGCTAAAGTCGTCGACTGCCTTAAGGCCACCGAACTCAATGCCCAGGTGGATGCACTCGAGTGCAGGGCGCTCGCCCAGGTCACGATCGGGAACGATGGCGCCAGAAGGATACGGGACCATCTTGCCCTTCTTGAACTCAAATTTACTGGGCATCGGCTGCCACCTCCTTCTTGGAAGCAAAGCGATCCTTAATGCGTGCGAAGAACGCCTTGAGCTGCGGGTTGTTGGTAAAGATCATGACCAGGATCAGCACGATAGCGTAAATGAGCATACGGTAGTCCGAGAACTGACGGAGCAGCTCGGGAAGCACCGTGAGCAGCGCCGCCGCGATGACGGAGCCGCGCATATTGCCCAGACCGCCCAGGACCACGAACACCAGAATGAGGATGGACGTGTTGAAGTCGAACTTGGTGGCGGAGAGCTGCGAGAAGTTACCGCCGAAGAGGGCTCCGGCAGCACCGGCGAGGGCAGCGGAAACCACGAAGGCGATCATGCGGTACTCGGTGACGGAGATGCCTACGGACTCGGCTGCAATCTTGTTATCGCGCACGGCCATAATGGCACGGCCGGTACGGCTGCGAACCAGGTTGAGCACGATCACGAGTGCGACCATGACCAGGATGGCACCGGCGAGGAAGGTCGAGTACGTCGACACGCCCGAGGCGCCCTGGGCGCCCTTGATGATGGCGGTGCCGTCCTCGAGCAGGTGCAGGTCGTCGATCGTAGAGTTGCCCGTGATGTTAAAGATCACGTGCAGGCCGCGCGAGTCGACACCCACGATAAGGCAAGTGACGATCTCTTTGATGATCTCGCCAAAAGCCAGGGTCACGATGGCCAGATAGTCGCCGCTCAGGCGCAGGACCGGGATACCGATCAAGAAGCCCAAGACGGCAGCGGCGATAGCGCCGACCACGATGCTGATGACAAGGCGCACCGGATCGGAGGGAACGGCGCTCTCGAGGGCGACCGCGGTGACGATTCCCGTATAGGCGCCGACGCTCATAAAGCCCGCATGGCCCAGCGACAGGTCGCCCGCGATGCCGACGACAAGGTTGAGGGAAATGGCCATGACGATGTAGGCCGTAATGGGAACCAACTGACCGGCGATCATGCGCGGAATCATGTGGTTCGACTGCATAAAGAACACGATGGCGAAGGCCACGATGCACATGGCATACGTAACAAAGTCGTGACGCGTCTGCTTATCTTTAAGAAACTTCATAACGCTCACCTACACCTTCTCGGGGACGTACTTGCCCAAGAGGCCGGCAGGCTTGACGAGCAGGACGATGATCAAAACACCAAAGACGATGGAGTTGGCAAGGCTCGTGGAAATGTAGGCCTGCGCCATCGCCTCGATGATGCCGATGAGAATGCCACCGACAAAGGCGCCGGGGATGGAACCGATGCCACCGAAGACGGCGGCGTCGAAGGCCTTGATGCCAGGCATGGCGCCCGTCGTAGGCTGCAGCACCGGCGAGTAGGAGCACAGCAGCACGCCGGCGATGGCGGCAAGGGCAGAGCCGATGGCAAACGTCATCGAGATGGTGCGGTTGACGTTGATGCCCATGAGCTGAGCGGCGGCCTTGTCCTCGGACACGGCACGCATGGCCTTACCCATCTTGGTCTTACCTGTAAAGAACATCAGGCCGGCCATGATAACCAGGCAGGCGACGATGGTGACGAGCGAGACGGCGCTTACGTTGAACTTGGCCAAGAACTCCGGCACCTGGAAGGTGACGAGCGAAGTGAAGTTCTTGGGCGTGGCGCCCCACAGAAGCTGCGCGGCGTTCTGCAGGAAGTAAGACACGCCGATAGCCGTGATCAGAACGGCCAGCGGGCCCGCCTGACGCAGCGGCTTGTATGCCAGACCCTCGATGAGAACACCGAGAACGGTACAGACCACACAAGAGAGAACTACAGATGCCCAGCCCGGGAGGCCGAGATACGACGTGGCGCAGAACGAGACATAGGCACCGACCATGATAACGTCGCCGTGAGCGAAGTTCAGCATCTTGGCGATACCGTAGACCATGGTGTAGCCCAACGCGATGATGGCGTAGACGCTGCCCATGGACAGGCCGTTGACCAGGTATTGGATAAAGACCGTCATGTTCCACATCCCCCTTTCGAATAGGTTTCCAGTTGATGTATGAAACAGGGACGTTACATCGTCCCTAGATACCAAGCAAGCAGGGAAGGCCAAAACCTCCCCTGCTTGGGATCAAAACCGCTCTATGTAAGGCGGCCAATTAGGCCTGTACGTACTTGCCGTCGGTGATGACGTACGCCGTGGGCTCCTTCTGGACCTGGCCCTTATCGTTCCAGGTGAGCTTGCCGGTCAGACCGTCAACGGTAATCTTGAGCATAGCCTTGGACAGCTTCTCGGCGGCCTCGGTCGGGTCGGCGTCGACACCAAGACCGGCCTCCTTGAGGGCCTCGGCCACCGCGTGCACGCCGTCGTAGGCGTCGGCGGCAAACTGGTCGGGGGTATCGCCGTACTTATCCTTGTAAGCGTTGACGAAGTCGGCGTTCTTCTCGTCGTCGGCGGAGAACGGGGTCATGAGCAGCAGACCCTCGGCAAGAGAGGTATCGAAGCCCTCAACGCCCAGGATGCCGTCCATGCCGTCGCAGCCCATCATCTTGACGTCGTAGCCCATGTCCTTGGCGTTCTTGAGCAGGACGGACGCCGGCGTGTAGTAGATCGGCGCAAAGATCATGGTGGCGCCGGCCTGCTTGGCCTTGGTCAGCTGGTTCGTAAAGCTCGTGGCGGAGTCGTCCTTAAAGGTCTCCTCGTCAACAATCTCGAGCTTGGACTCAGCGGCCTGGGCCTTAAAGGAATCTGCGATGCCCGAAGAATAGGCGTCGCCGGAGTTATAGAACAGCACGAACTTCTCGTCCGCATACTTCTGCGCCAGGAACTTGGCAGCGTTGACACCCTGGTTGGGGTCGGTGAAGCAAACCTGGAAGACGCAATCCTTGCCGTCGGTGACGTCCTCGGAGGACGCGGACGGGGTGATCATGAACGTCTTGGGGTCGTTACCACACTCTGCGGCAACGGCAACCGACGCACCCGTGGTAGTCGGGCCGACGAGGGCCTGCATGCCCCAGTCGAGCAGGGTGTTGAAGGCGTTGACGGCCTTCTCGCCATCGGCCTGGTCATCCTCGGCCTTGCTGGCAAGCGGCAGCTCCTTGGTCGAAAAATCCTTGCAGCCAAGCTCGACACCCTGGGTAACGGACTTGCCGTAGGACGCGTTGGCGCCGGTCAGCGGGCCGATGGTACCGATCTTAAACGAAGCGTCGCTCGAAGCGGAACCGCTGTCGCCGCCGTTGGAGGAGCAGCCAGCTAGAATGGACATCGCCCCCAGACCTGCTGCGCTCGCGATAACGCTCCTGCGATTCATAACAGGGTTCAATGACTTACCGGTGAGGCTCGACATGCGGCTCTCCTCTCAAATCTCGTCGGGTTTCGGTTACCCGACAGGCCATCCTTCGCCGTGTTCGGCGTTCGCAAAATAGTAGACGCTTTAGTTGAGAAAAGTGGCGATTATTTCAACTTTTCTTTTGCTTTGTCCATTTATCCATTTTTATGCGTATTTCTATCAGTTTATGCAGTTTAGCCACTTTATTATGTGAAAGTAATGTTTCTGTTCTGTTACAAGCGCCCTTGCCCTGAATAAAACGGCCTCACCGGTCTCGTTATATGCACTTAGGCGGAGATGTACTTGCCGTCCTGGATTACATAGGCTGTCCATGCCGTCGGCACCCATTAGTGTCATGTCGTAGCTCATGTCCTTGGCGTTCTTGAGCAAAACGGACGCTGGGGTGAAATAGATCGGGGCAAAAATAAGCGTGGCTCCGACAAGGAAACTCCTGCGGTTAAGTACGTTGTTGATGCTAAGCATGGTGCCCCCCTCTTCGCTGGCCGCAGTGCGGCCGTCTTGCGGTACGGGGCAAACCTCATGGTGCAAACGTTGACAGTTTGTTACGGAGTTCCGTTTGTAGCGAGCATGTTTCCAATGTTTCCGCAGCGTTTCGGGGGTGCCGTTTTGTGCGACTCCTGTTGCCTGGCGAGCACGCGCCCTCGGTTCACGCTAGAATGCACTCAACCTTTAAGCGGTTAATCCATCCATAAGATGCACGAAGGAGCTATCTATGAGCGAACCCCTGCGCACCGTGAACGTCGGTCTGATCGGTCTGGGAACCGTCGGCGGCGGCGTGGCCCGTCTGATCAAGAGCCACCACGATGAGTACCTGGCAGCCTACGGCATCGACCTTAAGCTGACCCGCGCCTGCGCGCTTGCTTGGGAGCAGGCCGAGGCGGCAGGCATTGAGCGCGAGGCCTTTACGAGTGACTGGCACGACGTCGTCAGCGACCCCGCCGTCGACATCGTCGTCGAGCTGATCGGCGGTGAGCATCCCGCAACCGAGATCTTCACCACTGCCTTTGAGCACGGCAAGCACGTCGTCTCTGCCAACAAAGCCCTACTGGGCCGTCACGTCGAGACGCTTGCCGAGAAGGCACGCGCGTGCGGCGTGCAGATTAAGTGCGAGGCCAGCTGCGGCGGCGGCATCCCCATCGTGAGCACGCTTGAGCACGACCTGGTGGGCAACAAGATCCTGACCATCGCCGGTATTCTCAACGGTACCACCAACTACATCCTGTCGCGCATGGACGCCGAGGGTGCCGATTACGCCGACGTGCTCGCCGACGCGCAGGCCAAGGGCTATGCCGAGGCCGACCCGTCCGCCGACGTCGACGGCTTCGACGCCGCCAGCAAAACGGCGATCCTCGCCTCCATCGGCTTTGGCACCCGTGTGACCACCGACGACGTATACCAGCAGGGCATCCGTACCATCGGCGCCGAGGACATCGCCCAGGCACGCGAACTCGGCTACACCATTAAGCTGCTCGGCATCGCCCGCAACACCGACGCCGGCGTCGACGTCCGCGTGCATCCCACGCTGATCCCCGCCGACCACATGCTCGCCAAGGTCAACGGCGCCATGAACGCCGTCTACGTGGTGGGTGACGCCGTGGGCGAAACCATGTTCTACGGTGCCGGCGCAGGCTCCTTCCCCACCGCAAGCGCCGTCGTGGGCGATATCCTGTCGCTCTCCGAGCAGATCAGCCGCGGCGTGGCTCCGCTTCCCGAGATTGAGCCCTATGGTCACAACCTCGCCTTTAAGCCCATGGACGAACTCCAGACCAAGTACTATGTGCGTCTGAAGGTCGCCGACCGCGTGGGCGCCCTGTCCGAGACGGTCGACATCTTTGCCAAGCACAACATCTCGATCTCGCTCATCAACCAGGTCGAGGACGGCAAGTCGGGCGTCAGCGATGCCTGCTCGGTCATCTTCTTGACGCACCGCGCACTCGAGAAGGACGTCCAGGCTGCCGCCGCCGAGCTTGCCAGTGTCGACTGCGTGGCCGAGGTCGCCAACGTCCTGCGTATCGAGGACGTCGAGGCCTGGACCGAAGGTGTTATGGCCAACTAATCCAACGCTTGCCTAGCAATACACGCTTTGAGGGCTCCCGTCCGATGTGGGACGGGAGCCCTTTTGTCTCCTGCCCCAAGCACAACGGCAGAGTACATTTGCGCGAACCGCTCATCGGTAACGCGGGCTACCGTTCACCGATATGCAGACGCGACCGATTCCGGCTACCGCTACGCTGTGCTGCGAATGTCCGCCCGCGATGAGAGGAAGCACCATGTTGCTCGAGGGCAAGAAAGCAATCATCACCGGAGGCACGCGCGGTATCGGCTATGCCATCGCCTGTCGCTTTATCGAGGAGGGCGCCGCCGTCACGGTCTTTGGCTCGCGTCAGGAGACTGCCGACGCCGCCGTTGAAAAGCTGGCCGCAGCCTATCCCGAGGCCAAGGTCTGGGGCCGCACCTGCGACCTCACCTCGCTCGAGGCCGTAACCGAGGCCTTTACCGAGGCAGCCGCCGACATGGGTGGCCTGGACACGGTCGTTAACAACGCCGGCATCTCCCAGCGCTCGCCGCTTCTGGAGTACACGGCCGAAGAGTTCGCCAAGGTCATGGACCTCAACGTCGTCGCCGTCTTTAACGGCCACCAAGCCGCTGCCAAGATTATGGCCGAGGCAGGCCACGGCGGCACCATCACCACCACGAGCTCGATGGTCGCCAAGTACGGTCAGCCCTCCGGCGTTGGCTATCCCACGTCCAAGTTCGCCGTCAACGGTATGGTCCAGTCGCTCTCGCGCGAGCTCGCCCCCATGGGCATTCGCGTCAACGCTGTCGCTCCCGGCGTGACCAAGACCGATATGGTCGCCAACCTTCCCGAAGAGGTCATCAAGCCCATCATCGCCACCATTCCGCTCGGCCGCATGGGCGAGCCCGAGGACGTCGCCAACGCCTTCGTTTTCCTAGCGAGCGACATGTCCTCCTATGTCACGGGCGCCGTGCTCCCCGTCGACGGAGCCGCCCGCTCTTAAGGGACCACAAGCCTCAGCTCCCAGCCTCAACATAGTCCAACAAAGAAGGCGCGCCGTCTGCATCAACTGCAGGCAGCGCGCCTTCTTCTGTTTGAAAGGGAAGCTGTGTCCCGGAATTCCGACTCAGACCGGGACGCAGCTTCCCTCAGGGCCATGTTTCGGAAAGAGCGCCCCGTTTTGAACGCCGATTCTGGGATACCGTTTCCGCAACGGGTCTCTCGCGGAAACTGCATCCCACTCTGAGCGCCCATTCCGGGACACAGTTTCCCAACGGCCCCCGTTTCGGAAACCACATCCCGTTCCGAGCCTTCAAAGCAGGACGCGGCTTCCCCGAGAGAGTATCGACTACTTGCCGTCGTCGTCCTCGGCTTCTTCTCTTGCATAGAGCTCCAGCATGCGGCGGCGGTATTCGCGCACGGCGAGCTTGGCGCGCTCCAGGCGGCGACGCTCGCGCGGAGTCAGCTCGGACGGGTCGACCTCGTCTCCATAGGTCTTATCGGCAAGAAGATGTGCCGCGTCCACAATACGGGCATCGATATGGCCGCTCGCCGCCTCGGCGGAAAGACGCTCGGCAATCGTATCGAGCGTAGGCAAGCCCTCGAATACGCGACCATGGCCATGCGAAGTCAGCAGCTCGTGCTCACGTGCGAGCAGGCTCGCCAAATCGTGATGGGCGCGCAGGATGTCGAGCGCATCGGATGGATGCTCGGCAACTTCTGCCACGGCGGCGACCGGCGCGGCGTCGACCACGCGGTAGAAGAGCTGCGCGAGCAACGGCATCAAGAACACCGTGATGGCACCGGCGGCAACCATGACCGACGCAATATCTTGCGACAGCGCGCCCGCGTTGACGGCAACGCTTGTCACGGCAACGATGATCGGCAGGGCCGTGGTGCAGTACAGGGCCACGGTAATGCGACCATACGCCGACACATCGCGCGTCGCAGGACAAATGCTCATAGAGATGAGAATGGGAACGGCACGAATAATCAACAACGCCACGATAAAGCCCACGAGCAGACCCGGGCGCGACGCCACGGCCGTCAGATTGATCTTTGCGCCCGATACGGTAAAGAATACCGGAATCAAAAAGCCGTAGGCCAGGCCGTCGAGCTTGGTCTCGAGCGTATGGTTGCCCTCGGGGATGATGTAGCGCAGGACAAAGCCGGCGGCAAAAGAACCCAACACGATGTCGAGATCAAAGACAGCCGAGAACGCCACGAGTGTGACCAGGATGAGCACCGTCAGGCGCACGAAGGTCTGCGACGTGGTATCGGCACGTTCCTCGACAAACGCAAAGAAGCGGCTGCCGACGCGCTTGGAGCGGCTCGGGACCACGGCCAGCAACACGCAGACCACCGCAAACAAGCCAAGGATCACAAGCGTTTGGATGCCGGTGCGGGCAGACAGCAGCACCGACATGGCAAGCACAGGGCCGAGCTCACCCCAAGTGCCATACGCGAGAATCGAGTCGCCCACGCGCGTGCCGGTGAGCGAGCGCTCACGCATGATGGGCACGAGCGTACCGAGCGCCGTCGAAGTGAGGGCAAGCGTCACGGCGATACCGTCGAAATGACTGACCGAGAACCACGGGGTAAAGCGTACGGCAAGCCAGGCGATACCAAACGTGACGACCCACGTCGCCAAGCCGTAGCGCCCCTCGACGCCCGTGATGCTCTTGGGGTCGATCTCAAAGCCGGCAAGCAGGAACAAGAAGGCCAGGCCCAGCTCGGACACAAGCGAGACCTCGGCATCTACATGGATGACGCCGAGCATATGGGGTCCCAGCACCGCGCCGAGCACGAGCAAAAAGACCGTCTCGGGAACGGGTTTTCCGGGAATCGCCGAGGCGATAAAAGGACTCGCAAAGGCCACGAGTGCGATGATGGCGAGCGAAACGAATGCCATGTGATGCCTTTCTCTTGTTTGCGCTTCACTGTAGCACCCTCGCCGTCCTCAACGCGCCGCGAGCTGTCGTATCATAGTGAGGTTTACAAACATGTGGCTCAAGGCGACCGCGAGGCTTGTCCCGTAAACCGACCGCTGCCGCATACCGTACCGTACGCCCAACCGATCAGGAAGGCAGGAACCAATGGTCTCTCGTATCTACGTGGAGAAGAAACCCGGGTTCGACGTCGAGGCTCAGCAGCTCAAGGGCGAGCTGACCGAAATTCTCGGCATCAAGGGCATCGAGGCCCTGAGGATCATCAACCGCTACGACGTCGAGGGCATCGACGAGGAGCTTTTCCGCTCCTGCGTGCCGACCGTCTTTAGCGAGCCCCAGGTCGATGTGACCTACGACGAACTCCCCGCAAGCGATGGCGCCGTCTTTGCCGTCGAATTCCTGCCTGGCCAGTTTGACCAGCGCGCCGACTCCGCCAGCGAGTGCGTGCAGCTCATCAGCCAGGGCGAGCGCCCCGCCGTGCGCTCCGCCAAGGTCTATATGATCTCGGGCGCTCTGGACGAGGCCGCCATCGATGCCATCAAGCACTACGTGGTGAACCCCGTCGAGGCGCGCATCGCCTCGCTCGACCTGCCCGAGACGCTGTACATGGAGACTCCCGAGCCCCAGCCCGTCGAGGTGCTCGACGGCTTCCGCAAGCTCGACGAGGCCGGCCTTGCCGCCTTTATCGCCGATCGCGGCCTTGCCATGGACGAGGCAGACATCGCCTTCTGCCAGCAGTACTTCCGCGATGAGGACCGCGACCCCACCATCACCGAGATCCGCGTGATCGACACCTACTGGTCCGACCACTGCCGCCACACCACCTTCGGCACCGTCCTGGACGACGTGACGATCGACGACGCCGTGGTGCAGCAAGCCTTCGACCGCTACATGGAGATGCGCCACGAACTCGGCCGCGACGCCAAGCCCGTCTGCCTCATGGACATGGGCACCATCGGCGCCAAGTACCTTAAGAAGACCGGCGTCATGACCGATGTCGACGAGTCCGAGGAGATCAACGCCTGCACCGTCAAGGTGAAGGTCGATGTCGACGGCGAGGACCAGGACTGGCTGTTCCTGTTTAAGAACGAGACCCACAACCACCCGACCGAGATCGAGCCCTTCGGCGGTGCCGCCACCTGCGTGGGCGGCGCCATCCGCGACCCGCTCTCGGGCCGCAGCTACGTGTACCAGGCCATGCGTGTCACCGGCGCCGGTGACCCCACCGTCCCGGTTTCCGAGACGCTCGAGGGCAAGCTGCCGCAGCGCAAGCTCGTGACCACTGCCGCCGCCGGCTACTCCAGCTACGGCAACCAGATCGGCCTTGCCACCGGTCAGGTCAACGAACTCTATCACCCCGGTTACGTGGCCAAGCGCATGGAGGTTGGCGCCGTCGTGGGCGCTACCCCGGCAAACCACGTTCGTCGCGAGTGCCCCGCCCCCACCGACAAGATCATCCTGCTGGGCGGCCGCACCGGCCGCGATGGCATCGGTGGCGCCACCGGCTCCTCCAAGACCCAGAACACCGAGTCCATCGAGACCTCGGGTGCCGAGGTCCAGAAGGGCAACGCCCCTGTCGAGCGCAAGCTGCAGCGTCTGTTCCGCCGCGGCGACGCCTGCCGTCTGATCAAGCGCTGCAACGACTTTGGCGCCGGCGGCGTCTCGGTCGCCGTGGGCGAGCTTGCCGACGGCCTGTATGTCGACCTGGACACCGTGACCAAGAAGTACGACGGCCTGGACGGCACCGAGCTCGCTATCTCTGAGTCCCAGGAGCGCATGGCCTGCGCCGTCGCCGACGGTGACGTCGAGGAGTTCATGGGCTACGCCGCCGAGGAGAACCTGGAGGCGACCGTTATCGCCGAGGTTACCGCTGAGCCGCGCATGCGCATGGCCTGGAACGGCGTCGCTATCGTCGACCTGTCCCGCGAGTTCCTCAACTCCAACGGCGCACCCAAGCACCAGGTCGCCCACGTGTGCGCCCGTAGCGTGTGGCAGCCCAGCTGGGCCGGCACCACGCTCGCCGAGCGCATGACCTCGCTCGTCACCGACCTCAACGTCGCTTCCAACAAGGGCCTTTCCGAGCGCTTCGACTCCACCATCGGCGCCGCGACCGTGCTCATGCCCTTTGGCGGCAAGACGCAGCTCACCCCCAGCTCGGCCATGGTCGCCAAGTTCCCCGTGGGCGGCGAGACCACCACGGCGAGTGCCATGGCATGGGGCTTCAACCCCTATCTGATGGAGGCCGACCAGTTTGCGGGCGCCTACCTGTCCGTGGTCGAGTCCATCGCCAAGCTCGTGGCTGCCGGCTTTGAGCACAAGCGCGCCTATCTCTCCTTCCAGGAGTACTTCGAGCGTCTGCGCACCGAGGCCGAGCGCTGGGGCAAGCCCACGGCAGCCGTCCTGGGCGCCCTCATGGCCCAAGTCGACCTGGGTGCCGGCGCCATCGGCGGCAAGGACTCCATGAGCGGTTCGTTTGAGGACGAGACCGGCGAGCTCAACGTTCCGCCGACCCTGATCAGCTTCGCCGTCGCCGTGGGCAAGGCCGCCCGCGCCGTCTCGCCCGAGTTCAAGGGCCTCACGCACCGCGTCGTCCGCATCGCCCCCGCCACCTATGGCGAGGACTACCGTCCCGACGCCCAGCAGTTGCTCGCCGCGTTTGACGCCGTCGAGGCGCTCACTGCTACCGGCAACGCCCTGGCCATATCCACGCCCGGCTACGGCTGCGGCGCCGAGAGCCTCTTTAAGATGTGCGTCGGTAACCAGATCGGTATCGAGCTTGCCGAGGATGTAGACGTGGAGAGCCTCTTCACCCCGCTCTACGGCAGTTTTATCGTCGAGCTCGCCGAGGACGCCGAGCTGCCCGAGGTCGCCGACGGCGTTGTCGTCGAGCCCCTGGGCACCACCGTCGAGGGCTATGTCATCGACACCGGCTCCGAGGTCATCGAGCTCGCCGAGCTCCAGGAGGCCTGGGAGAGCGGCATCGAGGGCGTCTTCGCCTACCGCAGCGCCGGCGAGACCCCCGAGGTCGAGACCATCGACTTCCGCGCCAAGGATATCCACGTGTACGGCGGCGCCAAGATCGCCCGCCCGCGCGTGATCATCCCCGTGTTCCCCGGCAACAACTGCGAGTACGACAGCGCCCGCGCCTTCCGTGCCGCCGGTGCCGAGGCCGACACCTTCGTGATCAACAACCTCACGCCCGAGGCCGTCGCCGAGAGCACCCACGAGCTTGCCCGCCGCATCCGTGCAAGCCAGATCGTTATGATCCCCGGCGGCTTCTCGGGCGGCGACGAGCCCGACGGCTCTGCCAAGTTCATCACGGCGTTCTTCCGCGCTCCCGAGGTCACCGAGGCAGTCCGCGACCTGCTCAAGGCCCGCGATGGCCTGATGCTGGGCATCTGCAACGGCTTCCAGGCCCTGATCAAGCTCGGCCTGGTGCCCTACGGCGACATCGTCGACGCCACGCCCGATGCGCCCACGTTGACGTTCAACACCATCGGTCGCCACCAGAGCCGTCTGGTGCGCACCCGCATCTCGTCCAACTTGTCCCCGTGGCTGTCGCAGTGCAGCCTGGACGACCCCTATACCGTCGCCATCAGCCACGGCGAGGGCCGCTTTGTCGCCAATGACGAAGTGCTCGCCCAGCTGATCGCCAACGGCCAGGTCGCCACGCAGTACGTGGGCGAGAACGGCAAACCCAGCATGGACCTTTCCGTCAACCCCAACGGCTCCGCACTCGCCATCGAGGGCATCACGAGCCCCGACGGCCGTGTCCTGGGCAAGATGGGCCATGCCGAGCGTCGCGGCGACAACCTGTACTGCAACGTGCCCGAGCATGTCCCCGGCGACAAATTCATGCCGATCTTTGAGAGCGGCGTAGCCTACTTCGCTTAATACGTTCCCATCGGGTACAATCCCCTCGGGTAACAACACCCGCCACCGGCACGCCCGGTGGCGGGTTCTTTTTTGCTTCGCGCGTATAGGAGAAGAACATCATGGAAAGCCGCAAGCCGTATCTCGCCACCCTGCCCGGACTCATCCTGGGCTGCCTCGTTTGCTGCGCGCTCTGGGGGTCGGCTTTCCCCTGCATCAAAATCGGCTACGGCCTCTTTGGCATCCCGGCGCACGACAGCGCCTCGCAGCTGCTCTTCGCCGGTCTGCGCTTCACCCTTGCCGGCATGCTGGTCATTGTTGGCATGAGCGTGGCCCAGCGCCGTCCGCTCGTTCCGCAAGCGCGTGATATCAAGCCCATATGTATCCTGTCGCTCTTCCAGACTATCGGGCAGTACTTCTTTTTCTACCTGGGACTCTCGCGCGCCAGTGCCATGTCGAGTTCCATCATCGAGGCCAGCGCCAACTTCCTAGCCATCCTCTTTGCCGCTCTGGCGTTTCGCACCGAGAAGCTCAATACGGCCAAGGTGCTCGGCTGCGTACTGGGCTTTGCCGGCGTCGCGCTCGTCAACCTTTCGGGCGCGGACGGCACCTTTGGCTTTACGCTCGACGGCGAGGGTTTTATCCTGGCCTCCACCGTCGCGGGTGCCCTTTCGACCTGCCTGATCGGCATCTTCTCGCGCGAGCACGACGGCGTCTTGCTTGCCGGGTGGCAGTTCTTGGTCGGCGGCCTGGCCCTCACCGCCATCGGCTTTTTGATGGGTGGCGCGCTCTCCCCCACGGCGATTGCCCCCGCCATCACGCTCATCATCTACATGGCGCTTATCTCCGCGGTCGCCTACTCGCTGTGGTCGCGCCTGCTTGCCGTCAACCCCGTCAGCCGCGTCTCGGTCTTTGGGTTTATGAACCCCGTCTTTGGTGTGCTGCTGAGCGCGCTACTGCTCGGCGAGGGTGCTGGCACGAGCCCCGTTACCGTCATCGTTGCCCTGCTATTGGTCTGCGGCGGCATCATCATCGTCAACAAACCCAAAAAAGCCTAGCGAGCTACCCTTATTTAGCAGAGAGGATTCACATACTTTAGCTTAATGGAGTACATCAGTGAGCTGAGGGCCGCCACGCACGCAAGCGTGCACCCCTTTTCCTAGCGTATCTGGACGCCGGCTTTCTTTTTCTCGGCCTTGACGCGGTAGAGCTCCGCATCGGCAGCGCGAAGTAAGTCTTGCCAGGTATCAACACTATCGCCGACCCGCGCGTAACCGATGGACATCCGCAATGCATACGGCACCTCGGCACGAGCGAGCTCGTCGTTAATCGCCGAACACAGGTCTATGATGTCCTGTTCCGCCGCAGCCTTCTGGAGCACCACGAACTCATCGCCGCCATAACGTGCGATAAAACCACCAGACGCCGAGCAGACCTCTTTGAGCGTAGCAGATATGACCTGGAGAGCATGGTCGCCCTCCACATGTCCATAGCGATCGTTAATCAGCTTAAAGCCGTCGGCGTCCATCATAAGCAGATACACATCATCGGCCTGATCAGCACCCGAGAACAGCGACAGCATATAGGTCTCAAAACGGTTGCGATTGTTAAGGCCAGTCAACGGGTCGGTCGAGATCAGCTGCTCCTGACAGATGATATAGAGCAGCAACATGCTAATCATTATGCCGACACAAAGGCCAGGCACCGAGTATACGATCTGAAAGGTACCGCCCACCAGAGCGGGAACCGCAAAAAAGGCGAGGGTGCGATAAATGGCCTTCTTTTGCAGGCTTTCGACTTTTCGAGCCTGAATAAAGGCATGCAAGGACGTATATATGACGTAGCAGTAGCTAACGATAGGCTGAATCATATAAAGCGCTCCGCGACGATATACGCCCCGCGCATCGATATAGAACATAGCGTGCGTCCAGTAGCTGGTAAATGCCAGAACGACCACCAATGCGGTTGGCAACGTTAAAAGTACCACCCTATAGGGCGTGGTCAGGAGCCGTGAGCCCTGCATCGTCTCGGAATAGAAAAACCAAATGAGGCACGCGATGGCGAACAGCGAAAACGAAACCGCGTTGGAAATCCAGTTGGCCGTGATGCCTACAGGAGTGCTCACGCCGTCCGAGAGCGTCCAGATCATATCGAAGAAAATGTAGGCAGCAGACGTGTAGCCCAGCATGCTAAACAAAAGCTGCTGGGTGCTCGAGAACAGGGAGCGACGGCTTCGTACGGCAAGTCCGATAAGAATAATCATGCACAGCAGGAATATCTCGATCTTGAGTGCCTTTACCACTAGACGCCCTCCCTTCAATATCCAAGTGGCCAGAATCGCCCAATTCGAATCTGGGCAACAAACACCCCCTACTCCGCAGGAGTAAGGGGAATAATAGCAGAGCGACCGAACGTCACTGCAAGACAGCTCTCGTTCGGGCGCTCAAACGGCGCGAGTTGCACGCCGGAATCATTGATGGGTATCGATTGCTACTCGCCATCGATGTCGGTCGCGACAGCCTCTTCGATGGCCTCGACACCGGCAGGCGACAGGTCTTCCTTGCTCTGGCAGAACTTCTTATCGACCCAGCCGGTCAGAATCGGGGCCATGATTGCCGTGATGATGACGGCAGTGGCGATCTGCGCATACGCGGTGGGCGCAAGCTCGGCATAGCGCGGAGCGACCTCGGCGAGGGCGACCGGCGTGGTCATGGCCGTGCCGGCAATGGTGGAACATGCCACAGCCGCCTTACCATTGCCGCCACACAGGCGCTCGAAGGCAAAGGTAATGGGACCGACGATAAAGAGTGTGATGAGGCCCAGCAGGATGCCCGAAATGCCACCGGCGATGAAGCTCGAAAGGCTCATGGACGCACCGAGCTGAAAACCAATTACAGCGATCGCGGGATTGGCGCCGGGAACCAGCAGGTTCTTGATAAACGGGAACAAGTTGCCCAGGACCATGCCGATAACAAGCGGCAGGATGGATCCGATGATGGTGCCGACGGGGATGTTGGCGAGACCCGAAACACCAAGGATGATCATCGTGACGGCGGGGCCGGCCGTAAAGAACAGGATACCGACAGCGCCCTGCTCGGACTCATCGCCGAACTCGCCCATGATGCCCGTATAGAGCGCCATGTTGCAAAACGTAATGCCGCCGATGATGGAAACCGAGCTCAGGCCTAAAAAGTTATCGTTAAAGAAGTACGCGACGCCCAGACCCAGCGCGGCTGCCACTACAAGCTTAGGAATCAGCACGACGATGCCGGTCTTGATGGCGCCCGGCGTGGACTTAAAGCTGATGCCGGCGCCCACGAACAGCAAGATCGCGGCAACGATGGTGTTGGAGCCGCCGCGGCAGGCAGCCGTAAAGAAGCCGCCGACCTCAAAGACCTGCGGGCAGAAGGTATTGAGCAAAAGGCCGACGATCATCGGATAGATCATGATGTCGCCCGGGATGCGCGGTACCTTGAATTTCTTTTGCTCGCTGGCGGTCGCTTCCTGTGCCATGAAACCCCCATTTCCGCTGACGCAGAACAAAAGCCCACGTCACGCTTTGCTACAGTAAAGTTTGACCATGGTACCAGAAGAAGCAGACCGCCTCGGTGAGAAATTCGATTCGTTAGGCCGGGACGATAACGCGTCCTGCTCCTATACGAGGCTCAAAACGATATAGAACACGATGCCCGAAACGCAGCACCACAACATCGACTTTGTCTTGATTGCCACCGCCACGACGCCGGTGGCCGCAATCCAGGGAACCAAGGCAGGCCAGAGTCCCGCGTCGAACGCGCCGGGGTTCACCAAGTCGTTGGCGACCAGCGCGGCAAAGGCAGCGGGCGGGATATAGCCCAGGGCCTCGGTAATGCGGGGCGACAGGGTCCGCCCGCGCAAGGCGAACGCCGGCGCGATGCGAAAGAACGCGATAGCAGCCCACGACGACAGCCACAGAACCAAGAACTCGTTAGCGGGCATCGCGGGCACCTCTTCCGTCAAATACAGCATCGCACGCCAGCGCAATGGCAATGCCGACCACGACGCTTGCCGGCACGGCAATATTCGCGAGGCCCAAGAACTTGCATACGGCGACGGACACCGCGCCCGAAACCGCCGCGACAACGTTACCGCGCGACAGCCGCTGCGAAAAGAGCAGGCAGATAAAGAGCGAGGTGCAGACAAAGGCTGCAATGGCGGTGGGAACATCGACAACGGCGCCGACGATGGCGCCCATCGTACACGAAACGCCCCATGTTGCGATGAGGATTACGTTGAGCACAAAGGACTCGCGCGGGCCCCAATCCTCCCCTTCAACCAACTTGGCAAGCGAGATGCCATATGCCTCCTCGGTAAGTGTCGCGGCAACAGCCAGCGTCTGACGCTTCGAGGCACCCCTCAGATGCGGTGCGATCGATGCCGAGTAAAGCGCAAAGCGCGAGGAGATTGCGGCGACGCTCGCGACGATCGATGCTGCAGGCACACCCGCCAGCCACAGGTTGCAGATCATAAACTGGCCGCTGCCCGTCACAAACGTACTGCTTAGAGCAAAGACCATCCAGGGCTCCATTCCCGTCTGCCCCATGATCATTCCGCACGGCGCGCCTATTGCAACATAGGTAAGCATCACTGGCCAGACGGTTCTAACGATTTTGAGCACCATACGTTTCTCATCCTGACAAGGTCTCCGAGCCGCATGTAGCGACACGGCAGAATCATCATCCGGCAGCAACCGAGTTCACCTACAATTGCCACCGGATCGAAAGACACAACTTTTTAGGAAGTCATTATGACAGCTATCGATCGAGACCGGGCGCGCGCGGCCTTCAAAAGCTACACCGATGCCTACGACGCCACCAACCCACGCATCGCGCTCAAAATCGAGCATACGTACCACGTGGCCGAGGCATGCGATGCCGTAGCGCGCGAGCAGGGCTGGTCGTCAGAAGATATTGACCTGGCATGGCTTTGCGGCCTGCTACACGATATGGGCCGCTTTGAGCAGCTGAGACGCTGGGACACCTTTAAGGACGCCGAGAGCATGAGTCATGCGGCGCTGGGCATCGAGGTCCTCTTTGGCGAGAATCCCGCCGATGCACCCGCCACGACAAACATCCGTGACTTTATCGAAACCGGTGCGCATGACGAGCTCATCCGAGCGAGCATCGCCTATCACAGCGACTTTCGCCTGCCGGCACAACTCGACGAGCGTACACGGTGCTTCTGCGATATCGTGCGCGATGGCGACAAGATCGACATTATGCGCACCATCGCCGACAGCACCGTCGATACCATCCTCAAGGTGGATGAGGACGCGTTTCTAGCCAGTCGCTTCTCGGTACCGATGCTTGCCGCCTTTGACGAGCATCGGTGCGTCGCGCGCGACGAGCGCAACGAGCCGGCGGACTACCTGGTGGGACTCATCTGCTTTATGTTTGAGCTCGTCTATCCAGCGAGCCGCACGCTGGCGCGCGAGCAGGGCGATATCTACCGCCTGCTCGACGCGCCCTTTGGCATTACGCGGCCCTTTACCGACCCCGCCACGCAGGCGACTTGGAGCCGCCTTAAGGACGAGATGCGCGACTGGCTGGCGCGCGCCTAGCGCTCAAGCTGGGCCAGCAGTTCCTCGACGACCTCGACGGCATCGCCGACAACCTTGTACTGGGCAGCACCAAAGATGGGGGCATCCGGGTCCTCGTTGATGGCGATAATGCACTCTGCCCCACCGATGCCGGCAAGATGCTGGATGGCGCCCGAAACACCGATACTCACGAGAAGCTTGGGCGAAACCGATACGCCGGTCTGGCCAATCTGATGGCGACACTCCAACCAGCCGGCCTCCACGACAGGTCGCGTGCAACCAAGCTCGGCTCCCAGAGCCTCGGCGAGCCTTCGCATCAGGGGCAGATTCTTCTTGGAGCCAATGCCGCGGCCCACCACGACCAAGCGCTCGGCATCGGCGATCGAGGCCTGCTGCCTCCACTCCTCGGCGGGAATCGAGATCTCGACACGAGCCTTAGCATCATCCGCAAGCGATATCTGGGTGATCGTGCCGGAGCGGTCGTAGTCAAAGTCGGGCGCCTTAAAGATGCCGGGACGAACCGTTGCCATCTGGGGACGATGATTGGGGCAGACGATGGTGGCCATCAGGTTGCCGCCAAACGCCGGACGCGTCTGTTGCAGCAGCCCCGTCTCCGTATCCATCGAAAGTACGGTGCAGTCAGCCGTAAGGCCCGTCTGCAAGCGCACGGCAACGCCGGGTGCCAGTTCGCGGCCAAAAGCGGTCGCACCGTATAAGATGGCCTCGGGTTTGCGTTCGGCTACCAAATCGCAGATCAAGCGGGCGTAGACCTCCGCATCGTTTTGGCGCAGGCGCTCGTCGCGACAGGCCAGGACTTCGTCGGCGCCCGCGCAAACCAGATGCTCCAGGTCGCCGAGAGAACCCTCGGGACCCATACCGATCAGTGCCACCAGACGGCAGTCGCGAGCATCGGCAAGCTCGCGGCCCTTGCCCATAAGCTCATAGGCAACGGGAGTCACCGTATCGTGCTCGTCGGTCTGCGCGAATACCCAAATGTCTCGATATGCATCAAGGTCCACCGCACCAGCGGCCTCGTCACGCTCGATCGAGATAGCGTTGACAGGGCAGGCGTCGACGCACCCACCGCATAGGATGCAGCCGTCGGTTACGCGGGCGCATCGGCTGGGTCGCTCGCCTTCCACTACGATGCCGCCCGAGGCACAGGCGCGAACGCAGCGACCGCAGCCGATACAGGCTTCGCTATCGATAATCAGTCCGCTCATCTATGCCATCCCCTCGATAATCTTGGCAAGCTTTGCCGCCTGCTCGGACGCCGTCCCCTCAACGGCCTCGCACGTTTGGTCACGGTCGGGCACAAACGAGCGCACGACCTGTGTCGGCGACCCGGCAAGACCGCAACGCGCGGGGTCGGCGTTCACGTCGGCGGCACTGACCACGCGCACGTCCGCCTCCTCCGCCGCGCGAATACCGGCAATACTCGGCATACGCAACTGGCCAATCTCCTTGGCAGTCGTCATCGCGCACGGCATCTCAAGGTACACCGTCTCCTCGCCGGCATCGCATCCGTGAACGAGCGCCAGCGAGCCACAGGTCGTAAAGCCCGCGCTCTGCACGCAGCTCACGTCGGTCACGCAGGGAATATCAAAGGCACCGGCAAGCTCGGGACCAATCTGGGCCGTATCGCCATCCACCGCCATCTTGCCGCAGATGAGCAGGTCGAAGTCCTCGTCGAGCGCCTCGATGCCGCACTTGAGGGCATAGGTGGTTGCCAGGGTATCGGCACCTGCAAAGGCGCGATCGGTCAGCAGCAGCGCATCGTCGGCGCCTCGAGCGATGCAGTCGCGCAGCAGCGACTCGGTCGCGGGGATGCCCATCGACACCACCGTCACGCGCACATCCATGCCAAAGCCGATAAAGTCGTCCTTCAGCGCCAGCGCGCATTCCAAAGCGCTCGCATCAAAGGGATTAATGACCGCCTGCTTGCCATCGCGCACGATGGTATTGGTCTTGGGGTCCATCTTGACCTCGGTGCTGCCCGGCACGGCCTTGACGCACACCACCATATGGAAATCGCTCATCTTCACGCGCCCCCTTTCTGGACGAGCTCATCCAAGAGCTTCTCCGAAAACAGGTTACCGCGACCCAGCTGCCCGGCAGGATCGAGCTGGAGCTTGAGCCGCGCCGACTCGACCATGGCCTCGTGACCGTACATCGTCTCCAAGAAGCCCGCCTTGATCTTGCCGACGCCGTGTTCTGCGGAGACGGCACCGCCCATGGCCGTGACCTCGGAAGCCCACTGGGCAAAGAGTTCTGCGCCGCGGCGATAATCCTGTGCATCGCGCGGCAGAATGTTCACATGCAGATGGTTGTTACCGATATGCCCCCAGGCGGCAGATTCAAGCCCACTTTCCGCCAGCGTGCGGCGATAGAGGGCGATAACATCGGCCAAGTGCGCGTTGGGCACCGACATGTCCGAACCCAGTTTGGTGATGGTGGGATCCATGCGGCGGCGCTCGTCGATGAGCATGTTGACGCTCTCGGGCACCGCATGGCGGAAGAATCGCTGACACTCGCGATCGACCTCGGTGCGCGCGACCCATGTCGCATCGTCACTGCCGCCCGCAAGCTCCAGTACCCACCCCAAGTGATACAGCTCCTCAGTCGCCTGGGCTTCGTCGTCGCAGTCGAGCTCCACGTAGACACAGACCTTGACCTCTTTGTCGAGCGGCGGCAGCGAGGCGAACGCGGTCGACCGCTCACGCTGACGACGCAGGATATCCAGGGCGCCCGCATCGAAATATTCGATGGCAGCCGCGTGGGACAGGACGGGACGCACAGAATCGGTGAAGGACACGGCCTTGTCTTCGCTGTCAAAGAAACAGCTCACGCCCCAAACGACCGCAGGCGCCGCCTGCAGGGCAATCTCGAGCTCGGTGATGACACCGATTGTGCCACACGCACCGATAAACAGATCGATGGCATCCATATCGTCAGCAACGAAATAGCCCGAAGCATTTTTGGTCTTGGGCATGGTGTAGTCGGGAAGGTCGAGCTCGAGCGCGCGGCCCTCTGCCGTCACGAGCGACAGGTGGCGGCCCTGGGCAAAAGCCTCGCCGCGCTGAAGCTCAAGCAAATCGCCATCAGCCAGTGCGACGTGGAGTCCCGTGATATGTGGGCGCATGGGACCGTAGGCGTAGCTGCGGGCACCAGAGGCGTTACATGCCGCCATGCCGCCCAGACAGGCAGACGTCTCGGTGGGATCGGTGGGAAAGAACCGCTCGGGGGCCTCTTGGAACTCCTCGTAGGCCTCAAGCGATGTCTGGTCCCAACCAGCAGTCGGCAGCACCTTCTTGCTCAGCTGCTTGCGCAGCTCCGAGAGCACAACGCCCGGCTCCACGCGCAGCAGAAATTGGCCTTGCTCATCGCGGCGAAGGCCCAAGTAGCGATTCATACGGGAAGTATTGAGGATATGCCCGCCGTGGGGCACGGCACCGGCGGCAAGGCCGGTTCGGGCGCCCTGAACCGTTACCGGGACACGCTCGGCATGGAGCTTTTCCAAAATGGCACGGACCTCGTCTTCCGTTGTCGGAAACGAGATGCTCGAGGCCTCGCCCGATGCGCGAGACTCATCGCGACCATACTCTTCGAACTCGTCGGTGAAGGGTTTGATGGTTGCAGACACGCGAACTCCCCCTTTAGCTAACTACAGTGTTTGCAGGGAGATGTTACCGCATCGTTTCGTCGACGTGTTCGAGACCGTCTCCATAATTGGCGATTTTTACGTTCGTGCAATTCGGCGAGCGGCTTGATTTCCTCGACAGACGATGCTTTTGACACATATGGCCCCGCCGTCGCCGACCGCGCGATTGTCGCTTGAAAAAAGTTGGAGTATTTTTTGCCGCCTTTTACCTGCGGAGACACCAATCCGTCAAGCATTTGGTCAGAAATTGGTCAAGTATCGGCTGATACCGTCGGCGTCGACAGCCAAAACCGATAGAAGTTTTGGCCCAGAAGCAGGGAGGTTCCCATGGCATATTACTGGCCCCAGTACGGCATCGCCATCGAAGTCGACGACGATCCCCATCTCCTGCCTTTCGACGAAGAGGCATTCCCCGATACGACGGTCTACCACGTTACCACCGATGTGATCTGCGACCCCGAGTCGTTCTCGGCGCTCGCCCACCACATCGCGCATATCCACGACATCGAGCTCCCTCCCGACTTCGAAGAGCTCGTCTACTCGCGCCGCCTGATGCTTCACATGCTCTTTGGAGCGGACCCGTCCACCTTTGCGCGCATCTATACCGCCAAGGATGCCGCATGAGCGCGAAGAAGCCACCCCACTTTGCAGGCCTGGGTCGTCGCAAGAAGCTCATCGTTGCCTGCTTGGCCATCGTCTGTGCCCTTGTCGCCGTAGGACTATACGTTTGGCAGTCGCAGCCCGTACCCGAGGCGGGCGCTTCGGTTACGACGGCCGAGGGCAAAACGCGCCAGGAAATCCAAGATGAGCTCGACGCCATCGTCCGCGACAACATGATGACGATTTCGGTCGCGCCGGTCGCTCAGCTGCAGGAGGACGGCAAACTGCGCGTCAACGTGCAAAACGTCCAAGACAATAAATTTCCCCAGCGATTCCGCGTCATCCAAAACGACGAGACCATGTACGAATCCGGTGTGGTCGAGACCGGCAAGACAATCGAGACGTGCCCCGCCGGCGACATCAAAGAAGGCGAGGCGTACATCGAGATCCAGGCACTCGATGCAAAGACCCTCGACAGCCACGGCAATCCGACACGTGTCAAGGTACGGGTTGAGCAAACCGAGAACTAGCCTTCCGGCCGACACGGCACCGCATGCAATTCACCAGCATTCGTCCAATCATCGCGGGGACGGCCCGCGGCGAATAGAAAGGAACGACCATGGACATCACCAGGAACATGAACGGAGTCAGAGCGCTCGTCGTGGGCACAGGGCTCGCGCTCGCGCTCGCAATGGGCGCCGCCCCGACGCCAGCTATGGCAGCCGGGCGCGTTGGAACCACGAAGGTAATGGTCAGGACCGAGATCGACAACGTTGAGTTCAAAGTTCCGACGGTTATTCCCTTCGTCGCCAAGGCCGACGGCACGCTTCAGGGCCCCTCAGAAGACGCGACCACCATCGACAATCATTCGGCCTACGGCATCCATGTCACCAACATGAAGATCGACGCCATGAACACCTGGACCATTGCCGCCGACGCCAAGGCCGGAACCGCGCAGAACTCCATCGACTTTAAGGTCGGCCCCGACGGCGCGCTCCAGAACGCCAGCGCCGCCGCGCAAGGGACGGGCCTCGATCTTTCCAAGAATGCAGCCTTCGACATGGGCTACCAGGGCATTGCCGGCGGCACGGACAAAATCAAGCTCAAGACAAGCGGAAACGTCGCCCGCGTCACGCGCGACATCTTCCGCGTAACCGGCGAAGGCGATCAGGTTGCGACGATCACCTGGACGGTCGAGCCCGGTGCGCACACGGCATAAGGCCGTCGCCCTGGCCGCCGCCGTCAGCATCCTAGCGTTTGGGCCAGCCATGGCCTTTGCCCAGCAAGAACAGGCGCAGGCCGCCACGCAAGTGACGGTCGACCTCTCGGAGCTCGACCGCGGCGACCGCGAGGAACCGTTGGCGCAGACAGGCGACAGACGATGGCTCTTGGCAGCAGGCGCCACAGCAGCAGGCGCGGGAACCGCCGGCCTCGGTCTGCACATCAAACGCAGCCAGAAACAAAACACGGACAGGCCGCACTAAATTAGCTAAGGAGACCCCATGGCATCGAAGAACCTTTTGCCCGTCGTCGCACTCTGCGGCGCGCTCGCAACCGGAACGCCTGTCGCCGCTTGGGCGACTCCCGTCATGGCAGACTCCTTACCAGTAGCCCTAAGTTCCGCACCAAATCCGTCGAGCGCCATTGCGTGCGAGCGTTTTTCGATCGCACAGGCCGCAATCTCAACCTCGGGATGCCTTCGTCGTAATACGGACGGCTCGATAGTCGTGGATATCAAGCGTTCGAACAAGGCAAACGGCTCCCAGGCGGGGTGCGCCGTCTGCACGTGGCGCTCGGTTGTGCTCGATGCAGATGGCGATCCATGCAATTTAGAGCTGCGCATCGACATCGCTTCGGTCGATGACTCGGCGAACGGAGCGAAGGTCGCCTTCGACGGTGCGTTTTTCGAGAAAGGAGGCGGTATATGTCTGGGCTGCGCCGCCGCGAATGCAGACGATGCGCAGCCCACCCTCTCATTCACGGCATCGTTGCGGCTGACCAAAGCCGGTACCGATGTTATCGCGGCGGGAGAAGCGTCCCTGCTGTTCTACGCCGTCAGCACCAAAGACACAGGCGCTCATTTCGAGAAGCCAGCCGGATCACTCAGCCTTACACGAGGGATAGAGGCAGGCCCTATTGAAATCGATGCCCACGCGCAAAGCAGGCAACGCATTCTTGCCGACCCGGCGCTTCTCGAAATGGAGTGGAACGGATCCGGAGCCATCGGAATTCTCCCCTCCGCGTTTGACGCCAAGACGCTTCCCCCAAACGACGAACCCATCAACGCAACCATACAAGAAGAGAGCGCGGACAAAGAAGCAGGTGCGGGCGACACGCCGTCGCCGACAAACAGCGTCCCAGCTTCTCTCGAAGCGCCGAATGAGCCCGCTGCCGATCCAAACGATCCCGAGCTCGCGGACAGTCTGGGGCTTGCTGATCCTCAAGAGATCGATGAAGGTAACTGCTGCGTGCTTGCCGCGCTCGACCACACAGAGGTCATCGACGCTGCGAACATCGAAGTTGCCGCCGCCAATCAGCCCGTCCGCAAGTCGGCTATCATCGCATTTCCTGAATCCATCGAAGTCGTCTTTTTGCCATCGGGCGAGGTCGTGGCCCCAACACTGCTCACCTTGTTGGGCGCCAAGAATACTCGAAACGAAATTAAAAAGGTCACAGTTGTCGACCCTGCAACCACCGCCAAGCTGCGTCTATACGCCGTTGCTCCAGACGGAGGCAAGACCTTGGAATTCGATGGCGACACACTCCTGGCCTGGCGACGTCTGGACATTATGCAAGACGTCTCGTATCAGATCGAACTCGAAGGGTTTGATCGTGCCCGCGATGCCAATATCATCGCCGCGGCTATTGAATCCCCACAGCGGCTTATGACACTGCGCTTTGAATACTATCCCTATGTCCCGACAACCACCTGAGGCTTAAATGCCGCGCATCATTCCTAATACCACTTATATAACGTATTAGATGAGTCGCGATGTACCTCGCATTTCGTTCTGCTACGATTGCCACGTTGGCATCAATACAGGAGGGCTCATGCCGGGCTTGGGAACAATCATCAACGTTGTGCTTTTAGTTGCGGGCGGTCTTTTGGGATTAGCGGGCGGCCGCTTCATTACACCGCGCATCCAAGACACGCTCATGAAAGCATCGGGGCTGTGCGTCCTGTTTATCGGCCTTGGCGGCACCATGCAAAAGATGCTCCTTATCGATGGGAAGGCGCTAGCGACCACCGGCACCACCATGCTCATCGTCTCGTTCGCCCTCGGCTCGCTCATCGGCGAGGCCATCAACTTGGAGGCCGCCATCGAGAACCTTGGCGAATGGCTCAAGCGCAAAACCGGCAGCGAGGGCGATAACGAGTTCACCAACGCTTTTGTCTCGACTTCACTCACCGTGTGTATCGGCGCCATGGCCATTGTGGGATCGATCCAGGACGGTCTGCTCGGTGACTGGTCAACGCTTGCCCTGAAAGGCGCATTGGACTGCATCATCGTCTGCACCATGACGGCGTCGCTTGGCCGCGGCTGCATTTTCTCCGCCCTGCCCGTCGCCGTGTTCCAGGGGACGATCACGCTGTTTGCCGGCGCACTCTCCCCCATCATGACTACGGCAGCCCTCGACAGCCTTTCGCTCGTAGGCTCCATGCTCATCTTCTGCGTCGGCGTCAACCTCATCCGTCCTCAGACCTTCCGCACGGCCAATATGCTCCCCTCCGTCGTCATCGCCGTCATCTACGCCCTCCTGTTCTAAATCTATCTACGCAGCAGTATCTCGAACACCTGTTTGATGCTGTGCTATGATATGAGGTCACCGAAGCTGCGTTAGGAGAGGAGGAGCGGTGGCCGACCAGGACATCAAGATGCTCATCGAGCGCATTATGGCCGAGGCCCGGACCCATCAGTCCGCCCGCTTCTCAAACGAAATCTACGCAGACGAGCCGATTCTCAAAACCGGCCGACAGATGCAGAATTTCCTCCCCGACCAATACCGCAAGATGCGCGAGATATCGCGCTGGCAGGATGACCCCAAGGGCGGCGCGGGCCGCTGGCTATCGGAGGCCGAGCTTTTCTACCGCCAAGGCTTGCTGATGGCCGACTTTGAGGACGACTGTCCCTACAACGGCACCTTTAAGTCGTACTTTCCCACCTACAATGCCATGAGCGACCGGCAGTTGCGCGGCTACTTTACCTGGCGTGCCCAAGTGCGCCGCGGAACCGTCGAGGAAACGTCTACATCCTTTGCCTTTCTGTATCTCTATGAGCTGATTTGCGGCATTGGCATAGATGATCCGCTCGAAGGTTTTAACAAGATCAAGGCCTTTTGGGATGTCTATCGCGCCTTCGAGCCCGGCATCGACCGGTTTGCGCGCGTGTGGCTGCAGGATTACGCCGTTTTCCACGGACTCGACCCCAAGCTACTTCGCGACTCTAAAACCGTCATGTTCGATAACGCCCTTATCGAGCTACGCCGCGCAGCGCGAGACCTTGTACCAGCACCGGCACCGTCCGGCCAGACCCCTAAGCGTCGCAAAACCTCCGAGCCCACGCTCCCCCTTCCGCCCGATGAGGTGCGCGAGGAGCGACTCATGGCCGCCATCAACGCCCTCTCCACGTACAACCTAAGTAACTCGCGGCTCGACCGCAGCCACCACCGCGATCTGCGCCACGTGGCGTGCGCCGTGTATGTCCGTATGGCGCGCTACTATGACACGCACCGAAAGACCGACATCGTGGCGAGCTTATTTGGGGAGGAGACGGCCATGCCCTACACCATGTTTGCCTCGGCCGTATTCTTTTCGCCCGAGCGCCACGAGGACTGCGAATACCGCCTGGATCCCATCCATATCTACCGTTGCCAAAACGGCTTTTGGGAATGCATGCGTATCCACGGTAGTAGGCAAAAGAGCAGCAAGCTCGGTGAAATGATGCGCGCCTGCGACCAACGCCTGCGCCTGGCGCTGGACCCCGCCCATCCCCTTAAGGAAGAAAAGGTCCCCAAATATCTGGCCAAGATTATCGATGACGAGATTGTGGCATGGCTCTCGTGGGACGCCGCACACCAGCCCGTCAAGATCGATATCGATCTGAGTCAGCTGGAGCACATTCGGAGCGCCGCTGCGCAAACGCGCGAAGCGCTTTTGATCGACGAAGAGCGCGAGGACGACGCATCCGCAGAAGCCGAGGCAGCGGACTCAGGGCAACCGGAAGCCGAGCCCGTAACCGACGCGATTGTCGAACCGGTCGTGGCACCCATTCGGCAGGACTTGACCGACGAGCCGACCATATCCACCGAACAGTTTGGTGTCGTGGCACCGCTTCTCGCGCCGACGCCCGCGTTCGCAGCTGCTGCGCCCGCTGACGCCACAAACGAACTCGCGCCCGCCGCAGATGCCTTCCTTCGCGCACTGCTCGAGCAAAACGCAGCGCAAGCGACATCGGCAGTGGCGCACTCGGGACAGAGCGAGGACATGCTCGTCGATACCATCAACGAGGCGCTCTTTGACCTGGTGGGCGACACCGTAATTGAATTTAGCGCGGCAGGGCCGCAGATTATTGAGGACTACGAAGCAGACGTGAGAGGATACCTAGACCATGAGTGATACCGCATCCGCAGCACCCCGCGTGCCCAAGCGCGTCGCTGCCGTCATTCTCAACTCGCTCAAGGGCGGCGTGGTCCCGCGCATCGGCCTTCCCTACATTACCGTAGGGCGCGAGGTCGAGATCCGCGCCCTGCTCACCGATCTGAGTCTCATCGCCGACGGTGGTGCGAGCTTCCGCTTTCTGGTCGGTCGTTACGGCGCCGGCAAGAGCTTTTTGCTCCAGACCATCCGCACGCACGCCATGGGTGAGGGATTCGTCGTCGCCGATGCAGACTTATCCCCCGAGCGCCGTCTGCAGGGCGGGCAGGGGCAGGGCCTTGCCACCTACCGCGAGCTCATACGCAATATATCGACCAAGACGCGCCCCGAGGGCGGTGCGCTCAACCTTATTCTTGATCGCTGGGTCGCCTCGTACGCCGACGTCGACGAGTCGGTCGTCAATGCCCAACTGGCCCCGCTCGAGGAAATGGTCCACGGCTTCGACTTCACCCGCATGCTCCGCCGCTATCGCACGGCCGTATCCGAGGGCGACGAAGAAGCCATGAGCCGCGTGACCAAATGGATCCGCGGCGAATACCGTACCAAGAGCGAGGCTCGCGCCGAGCTGGGCTCCTCGACCATCATCAGCGATGACGACTGGTACGACTACGTTAAGCTCATCGCGCGTTTTTTGGTCTGCAGCGGCTACAAGGGTATGTTGGTGCTCATCGACGAGCTCGTGAATCTGTATAAGATTCCCAACGCGATCACGCGCCAGTACAACTACGAGAAGATCCTGACCATGTACAACGACACACTCCAGGGCAAGGCGCAGTACCTGGGCATGATCATGGGCGGCACGCCAACCTCCATCGAAGACCGCCGCCGCGGCGTGTTCTCCTACGAGGCCCTGCGCAGCCGACTCGCTCAAGGCCGCTTTGCACGCGAGGACCTTAAGGACATGCTCGCGCCCATCATCCGTCTGCAGCCACTCACCTACGAGGAGCTGCTGGTGCTGATCGAAAAACTCATGCAAATTCACGCCGGCTACTTTGGCTGGACGCCCACGCTTACCGAGAACGACTTGGTGGACTTCCTCAAGATCGAGTTCGGTCGTGTGGGAGCCGACACACATCTGACGCCGCGTGAAGTCATTCGCGACTTTATCGAGCTGCTCGACATCCTATGCCAGAACCCCGACCCCAACGTAGCCGAGCTGCTGCAAAGCGTCGGCGGCGACGCGCTGGTGCCGGCAGCAGCAACAGGCGACACCGGCACCGCAGGCGGCGACCGTAACTTCGCCGAATTCACCATCTAACCTGCCAAAAAGGGACAGGTTTATTTTGGCAGGTTTTATCTGGGCGAACGTTGAGACTGTAATGCAGCAAGCCGTTGCCAGCCGCGTTGAGAGATTCGTTTTTGAGAGGAGGCCCCGTGAACGCCTTTGACCGCTACGCCCCGTTTATCCAAGACTTCATCTACTCCCACGATTGGGAGAGCTTGCGCTCTATCCAGGTTGCGGCGGCAGATGCCATCTTTAACACGCAAGACAATGTGCTCCTGACGGCATCCACGGCTTCCGGCAAAACCGAGGCAGCCTTTTTTCCCATCCTGACCGAGTTTTGGGAGAGACCGCCCGCAAGCGTGGGCGCCCTCTACATTGGCCCCCTCAAGGCGCTCATCAATGACCAGTTCGTCCGCCTCAACGACCTCTGCGAAGAAGCCGACATCCCCGTCTGGCACTGGCATGGCGACGTTTCGCAGTCGCACAAGGCAAAGCTCATCAAAAAGCCGAGCGGTATCTTGCAGATTACGCCCGAGTCGCTCGAGGCGCTCTTGATCCATAAGCACATGGCGATTCCGCGCATGTTCTGCGATCTGCGCTACGTCGTCATCGACGAGGTCCATTCGCTTATGCGCGGCGATCGAGGCGGGCAGACGCTCTGCCTTATTGAGCGCCTGTCGCGCATGGCCGGCGTACAACCCCGCCGCATTGGCCTTTCGGCTACCATCGGCGACCCCGAGCGCACGGGTGCCTTTCTCTCGCAGGGAACGGGACGCGACTGCGTTATCCCTCGTTTTGAGGAACCGCGCCGCGTGTGGCGTATCTCCATGGAGCACTTCTACAACTCGGGTCCCCAGGCGCAGCAGCGGGGATTCAAGAGCATGGGTCCTCAAGAGGCCGAAGTGCTTGCATGCGAGCGCATTGAGGCAGCGGCACCCGCGGCACTGCCCGTCAGCACCCAAGACATGCGCCATAGCGGACAACTCACACAGGAGGAACGCCGCCAACGTCGCGAGCAGGCACGGGGCAAGGCTGCCCCCAAGGACAGTCGCGCTTCCTCGGCCCCCGAGGGCGAAGTCGACATTCCCCGAGCACCCGAACAGGCATTACTCAACCCCACCGACACAGCACCAGACAACGCCGACCCCGGCATGGGCTATATCTTCGAACACACCCGCGGCCGCAAGTGCCTGGTCTTTGCCAACTCGCGCGAAGAGGCGGAGGCCGTATGCTCCATGCTGCGCAGCTACTGCGAAAGTCGACACGAGCCCGACCGTTTCCTCATCCATCACGGCAATCTTTCGGCATCGTTGCGTGAGACGGCAGAAGAGCTTATGCGCGACGAGGAACAGGCACAGACGACCGTTACCACCTCTACGCTGGAACTCGGTATCGATATCGGCCGTCTGGAGCGTGCGTTTCAGATCGACGCGCCGTTTACCGTCAGCTCCTTTTTGCAGCGAATGGGCCGCACGGGGCGCCGCGATCTTCCGCCCGAGATGTGGTTTGTCATGCGCGAGGAGGAACCCGAGCCGCGCACGATGATGCCCGAGACCATTCCGTGGAAGCTCCTGCAGGGCATCGCGCTCGTACAACTCTATCGCGAGGAAAAGTGGGTCGAGCCGCCCGAGCTCGATCGACTCCCCTACAGCCTGCTCTACCACCAGACTATGTCGACGCTTGCCAGCACCGGCGAACTCACGCCGGCAGAGCTTGCCCAGCGCGTGCTCACACTCAGCTATTTCCATCGCATCTCGGCCGATGACTATCGCGTGTTGCTGCGTCACCTCATTAAGATCGACCATATCCAAGTCACCGAGGGCGGCGGGCTCATCGTGGGTCTCGCGGGCGAGCGCATCATCAACAACTTTAAGTTCTACGCCGTGTTCCAGGAAAACGAGGAGTTCACCGTTCGCAGCGAGTCGGCCGAGTTGGGCACGATCGTCAACCCCCCTCCGCCCGGTGAGCGCATCGCCATCGCCGGACACTGCTGGATTGTCGAGGAAGTGGACTGGAAGCGCCACACTGTCTTTGCCACGCAGGTCAAGGGCCGTGTGCCGGCATACTTTGGCGATTGCCCCGGAGACATCAATACACACGTACTCGAGCGCATGCGCAAGGCGCTCAACGAACATGCCACGTATCCGTATCTTATGGGTAACGCGCGGGCCCGCTTGGCGCAGGCTCGCCATACGGCTGAGATTTCGGGTGCGGGAACTAGGCCGCTCATTAACCTGGGCGGCGACACCTGGGCGCTCTTCCCCTGGTTGGGAAGCTACGCCTTTCTGGCGCTCGAGCGTATGCTTAAAATCAAATGCGCAGCTGAGCTGGGCCTTCGCGGACTCGACCCGTCACGCCCGTACTTTATGCAGTTTAAGATGAAGGCCGACGAGGAGACGTTCTTTGAGGTACTCGCCGCCGAGGCCGAGAAAGACTTCGATCCCATCGAGCTCGTCTATCCTGGCGAGGTGCCTTACTTTGACCGCTACGACGAGTTTGTTCCCGAAGAGCTCGTGCGCAAGGGCTTTGCCGAAGGCGTGCTCGACATAGAGGGCATGAAGCAGCGCGTCCTCAGCTGGCGCGACCACGCCTAAGACCAGTCTTTTTGGGACGGAGAGACTTACTTGTCGTGAAGGGCGGTGCCGAGGAAGTCGGCGTCGAAGGGCACGGCTTCGGCAAAGACATAGTCGCCGTCGCTGGCGATGAGCAGGTAGTTCTCCTCGCCGCCGAACTCCGCATCGCCACAGGGGACCACCCAGACATGGGCGAATACCTCGAGTGCCGCGGCAGCGCAGTCGCGCAGGAACGTCACATCGCTCCCCTCGTTTGTGCTTACGATATTGGCAACGTAGACGCCACCGACATTTAGGCTGCCCCGCACCAAACGCAACGCCTCAACCGTCGCCAGCTCGCGTACGGGCTCGGCACCGCCAAAGCAATCGCTCACGACCACGTCGTAGCGACGATGACCAACACTCGTCACGCCCAGATAAGAGCGAGCCTCAGCGGTTATCACCCGCAGGCGATCGCCCGCCGTGCACTCCAGCTCGTCCAGATAGAACCAGCGGCGCGCCAGGCGCGTAATCTCTCCGTCATACTCGATGACGTCCATGCGCAAGCCCTCGTGCGACATCAGCGCGAACTTGGGATAGGCAAACCCGCCGCCGCCCAGCATAAGCATGCGGTCGATACCGTGACCGTAAGCGTCGCGCATCGCATCCTCGGACTCAAACACGTCGTCAAACGCACGATAGTACGCAAAGACGGGCTCCGCCCAACGCTCACCAACGTAACTTGCGCTTTGGTAGACGCTGCCTTGCACCAACACGCGAATCTCGTCGCCGCCCTCATCGTGCACGCGTTTCACACGCGCCAACCCATTGCGGGTTCGCGCAACCTGCAGACAGGCAGCACGAACAGCGACAGCGGCCGCACCAAGCGCCGCGGCTCCCAGAGCAACACCGGCAACGACGCCAGCAGAAACACTCGGCTTGTTCATCTAGAGCTCCTTTTGCAGATAGAGTCCATGGTCGCAAAAACCCAAATGGCGATAGTACTCGCGCGTACCGATTGCGCTAATCACGTTGATACGCGTATAACCCGCATCCCGGGCAATCTCGCACGCACGCTCTACGAGCAAACGCCCCAATCCATGGTGCTGGGCTGCCTGGCCTTGATCTCCCACGCGCGCCGCCATGCCATACACGTGCACCTCGCGAATCATCGCCTCGTCCGGTGTCGTCGGCAACTCATCCGCATGCGCGGCAACAAAAGCACGATCGGGCAGAGACAGACGCAAAAAGCCCGCGATCTTGCCCTGCGGCGTCACCCACTGCAAAAAGCGCTCGTGCGTCACCGGCGTCTCGTACGCCACTTCCTCGTCAAGGGTCAGCTCATGCAAGTCGGCGCCCGCCGTGCTAATCTCGCGATAGCGAATCTCACGCACTGTCGCGCCTTCCCCACGAGCCGACAAGCGGTTTTCAACGAGCTGACGCAGGTTGGGCTTCTTGTTGCCCACCATGATGTCGTCGGAGCTAAAGTCGCGGATCATGCGACTGATGCGGCAGAACGCCGGCGTCACCACGATGTCGTCGGCCAACACATCGAGCAGCTCTTCCTCGGTATAGGGACGCCACTCGCCGCGCTCATAGCAGCCCACCAGACGCGAGCCCTCGATGAGCGCGCACGGGTAGACCTTGACCTCGTCGGGCATAAAGGCCCATTCGGTCATAAAGCGCTCGTAGTCGCGCTTGTCCCCCTCGGGTGTGGCGCCCAGCAAGTTAAGCATAAAATGCGCATGGATCTTAAAGCCAAAGAGGCGCGCAAGCGAAAACGCCTGCTCGATCTGAGCCACCGAAATGCGACGCTCGTTGATATCGAGCAAATGCTGGTCGAGGCTCTGGATGCCCATCTGAATCTTGGTGCAGCCCAGACGACGAATGAGCGTGAGCGCCTGTGGCGTCACGGCATCGGGGCGGGTCTCGATAACGAGCCCCACCACGCGATGCTTCGCCGTCTCGTTGATGCGCTGCTGACGCTCAAGCTCCTCCATCGTTGCCGTCTGCCACTCGGCAGCCTCGCCCCATGGCGTACCGGGGCCGTACAGACGACGCACTGCGCGGTTATAGCCACCAACGACAGCATCCACACGCCCCTGCTCGTCGGCAACGCCGCTCGCAAGCTCGGCCTCGTCGGTCGCAATGCCGGCAGCCCGATAGCGCTCGCGGCGCTCTGTTACCACCGGCGGCAGGGCATCGGCGGGAGCGTCATCGAGCAGGCGCCCTGCCTCGGCACGGCTGATGCCCGGACGCGCCAACATGGGGTTTGCCGCCACACCGGCGACGGCATCGTCATTGAGCGCACGGAAAAGCTCCGACATAAACCACGTCTGATACCCTTGCGGATAGTCGCTCCAGGTACCGCCGAGCACAATGAGCTCTATCTTGTCGGTCGCATGTCCCATCTGCGAAAGCGCGGTCAGACGAGCGCTCACCTGCAGATACGGGTCGAAGCAGTTTTGCTCCGCACGGGCGCACGCCGGCTCGGCGTGCAGATAGCTTTTGGGCATGCGCAGATCGTTGGGGCAAAACAGGCAATCGCCCGAGCATGGCCAGGGCTTGGTAATGACGGTAATGGTCGCCACGCCCGAGGCCGTTCGGCGCGGCTTCATACGCAGGACCTGCAGCAGTTGACGCTCCAGATCGGAATCGACATTCCACGCAGCCCACCGAACCGGCTCCTCACGTTTAACCCGCTGGTAGAACGGCAGCAGACGGCGCTTGGCCAAATCGCGTTTGTCGGCACCCTCACGGCGCGCCTCGGCATGTATCAGTTTGACGAGCGCTTTGTCGTCCACGGTCTCGCCGCGACGCAGAGCCTCGAGTATGTTCAAGATAATCTGTTCCATGTCCCCATTGTAAAGGCAAAGGCGCCGAAGCCCGTCACGGCTCCGGCGCCTCCATCAAAGAGCATGCCTATATGTACCGATCTCCGAAAACCGCATGTCACTCCGGATCAAACGACATGTCGCCCGAACCGACCTCAAAACGATACGTAGCAGACTTATCGCCGTTATCGAATTCAAGATTCAAAATGGTCTCGCCGTCGTAGCCAAGCGGAAGGAAATCGCTCTCAAAGTCGCCGCTGCCCACGGTGAGGCTCGCCTTAAAGCCCGTCGAGTTCGGAACCGTCATCTCCACATCGCCCGAGCCCACACTCACGTCCATCGACTTCGCGGGGGCCTGGTAGAGCTCGAACGTCACATCGCCCGAACCGACCTCGGCATTCAGGGTATCGGTCACGGTGCCCGTAAACTCAACGTCTCCAGAGTCCAAAGTCAGGTTGAGGTCATGACACGCAATGCCCGCGACCGTCAGGTCACCCGATCCTACATTCGCTGTAATGCCCACCATGTTATCGGCAACTTCGCGCGGCAGTTCGACGGTAACCGTGCGGTCAATGGCGCGCTCGTCATCGCAATCGAACTGGCGAATCTTGAGCGTAGAGCCCTTGATTTCGGCCAGGTTCTGGGTTGCCGCATCGAAGGCAACGGTCCCCGTTGCCACGCGACCGCTTTCAATTACGCGCACTGGCCCGCTGGAGACGTGTTTGACCTCGACCGTGCCCGACGTCACGTCCAAGTCAAGCGATGTGAACGCGTCGGCATCAAAGGTCGTACACGAAAGCTGCTGAGGCCGAGCGGAATAGTTACCGCCATCGTTCATAAAATCGTCGTCATCAACCACATCGTCCATACCGGACAAGCCGGGTATAACATCGTCGAGATCCCACGGGCCATCAAAATGAATCAAAGTCCGCGAAACGCCAAAAACAAGCCCGATAATCAGTACAAACGCTCCGATGCCGACGCCCAGGCGCAGCTTGGATTCATGCGAAAGCTTCATCATTCGTCACCTTCTTTGGCACATGGCTCAGCGGTGGCCGCGGTAGCCACGTCAGCATCAGGTTCCGCAGAAGTATCCTTCCCCTGGGCCCTGACCGCCACCGGTGCCGGACCAACCTGAATATCCCCGCGCGCCCAATCGCCATCGAGTGCACGCGCCACCCAGTGATAGATGGGAATCGTGAAGAAGATCAGCGCAGCAAAGGGGCCGGCACCAAACAGGAACATCAGTAAAAAGAACAGCAGCCAGCACACGGCCCAATACGGGAATGACTGGAACGGACCCTTCACCGGAGTCGGACCAGCCGCACCGGTACCCGTCACCTGAGCCGTCGCCGCATTGGCAGCCTGCGCACTCCAGCTTGCCGCCTGCGCCGCCTTGGCGGCGGCGTCACTCGCCTGTGTTGCCGCCTCGGTAGCTCGTGCCGCCGCCTCATGGGTGCGTGCGCGCTCTGCCGCCTCGGCCTCGCGCTGACGAGCGCGGTCCTCGTTCTCAAACTCGATATCGTCCTCGATCTCGTCGCTCGGATTGAGCAGCTCGTCCAGGCTCACACCATAGAGTTTGGCGAGCGAGATCAGGTTCTCGGTATCGGGCGAGCTCTCCGCGCGCTCCCATTTACTGACCGCCTGGCGCGACAGTCCCAGCTTTCGTGCCAGCCCTTCTTGACTAAAGCCTTTGCTGCGGCGAAGGTCGGCGAGCCGCTGCGCAGTTTCTACATTCATGGTTCCTCCTATGTGATGCCAGCCGTACCGCCGGACCGCTTTTGTTCTTAAGGCGCCTTGCACAGTTAAAAATCTATCCGCCACCGCCAAAAGCATGCCACCTATTCTAGTGAGATTTTTGACAACCGGCGGTTGCGGGCGCATATGAGCTGCGGAAATGTGTCCAAACAAAGCAATGACCCGTAGCTTGGTTGTCCCCGTTGCGGCGTTAACGGTAGTATGGTCGTACTGTTTATTCCGCACCGCCAACGGAGGGAGTTCCGCGCCGTGAACCGCGATTTCGCCTCATCGCTCATCCAGCTCAACAACACGTTCTATCGCGAGCACTCCGCTTCCTTTTCCGATACGCGCCAGGCCCCGTGGCCCGGCTGGGTACGCACCATGGATATCGCGCTCGAACAGCTCGACGTCGCCACGATCGAGCATCCCGTCCGCGTCTTCGATCTTGCCTGTGGCAATATGCGATTCGAGAACTTTGCCGCCGGCGGCGCACTTGCCGCCAAGGGCGTCGATGGCGCAAACCCCTCGGCAGATGCCAGCTGCCCGTTTGAGTTCTATGGTGTCGACTCGTGCCAAGACCTGGCCATCGATGCACATGGCCACGCGCTGCGCATTCCCAACCTGCACTTCCAGGAACTCGACGTGCTCGACGCCCTTATGAAGCTCAACCCCGCCGAGACGCCCGACGTGCTTTTCGACGCCCCGCTCGCCGACATCTCGGTCTGCTTTGGCTTTATGCACCATGTGCCGTCGTGCGAGTACCGTGTACGCGTGCTCGACGCCCTGGTGCGCCAGACGCGCCCGGGCGGCATCATCGCCATCAGCTTTTGGGAGTTTATGAACGACGAGCGCATGGCGCGCAAGGCTGTTCGCGCCGAAGCCCGCGCCGAGCTCACCCCGCCGTTTGAGGGTTACGATTCCGCCCAGTTTGAAGCCGGCGACCACCTCATTGGCTGGCAAAACGACCGCCACGCCTACCGCTATTGCCATCACTTTGACGATCAGCAGATCACCGACCTGGTGCGCGGCGTCCGTACGTTCTACAAGAGCGGCGAGGTCCCCGTGCGTGAGCTTGAGCGCTTCCATGCCGACGGTCGTAGCGGCGAGCTCAACCGCTATGTGATTCTCAAGCGCCTGTAGGCATCGACGACTCGCCGCCGAGCCGCACCGCATCTTCCGGGCAAACTATGCCCGCCCTTTTTCAATCCATTGACGGAACGTGCAGCTATGCGTTCCATACTTATGACCAAGGAGCCTCATGGGAGCCGTCCACGTTCGCACGCCTAAGAACTTTGTGCTCGAGGAGCGCCTGGAGCGCTACGCCGATGCGATTGAGACGAACCCCGAGGCCTATGTCGGAGATTGGCGCAAGGCCTGTGCGCCCGCAGGCAGCGAGCCCTTCGAACACCTTCATCTGGATCTGGGCTGTGGCAAGGGAACCTATCTGGTCGAGCGCGCCCACCGCGAGCCCGACACCCTCTTTATCGGCATGGACCAGGAGCCCATCTGCATCGCCTATGCCGCGCAGAAAATCTGCGAACAGGGGCTATCCAACGCACTCGTCCTGCCCCGAGGCGCCGCATCGCTGCCACAGCTGTTTGCCGCAGGCGAGCTCGATGCCATCACCATTAACTTTCCCACGCCGCAGCCCAAGGCCAAGTACGCTAAAAAACGACTCGTCCATGTCGACCATCTGATGCTCTACCGCCCGCTCTTTTCAGCCGGCGCTACCGTCACACTGCGCACCGATAGCAAGCCGTTGCGCGATTACGCCCTGGGACAGTTTGCCGCGGCCGGCTACGATACGCTTTGGGTAAGCGACGACGTCCGCCGCGACCATCCCGAGCATCCCGAGACCGAGTACGAGCGCCGCACGCGCGAGATGGGTGCCGCCGTCTATGGCATTTGCGCCACACCTGGAGCGCAGCCCAGCGATGAACAGCTCGCGGCGGGCCGCGCGCAGGAGCAAAGCCTAGCCTGCTACCTGCCCGATAACCTCGATGAGCTCGCCTATGTGCCTCTGGGCATGGAAGAGGCCGTCGAGAACTTTAGAAACCGTGCCCGCAAGGGCAAGAAGCGTCTACCGCAAGAGTCCTAGGGGCTTCTGATGGTCGCGGCGTTGGCAAACAAGCGCAAATAGGCGCCAGTGAACGGCCCTCAAACCTAAGTGAGTAGACTATTTTGCAATAGCCAAGCACAGCCCGCATAGCGAAACATAAAACCGACGCTCCTATAAGTTGTCAAGAGGCAGTTTGCGGGAGCGTTCTCTC
>CALHDP010000013.1 GCA_938023085.1 uncultured Collinsella sp.
GGGTGGTTTCTGATGCGGCGCGCTGCGCGCCCCGCACAGGCTAAAGCCTTTAATAAAAAAACCGCCCCGTATGGAGCGGTTTTGCCCTTTATATATCGAGCGCCTCGGCCATCGCTGCCGTAGTGATTGCCGTGGTTCCACAGCAACTGCCCACCATTGCGGCGCCGGCATGTCTCCATTCGATGCATGCGCGCGCGAAAGCTTCGGGATTCTCGTGCCATACGGGGCCATCCTGAGTCTGGACCGGATCGCCCACGTTGGGACGCACCGTAACGGGAGTAGTCGCCGATGCAACCATCCTGGGCACCGCCGCATTCGCGGCCGCAAGCGAACAGCAATTAACACCAACCGAGTTTGCGCCGTGTTTTTCGGCGTACAAAACGGCTGCCTCGATGTTGAGGCCATCGCCCAGCAGGTCGCCTTTATCGTCAACGACAAAACTCACCAGAACAGGCATGCCGTCGGCGGCATCTCGGGCGCCGGCAAGCATGGGCTGCAGATTACGGATAGACGTCACCGTCTCGATCAGCAGACCGTCAACACCAGCATTGAGCAAGGCGTGCGCCTGTTCGCGCGCAATGCCGCGGATTTCACGATACTCGACAGAGTCCTCGGCAAACCACTCAATACCGATCGGGCCCATCGAGCCCAGCAGTAGCTGAGGGTGCGCCTGGCGGGCATCGTCGACGGCCCCGCGATTGACCTCCGCCACGGACGGCGCAATCTGGTCGTGCTTGAGGGCATAGCTCGATGCCTGAAAGGTATTGGTAATGAGCACCTGCGCGCCGGCGGCGACATACAAGCGATGGATACGAGAAACGGTCTGCGGCTCTGCCAGATTCCAAAACGCCGGTGGAATGTCGGCGGCATCGTACTCACTCAACAAAACACTGCCCATGGGGCCCTGCGCCAACAAGGTCTCGCTCGACAAGCGGCGCGTAAGTTCCTCGGCACCAAAGCGGTTGTAATAACTCGTATCCATATATATCCCGCTATTCCTCGACGCTGATTCCCTGCTTTTCGAGATAGGCGAGCCAGCGGCTCATCGTGTCCTCGGATAGCGCATGCTCCATCATGCAGGCCTCGGAATCGGCTCGCTCAAATTCGACACCGAGCTCCTGAACCAAAAACGTGCGGATGAGGCGATGACGGTACCAGATAGCCGCGCCAACCTCGCGGCCGCGATCGGTCAGGATCACCTTGCCGTAGTGCGATTGCTCGACAAGCTCGGATGCCTTGAGAGCCGAAACCGCTTTATTGACCGATGCCTTGGAGACGCCAAGGCGCTGCGCGATGTCGACCGATCGAACGCCGTTGGTTTCCCCCTCTTCGCTTTCAATGCGAACCATGCACTCCAAGTAGTCTTCGTTCGCCACCGTCAGATGTAGTTCGCGCGAGCTATTTGTCGTATCCATGATCTTCCGTCCCTTCTGCATTCAATGGCTGATTCTACCCCATCCAAGCGTCGCGGTATGCCGTGGCATACCGTGCTAGAGTTCTTGTTGCACACGACGACCAAGATTGGAGCGGTCTTTATGGAAAACACCACCACGAACCCCGATGTCCTCGAGCGCTTTTTGCGCTACGTCCAGATCAACACGCAGTCCGAGGATGCAAACTGCGACCAGGTACCCTCGAGCGCCGTTCAGTTTGACCTTGCCAACGTGCTGGCTGAAGAGCTGCGCGAGCTTGGTGCGGAAGATGCCCACGTGACCGAGCACGCCTATGTCTGCGCGCATATCCCCGCAAGTGCGGGCGCTGAGGACAAGCCCGCCCTGGGCCTGATCGCCCATCTCGACACCACCGAAGTTGCACCGGGTGCCGGCGTGAAACCGCACATCGTACACTACGAAGGCGGCGACCTGGTCTGCGGCACGGTTGACGGTAAGCCCGTTGCCATGAGTACCGCCAAGCTTCCCGCCCTGAACGACCTCGCAGGTGAGGACCTGGTCTGCAGCGATGGCACCACGCTGCTGGGCGCGGACGACAAGGCAGGCGTCGCCGAGATCATGTCGCTTGTCGCGCGTATCGCTCAGGACCCTTCTCTGCCCCATCCCGCACTCGGCATTTGCTTCTGCCC
Organism: uncultured Collinsella sp.; assembly: GCA_938023085.1. Lineage (GTDB taxonomy): Bacteria > Actinomycetota > Coriobacteriia > Coriobacteriales > Coriobacteriaceae > Collinsella. The sequence goes on from CALHDP010000013.1 coordinate 2,081, forward strand.
TGACGAGGAGATCGGCCACGGAGCCGAGCTGTTGGATATCGATACCTTTGGCTGCAAGTACGCCTACACGGTCGACGGCGGCCCCATCGGCGAGCTGGAGTGGGAGTGCTTTAACGCCGCCGAGGCGACCGTCCGCTTTGAGGGCCAGTCCATCCACCCGGGCGACGCCAAGGGCCGTATGGTCAACGCAGGCAATCTGTTCTGCGACTTCAACGCGTTGCTCCCCTACGCGCAGCGCCCGGAGTATACGGAAGGCTACGAGGGCTTTTATCACCTTGAGGGTGTATCTGCGACCGTCGATCACGCCACAGCGCGCTATATCGTCCGCGACCATGACGCCGCCAAGTTCCAGCAGAAACTCGACCTTATTGATGCCGCTGCCTCGATGCTCAACCAGCGTCTGGGTGAGGAGCGCGTGACGGTCGAGATTAAGCAGCAGTATCGAAATATGGCCGAGATCGTTCGTGACTATCCCGAGCTTATTGATGTTGCCAAGGAAGCCTACCTTGCCTGCGGCGTTGAGCCCCAAGTGCTGCCAATTCGTGGCGGCACCGACGGCGCCCAGCTGTCGTTCCGCGGTCTGCCCTGCCCCAACCTTTCCACCGGCGGCTATTGCTACCACGGCGTCAACGAGTTCGTCCCGGTCAGTTCGCTCGTCAAGATGACCGACGTCCTGCAGGAGCTCATCGCCCGCTTTGCATAGGGAACTCGAACAATCTAGGTAAGCAAAACCGCCCCGTCCTCAAAACCGAGAACGGGGCGGTTTTTGGTGCAAGGGGAGTAGTCAGCACCGCAGGTTGAGCCAACGTCAGCGAGCGATGTCCAAGGCGAACAAGTTGGCATGAAAAAGGCAGGGCATTGACCTTCTGGTCATGCCCTGCCTTTTGAATGACAAATTGTTCGCCTTGGGCGGCGCGCAGCGTCAAGCCGTTACGGCGTTTGGTAAAACGCCGTAACTTAGTAGTTGGCCTCGTAGCCGTTGCCGTCGCCGGTGGGCTCTTCGTAGTAGTCCGAATCGCTCGAATCGCTTGAGTCATCGGAATCGTCAGAGCTGACCGATGAGGTTGCGGTACCGTTTGCGTAGTCGTCAGACGTGTTGTTGTTCAGGTCGCCGATCGTAGAGCTGGAACCGTCGGAAAGACCCATGGTGTTGGGACCCTTGGGATCCTTGCCGGCATCGACGCGCTCCATCATTTCCTTGAGCTCGTCCTCGTAGACAAAGACGTAGCTCACACCGTCGATCATGGTGCTGTCGTCGGCGTACGAGGGCAGGTTGGCCGAGTAGATACCGTCGACATCCATACCGCGCATGGCGTTGACCGTAGCCACGATATCCTGAACGCTCATATCGGTTACGAGCATATCGGACAGCGAATTAACCAGGCCAAAAATCTTCGTGGCATCGAAGTTATTGAGAATCTGGTTGGCAAGGGCGCCAAGCACCTGACGCTGGTGGCGCATGCGCGTGTAATCGCCGTCGGCATAGGTGTAGCGGCAGCGGGCATAGGTAAGGGCGGTGGCACCGTCCATATGCTGCTGGCCAGCGGTAATCTTAATATCCAGGTGCTCGGGGTCGTCAACATCATCGGTTGCGTTAATGTCGATACCGCCAACCGAATCAATCAGTGCCTGCATACCGTCGAAGCTGACCTCGGCATAGTGGGAAATCTGAACACCGCACAGCTCGTTGACCGCCTCGACCATGGCCTCGGCGCCGCCAACGGTATGGCAGGCGTTGATCTTCATGGTCTCGCCCTTGTACTCGACCTTGGTGTCGCGCGGAACGGAAATGAGCGTCGCCTGCTTTTGCGTGGGGTCGATGCGTGCCAGGATAATCGAGTCGGCACGATACGTATCCTCGCCCGGACGGCCGTCGGTGCCAAGAAGCAGCACGTAGAACGGATCCTTTGCCTCATCGGTGTCAACCAGAACCCGACGCAGATTGTCGGTAATGACATTAGAATCGCCGAGCTTGCCCATAATGGTGGCAAACCACAGGCCGGCAGCGGTAGTGGCACTCAGCAGCACGCCAAGCACGACAATGAGCGCGACGTGACGAATCGTGTGGCTACGACGACGTTGGCGAGCGCGCTCGGAATAGCGAGCCACGTTATCGCGACTGTAGATCTTGGCCTGCGCACCAGTTGAGGGTCTTCGGGCGGTGGTATCCGCGAGGGGCTTTTTATTAAACATAGGCAACCTGTATTAGTAGATGACGGGATCGGGGACGGTAGCATGCTCGACATGCGCGCCGAGCGCCTGCAGCTTTTCGACAAACTGCTCGTAGCCGCGCTTGATGTGATGGATGGCCGAAACCTCGGTCGTCCCGTCGGCGATCAAGCCCGCTACGACGAGGGCCGCTCCGCCACGCAGATCGGGCGAGGTAACCTGTGCGCCCGAGAAGCCCCTGACGCCATGAATCATGGCATGATGGCTCTCGATACGAATGTCGGCACCCATGCGCACCAGCTCAGAGGCAAACATAAAGCGATTCTCGAAGATGTTCTCGGTGATAACGGAGCTACCGTCGGCAAGGGCGGAGAGTACCATAATCTGCGCCTGCATGTCCGTCGGGAAGCCGGGGAACGGAAGCGTCTGGATGTCGACCGGCTTGATGCGCTCGGCACGGTTCACATGGACGCCATCCTCGACGCGCTCGCAGTCGATACCCATGAGCTCCATCTTCTTGAGCACCATGCCCAAGTGAATGGGGCAAAAGCCCGTGACATCGACACCGCGATCGTCGGCCATCAACGCACCGGCAACGATAAAGGTACCGGCCTCGATGCGGTCGCCTACTACGCGATGGGTAACAGGATGGAGCTCTTCCACGCCTTCGATAGTCACGACGGGCGTGCCGGCGCCAACAATCTTGGCGCCCATCTCGTTGAGCATGTTGGCGAGATCGACGATCTCGGGCTCGCGGGCGGCATTGTCGATAACCGTGGTACCCTGCGCGCGCACGGATGCCATAATGAGGTTCTCGGTCGCACCGACACTGGCAAACTCGAGCGTGACGGTGGTACCGCGCAGACCTTGGGGCGCATTAGCGTTGATGTAACCGTGGGCGGTATCGAACTCAACGCCCAGGGCCTCAAGACCAAGAATGTGCATATCGATCTTGCGAGCACCCAGGTTGCAGCCGCCCGGCATGGCGATCTTGGCGCGATGGAAGCGGCCCAGCAGGGGTCCCATGACGGCGGTGGAAGCACGCATCTTAGCGACGAGCTCGTAGGGGGCCTCCCAAGAATCGACCTGAGAGGTATCAATCTCGAGCGTGTGCTCGTCGAGAACATCGATCGTAGCGCCCATGCCCTTGAGCACCTTGCCCATCACGTGGACATCGGAAATATCGGGCACGTTCTGCAGCGTCGTTTTGCCCGGCGCCAGAAGCGTTGCCGCCATGAGTTTGAGTGCGGAGTTCTTGGCGCCCGAAACGGGCACGGAGCCTCCGATGGCGTGGCCACCCTCAACGCGGATAATATCCAAGGTCTACCCTTTCAAAAAGCATGCCCGGGATGGCTGAGCCATCCCGGGCATGATGTGTTCGCAAATGGTCGAACGCTAAATCGTTTGACTATTGGGCAAGCTTGAGCTTACACCATGCGATTTCATTATAGAGGTAGGCGCGGCGTGCATCATCCTCCGACAAATTACCCAGCTTCTCTTCAAAACCTTGAATATCAGCTTTAAGCTTGTCGGCATCGACGGTCGCCAAATCGCAAGCGCGCTCGGCGAGAACGGTCACGACATCGTCCGCAACCTGGGCATAGCCGCCGGCCACGGCAAACGTGTGGTCGACAGTGCCCATGGCCTTATCGGAAACGCGAACGTAACCGCGGTCGATCGTGCAGATCTCGCTGGAGTGAGCAGGCAGAACGCCAAACTCGCCATCCGTGGACGGAATCGACACAAACGCAGCGTCGCCCTCATAGGCGCAGCTCACGGGGCACACGATGCGGATACGCATAACCTACTTCTCCCCCATCTTGCGGGCGCGCTCGCGCACGTCCTCAATCGTGGAAGCATAGCGGAAAGCCTGCTCGGGCAGGTCATCGGCCTTGCCGTCGACAATCTCGGCGAAAGAGCGGACGGTATCCTCGACGCGGACGTAGACACCGGGGTTGCCGGTGAACTTCTCGGCGACGTGGAAGGACTGCGAGAGGAACTGCTGAATCTTACGGGCACGGTTGACCGTAAGGCGCTGCTCCTCGGACAGCTCGTCCATACCCAGAATGGCGATGATGTCCTGAAGGTCGGAGTACTCCTGCAGGAGCTCCTGGACCTTGACGGCGACACGGTAGTGCTCCTCGCCGACGATCGAGGGATCGAGAGCGTCGGAGGAAGATGCGAGCGGGTCGATAGCCGGGAACAGGCCGAGCGACGAAATGCTACGCGAAAGAACCGTGGTGGCGTCGAGGTGCGTAAACGTCGTGGCAGGCGCCGGGTCGGTCAGGTCGTCTGCGGGGACGTAGACAGCCTGGACGGAGGTAATGGAGCCCGTCTTGGTCGAGGTAATGCGCTCCTGGAGGTCGCCCATCTCGGTTGCCAGCGTGGGCTGGTAACCAACGGCGGACGGCATACGGCCCAGCAGTGCGGAAACCTCGGAACCTGCCTGGGAGAAGCGGAAGATGTTGTCGATGAACAGCAGAACGTCCTGGCCACGATCACGGAAATACTCAGCGGTAGTAAGGCCGGCCAGACCGATGCGCAGACGCGCTCCGGGCGGCTCGTTCATCTGACCATAGACCAAGCAAGTCTTGTCGATAACGCCAGACTCGCTCATCTCGAGGAACAGGTCGGTGCCCTCGCGGGTACGCTCGCCGACGCCGGTGAACACCGAGGTGCCACCGTGCTCCTGGGCGAGGTTGTTGATGAGCTCCTGAATCAAAACGGTCTTGCCGACGCCGGCGCCGCCGAACAGACCCGTTTTGCCGCCACGGATGTAGGGCTCGAGCAGGTCAACGGCCTTGATGCCGGTCTCGAAGATCTCGGTCTTGGTGGTGAGCTCGTCGAAACGGGGCGCTGCATGGTGGATGGGGTAGAACTCCTCCACCTCGGGCATGGGCTTGCCGTCGACGGGCTTGCCCATGACGTTCCAAATGCGGCCGAGCGTCTTGGGGCCGACCGGCATCTTCATGGGCTCACCGGTATCGGTGGCGATGAGGCCGCGCTGCAGGCCGTCGGTCGAGGACATGGCGACCGTGCGGACGACGCCGCCCGGAAGCTGGCTCTCGACCTCGAGGATCGTGCTCAGATGACCGATCGGGGTCTCGGCCTCGACCGTGAGCGCGTTGTAGATCGGGGGCACCGCGCCGTCAAACTTGACGTCGACGACAGGGCCGATGATTCGCACGATGCGACCATCACCGGCAGTCGTCTTCTTGGTGGCTTCCTCGACCGCAAGCTTTACGGTGTTATTAGCCATTACTGTTCCTCCAATGCTGAGGCTCCGCCGACGATCTCGTTAATCTCGGTCGTGATCGAAGCCTGGCGCACGCGACTATACGTGCGGGTAAGGGTCGAGATGATCGCGGTGGCGTTTTCCGTCGCGGAGTGCATGGCCTTGCGGCGTGCACCCTGCTCGGCAGCCGCCGAATCGATCAGGGCCTGGTAGATGACCGTCAGGATATAAGACGGCACAAGCTTGCCGAGAACATGCTCGGGAGAGGGCACGAACTCGAACGTGGACGAGATGCGCTTAGGGGCGTCGGTCTCGTTCTTACGCGGACCGTGGGCCATAGCGATCATCTCGGGGTCGAGCGGCAACAGATGCTCGACGCGAAGCTCCTGATCCACGCGGTTCTTGGCGTGGTGGTAGACAAGCTCGACACGGTCAAGCTCACCGGCACGATACGCATCGCAGATATGAGAGGAGATCATGCGAGCCTGATTGAAATCGGGCTCAGAGGAGTTGCCCTCAAAGTGCATGACGACGTTTGCTCGGTCACGGAAATACGTGGCCGGCTTACGCCCGCACGCGATGATCTCGCACTCGATGCCGTCGTTCGCCCAAGAAGCGGCGAGCTTTTCGGCCGTGCGCTCCACCGTCGTATTGAAACCGCCGGCAAGACCGCGGTCCGAGGCAATAACGACAATCAGGCCATGCTTGACGCTCTCATGCTTCTGCAGCATGGGATCGGTGCCCGAACAGGAGGCGTCGCCGGCGACCGTCAACATGACGTCGGTCAGCGCCTCCTTATAGGGCTCGGCCTGCTTGGAGCGATCGAGGGCACGACGGATCTTGGCCGTAGAGACCATCTCCATCGTGCGCGTGATCTGCTTGGTCGTGGTAACCGAGGAGATTCGCTTCTTAATGTCGCGAAGGTTGGCCATGGGGCTTAGTTCTCCTCTGATCCAGAAACATCCGAATGGTGCTTGGCCATGAACTGCTGCTTGAAGTCGCCGATGACGCGCAAGAGCTCAGCCTTGGTGTCATCATCGATCTTCTTGGCGCGAACCTTGTCGAGCAGCGAGCCAAAGCCATTGTCCATGTACTCGATGAGCTCGGCACGGAAAGGCAGTACGTCGGCGATCTCCAGGTCATCCAGGAAGCCCTCGTTGCCAGCGAACAGCGTAACGATCTGCTCGCCAACCTCAAACGGCTTGTAACGCGGCTGCTTCAGGAGCTCGGTCATGCGGGCACCATGGGTCAGCTGCTTCTGAGTAGCCTCGTCGAGGTCGGAGCCGAACTGCGTAAAGCCGGCGAGCTCCTGGTACGAAGCGAGGTCCAGACGGAGGTTGCCGGCGACCTGCTTCATAGCCTTGGTCTGCGCGTCGCCACCGACGCGGGACACGGAAATGCCCACGTCGACTGCCGGGCGCTGGCCCTGGAAGAAGAGCTCGGACTGCAGGTAGATCTGACCATCGGTAATGGAAATGACGTTGGTCGGAATGTAGGCCGAGACGTCGCCGTCCTGGGTCTCGATGATCGGAAGAGCCGTCATGGAGCCGTAACCGTTCTTCTTGGACATCTTGACGGCACGCTCGAGCAGACGAGAGTGCAGGTAGAAGATGTCGCCAGGATAGGCCTCGCGTCCGGGCGGACGATGCAGCGTCAGCGACATCTGACGGTAGGCCACAGCCTGCTTGGACAGGTCATCGTAGATGACGAGCACGTGGCCACCGGGGTTGGTCTCGCTGGCGGGCTTGCCGTCCTCGCCGTTGTACATGAAGAACTCGCCGATAGCGGCACCGGCCATAGGCGCGATGTACTGCATAGGGGCGGAATCGGCAGCGGTGGCCGAAACAATGATGGTGTAGTCGAGCGCACCGTGCTGAGCGAGGGTCTCGCGGATGTTGGCAACCGTGGAGGCCTTCTGGCCGATGGCGACATAGATGCAGACCATGCCCTTGCCGCGCTGGTTGAGGATAGCGTCGATGGCGATGGCGGTCTTACCGGTCTTACGGTCACCGATGATGAGCTCACGCTGACCGCGGCCAATAGGCACCATGGAGTCGATAGCGAGCAGACCGGTCTGAACCGGCTCGCACACCGGGGTACGATCGATGACGCCGGGAGCCTTGAACTCGATGGGGCGACGGTGCGTAGCGACGATGTCGCCCAGGCCGTCGATGGGCTGGCCGAGCGGATTGACGACGCGGCCGAGCATGGCACGGCTCACGGGGATATCCATAACGCGGCCAGTGGTGCGGCACTCGTCGCCTTCCTTGATGGAGTCGACGGCACCGAACAGAACGGCGCCGACCTCGTCACGGTCAAGGTTCTGGGCAAGGCCGAAGACGGTCTCACCGGTATCGGAGCTCTTGAACTCCAGAAGCTCGCCTGCCATGGCGCTCTTGAGGCCGGAGACGCGCGCGATGCCGTCGCCTACCTCGTCGACCGTTGAAACCTCATGCGTATCGACCGTCGCGGAGAGGCTCGTGAGCTGCTCCTGCAGTTTCTTGGCGATATCCTGGGCATTGAGGGTTTCGGACATTAGGCTTCACCTCCGTACGAATTAGCAGAGTTTGCGAGGGTCTCCTGCGCGATGCGCAGCTGCGTCTTGACGGAAATGTCACGACGCTCGCCGCGGGCCTCGAGCACCAGGCCGCCCACGATAGACGGGTCGACCTGCTCGATAAGGAATACTTTGCGGCCGAAGTCCTGCTCGCATTTCTTAGTGATGGTTTGACGCAGCTCGTCGTCGAGCGGGATCGCCGTGGTGACGGTCACGCCCACTACATCCTCGTCTTCCTCGGCAACATACTTAAAGGCAGCTGCCACCTTGGGAAGAAGGTCGAGCTGGTCGCGCTTGGACATGGTGTCGAGCACGGCGATGATCTCGGGGCTGGCAGAAGCCAAGCGCTCGATCATCTCGAGGTCCTCGAACACATGGTTCTCGGCCTTGGCGGCTTCCAGAAGGGAGCGCGCGTAGGTCTCGAGCACCTTGTCCTGATAGCGGCTAGTCGGCATTCAGGCTACCTGCTTCCTGGATGTAGCGCTCGATGAGCTTCTTCTGCTCGGCCTCGTTCTCGAGTGCCTCGCCCACGATCTTGGTGGCGACGGCAACGGACAGGTCGGCGATGGAGTTCGCGGCACCGGCGTAGATGGACTTGCGCTCGTCCTCGACGGTCGTATGGGCCTTGGCGATGATCTCCTCGGCCTCCTTGTGAGCAGCCTCGATGATACGGGCGCGCTCGGACTCGGCGTCCTTACGGGCCTCGAGAACGATGTCGGCAGCCTGACGACGGGCGTCGGTGACGATCGAGTCGGACTCAGCGCGCTTGGCGATAGCCTCCTGCTTGGTCTTCTCGGCCTCGTCGAGGCTCTCCTCGATCTTCTTGCCGCGCTCCTCCATGGTTTTCATGATGCCCGGCAGGGCGACCTTGGCCAGCACGATCCAGATAATCAGGAAGGCGATAAGCGCCGGGATGAACTCCGCCATCTTAGGGATGAGGATGTCCGCACCGGCGGCGCCGTCCTCGGCGAACGCGGAAACCGGCATGAGCAGCGCGGCCGCGGACGCGGAGAGTGCGATCGCGCTCTTCTGGGATGAAAGATTCATACTTGACGCTCCGTGCTATTTAACGATCAGCGCGACAACGAAGCCGATCAGAGCCAGAGCCTCGCCGAAGGCGGAGCCCATGATGAAGACGGTGAACACGCGGCCCTGGACCTCAGGCTGACGGGCCATAGCACCCGTAGCACCCAGAGCAGACAGGCCGATAGCAAGACCAGCGCCGATAACACCGAGACCGTAACCGATAACTCCCACGATTCCTCCTTTGTCGTGCGTGTCTTATTTCACGCAGGATAACCTTTTTATAACTGCCGGGCTCCATGGGTACGGGCACCGGCGGTTTAACGAATTGCCTTACCTTTAAGGCGCGAACGGAAGACTACTCCTCCTCCGCGACCTCCTCTGCCTCGGAGACATACACGGCGGTAAGGACCGTGAAGACGTAAGCCTGGATGGCGCCGACCACAAGCTCGATCGCATAGATCAGGATGAGGATGGCAAGCCAGGCCAGCGAAGGCAGGGCGCCGACGGCGTGGGCCGCGGAAACCTGCTGAAGCAGCGGCTGCATGAACATGCTCGCCATGATGGCGAACGAGCCCATGACCACGTGTCCTGCGAACATGTTGCAGAACAGACGGACGGCGAGCGTGATGAGGCGCAGGAAGGTCGAGAAAAGCTCGACGACCCACACGAGCACGTTCATCGGGAAGCTCACGCCCTGCGGGGCGAGGCTCTTGATGTAGCCGATCACGCCGTGAGCCTTGCATCCGTAGTAGATGAAGTACACGAAGGCGAAGATGGCGAGCGCGGCGGTGGAGCCGATTGCACCGGTGCCGGGCTTCATTCCCGGGATCAGGCCGATCATGTTATTGATCAGGATGAACAGGAAAAGCGAGCACAGGAACGGGAAGTGCTTCTTCCAGTTCTCACCCACGACGCCCTTGCCGATATCGTTCTCGACGTACTCGATGATGTACTCGAAACCGTTGACGAAGAAGCCCTTGGGAACCAGGGTCTGCTTCTTCTTGAACACGGCCAGGACGATCAGGAGCACGATCGTGGAGACGATCAGCCAAAACGAGTACTGCGTGATGCCGCAGCTCAGATCGCCCACGACAGGGGTGGAGCTGAACTCGCTAACCAGATGATTAATCTCATCAGGCAGCTTTTCAAAAATTTCCACGACTTACCTTTCGACCTCATGAGGATCTCGCAGCGCCTTGGCGACGCGAACCGTGCAGGCGGCCATAAAGGCCACGAAGCCGATCGCCTCGCCCAAGAGGAACATGCGAAATGCCTCTCCGAACAACACAAACACAACCAAGGTAAAGACGAGCAGGGCGACTGCCGAGACCGCCAGACTCACCATACCCTTGAGCATGTCCGCATTCTGTTTATCGTCAAGAACCGGCTTGAGCGTAAAGACAAAGGGAAGGAAGGCAATTGCGCCCGCGATGGCGCCTGCAACGATAGCGAGCAGATCGGCTATCTGAAACATTGGCGTCCTCACTTTCCTTTTTTAACGCCTCACAGAACAGTTCCCGCCAAACATTGGTGACTATTGTACGAGCCAATCGCTAAAGTACAACCGAAAAAGCATCGGTTAATACGCACCTGTTCGTTTTCTTAAGACCTTCTTTATGCCGCAGGTACGGTAATACGTTTTTCTCGAACCCTGCAGGGCAAAACGTCCGTTAACAGGAGTGCGCGCGGTCGCCTTTTGTTCGACCGCGCGCACCGTTTCTTCGTATTTGCAGCCGCGGCCGTCTTAGCCCAGCGACTAGAGCGTGCCGAAGATGCGGTCGCCGGCGTCGCCGAGGCCGGGAACGATGTAGGCGGCCTCGTTGAGATGGTCGTCGATGGCGCACGTATAAATATGTACGTCGGGGTCCTTTTCGGTCAGTGACTTGAGGCCCTCGGGCGCGGCGACGATGCACAGCATGCGGATATCCTTGACACCGCGCTCGCGCAGGTAGCTGATGGCCATCTCGGCCGAACCGCCCGTGGCGAGCATGGGGTCGACGACCAGGCAGATGCGCTGGTCGATATCCTTGGGCATCTTGCAGTAATACTCATGCGGCTCGTGGGTGACCTCGTCGCGTTCCATACCGATGTGGCCCACGCGAGCGGAGGGCACCAGTTCGAGGATGCCGTCGACCATGCCAAGGCCTGCACGCAGGACGGGAACGATGGCGAGCTTTTTGCCGGCGAGCTGCTTAAACGTTGCGGTGGTGATGGGGGTCTCGACTTCGACGTCTTCCATGGGCAGGTCGCGCATGGCCTCGTAGCCGTCAAAAAGTGCAAGCTCGCGCACAAGCTGGCGGAACTGGTTGGTGCCGGTGTTTTTGTCGCGCAGGATCGACAGCTTGTGCTGGACGAGCGGATGATCGACAAGCGTCACACGGGACGCATCGTAGGTGACGGTCATGGGTTGATTGCCCCTTTCGTTGCGGCCGCAAAACGGCCTTGCTGACAAGGCACGCAGCAATGTTGCCGCCGCACGCCATGCATAATTTAGCGGTTTGTTGTATCGAGCAGCCCATCGCAGCCCTACTGTGCGGTACTGAGCGAGCGCTTGACTGCATCACGCCAGCCCGCAAGGTTTTGCTCGCGACGCTCGGCGGACATATGGGGAAGGAAGGTCCTAACGATCTGGGCATTTTGCTCCAGCTCTTCAAGGTCTTCCCAATAGCCGACGGCAAGACCCGCCAAGTACGCGGCACCGATTGCCGTGGTCTCCACCGTCTCGCATTGCAGCACGGGGATATCCAGCAGGTCGGCCTGGAATTGCATGATGAACTCGTTGCGTGAGGCGCCGCCATCGACGGACAGGCGCTCAATCGAAAGTCCCACGTCCTGCTCCATGGCGCGCAGCACGTCATAACTCTGGTAGGCCATGGACTCGCAGGCCGCACGCACAATGGTCGCGCGACTCGAGGCACCGGTCAGGCCGCACACGATACCGCGGGCATGCGGATCCCACCAGGGAGCGCCCAGGCCAGCGAAGGCGGGGACGAAGTAGCAGCCCTCGTTGTCGTTGATCGAAGCGGCGAGTTGCGCGGACTCGCTCACACTCGAGATGATGCCCATGTTGTTGCGAAGCCAGTTCATCGTTGAGCCGGCGGCAAAAATAGAACCCTCGAGCGCATAGCTGACTTTGCCGTCCGCAGCGATACCGATGGTGGAGACCAGGCCATTCTTGGATTCGACGATCTCGTCGCCGGTGTTCATGAGCATAAAGCAACCCGTGCCATAGGTGTTTTTGGTCTGGCCGGGACGGAAACAGCAGTGGCCGAACAGCGACGCCTGTTGGTCACCCGCCACGCCCATGATGGGCGGCATGTTGGTCATGATGTCGCTCGCGACGCGGCCGTAGTCGCCCGAGCTCCAGCGAACCTCGGGCATCATGGAACGTGGAACGTCAAAGAGTGCCAGCAGGTCGTCGTCCCAATCGAGCGTATGGATATTAAAGAGTGCCGTGCGGCTGGCATTGGTGTAGTCGGTGGCAAAGACCTGGCCGCCGGTGAGGTTGTAGATGAGCCAGGTGTCGATGGTGCCAAACATGAGGTCGCCCGCCGCCGCGCTTTCGCGTGCGCCGTCGACGTTGTCGAGAATCCACTGCACCTTGGAGGCCGAGAAATACGGGTCGAGCGTGAGTCCCGTGCGGGAGCGCACCAGCCCTTCTGCGCCCTGCTCGACAAGCTCGTCGATCAGAGGTGCGGTACGGCGGCACTGCCATACGATAGCGTTATAGATCGGCTGACCGCTCACGCGATCCCAGACCACCGTGGTCTCGCGCTGGTTGGAGATGCCGATGGCGGCAATGCGGTCGGAGTGGATACCGCTCTTAAACTGGACTTCCATCATGACGGCGATCTGGCTAGCAAGGACCGCCATGGGGTCTTGCTCCACCCAGCCGGGACGCGGGAAGCTGGTTTTGACGCTGCGACGTGCCTGCGCGACGATGCATCCGTACTCGTCGACGATGGTCGCAAGTACCGAGGTGGTGCCGCAGTCGAGCGCCATGATGTAGGAACCGCTAAAGTCAAACGAGGCATCTTCCATGCCCAGGCTGCCCAGATTCAACGACATCGCTTAAACCTTTCTATTGCATCGGGTCGGACAGGACCCGTTCGATCTCTGATGCGGGAAGTGCGCCTTGGCGCAGGATCTGGAGCTCGCCGTGCTGAAACGACACGATGGTCGAGGCGTCGCGACACGGGGTCTCACCGGCATCGACGGCAACATCGACCCCCTCCAGGATGCGACCCTCCACCGTGATAAAACTTGCCGGCGCGGGCGCGCCATGCGTGTTGGCGCTGGTGCAGGCAAGGGGGCTGCCACAGGCGCGAATGAGCGCCTGCACCACGGGCGAGGCCGAAGCGCGAAGTGCCACCGTGTCGTCGGCAGCGCGCATAAAGGTCGGCACGCAGGGGGCTGCCTTGACCACGATAGTCAGGGCTCCCGGCCAGCATCGTCGCGCGAGTATGCGGGCATCTTCCGGGATATCCACGCCATAGCGGTCGAGTGCTTCGACGCCATCGACCAGCCAAGCGACGGTTTGCGTGAGTTCACGTTGCTTGAGAGTGAAGATACGGCGATAGCCGGTGCCGAGCGCAGGAACTGCGGCGCCATTGACGGCAGCCTGCGGATCGCGCGGCCACGATGGGAATACGCTTGTATCTTGGGGCACGGCGTCCGAGAAGGCGTTGACTGCCACGGCGACACCGTAGACGGTCTCGGTCGGGATCAAAGCCAGGCCGCCGCGGCCGAGCACCTCGGCCGTGCGCTCGATGGCAAGCCGATGCGGCTCGCGCGTTCCCTCGTATACCCGATAGACCGTCTGCATGTGTATGCCAGCCCCTTACGCTCTGGTGCAAGTTTGTTTACTGTGGGGCATTCTCGCACGAAACGTTCAACCTATTTGCCCAGAGCGCATGTTGGTTTGGTGAGCGGCTCTAGTAGTCGGTGAAAGTGAGGGGGTTAATTGAAGATTTTTAGCGCGCAAGCGTAACGGTACGATCGGGAAACTCGATGCTTGCAACCAGTTTTCCGCCGAGGCTCTCTGCGTACCTGCTCAGCGTGTCGAGCCTCATCGAGCCCAGCTCCCCACGCTCGAGCTCAGATACGCGTTTCTGAGAAACGCCCATCGACTGGGCAATCGACGCCTGCGTTAGATCCTTTAGCTTGCGAATCTGAGCAAGCTTATAGGCTTCGACGCGCTCGCGAGTCTTCTCCTGCTCGGCGGCAATAGAGTCGCGTGTTATCCCGCGGGATTCCATATACTCATGCAGTTCCACCTCGATCGAGCCTCCTTACGCGATCAACCAGCGGACGACCAAGACTGGGGTCCTCCTTCTCAAGCACCAAAAGATCCGCATAAATCTGCTTTAGCGTAGCTTCATCCTGCTCATCGAGCCAAGGCTCAA
>CALHDP010000014.1 GCA_938023085.1 uncultured Collinsella sp.
GAAAGCACTTAATGTGCTTTCCGTCTTGCGCAGGACTGTAGAGCAGCAAACTTAAACAGCGGGCCGCCCGGACCGGGAATCCGCCCCCGCGCACCGAAGGGGATTCCTTTTGTGTAGGCTTTGCGGAAATATGCTCATTTTGGGATACGCCCGGCGGCGTGGTCTGTTGACGGCACAGCTAACGCCACGTATCCTATCGAACTGCGTGTTTCGTAGGGGGATGCTGACCCCTCGATTCAAGCCGTTGCACTTTACAGAAAGCTGGAATCATTCGAGAAGGAGTACGCTTTGCCTACTATTAACCAGCTGGTTCGCCAGGGCCGTCGTTCCGTGCCCAAGAAGTCCAAGAACGCTGCTCTGCAGCACAACTCCCAGAAGCGCGGCGTGTGCACCCGCGTCTTCACCACGAGCCCCAAGAAGCCGAACTCGGCTCTTCGTAAGGTTGCCCGTGTTCGCCTCGTCAACGGCATCGAAGTTACTGCTTACATCCCGGGTGAGGGCCACAACCTGCAGGAGCACTCCATCGTGCTCGTCCGCGGCGGTCGTGTCCGTGACCTCCCTGGTGTCCGTTATCACGTCATCCGTGGCGCCTACGACGCTGCTCCGGTCCAGAACCGTATGCAGGCCCGTTCCAAGTACGGTGCTAAGCGCCCCAAGGCTAAATAAGCCAGATAACGTTTTGATACTTTCGCCGTGTGCCGCCTAAGCGCCGCACGGTAGACACTTAAGGAGATTTCACATGCCGCGTCGTGCAGCAGCTAATCGTCGTGAGGTTCAGCCTGACGCCGTTTACAACAACCGCCTGGTGACTCAGCTCATCAACAAGGTCCTTCTTGACGGCAAGAAGGCCACCGCTGAGCGCATCGTTTACACCGCTTTCGAGATCGTTGCCGAGAAGTCCGAGGGTGGCGACGCTCTCGCTACCTTCAAGAAGGCTATGGACAACGTCAAGCCCACGCTCGAGGTTAAGCCCAAGCGTGTCGGTGGCGCTACCTATCAGGTCCCGATGGAGGTCAACTCCCGTCGTTCCACCGCTCTGGGTATCCGCTGGATCGTCAACTTCTCCCGCGCTCGCAAGGAGAAGACCATGGCCGAGCGTCTCGCCAACGAGATCCTCGACGCTTCCAACGGCCTGGGCGCTTCCGTCAAGAAGCGTGAGGACGTCTTCAAGATGGCCGAGGCCAACCGCGCGTTCTCTCACTATCGTTGGTAAGTTTAAGGTAAGGAACTAACATGGCTAAGCCTAAGTACAAGCTTTCCGATACCCGTAACATCGGCATCATGGCCCACATCGATGCCGGTAAGACCACCACGACCGAGCGTATTCTTTACTACACCGGTAAGACCCACAAGATCGGTGAGGTCCATGAGGGCGCTGCCACCATGGACTGGATGGTTCAGGAGCAGGAGCGCGGCGTAACCATTACCTCCGCTGCTACCACGTGCTTCTGGAAGAAGGACGGTACCGACTACCGCATCCAGATCATCGACACCCCGGGCCACGTTGACTTCACCGCCGAGGTCGAGCGCTGCCTGCGCGTCCTCGATGGCGCTGTCGCCGTCTTCGACGCCGTTGCCGGCGTTCAGCCCCAGTCTGAGACCGTTTGGCGTCAGGCTTCTACCTTCAACGTCCCCCGCATCGCCTTCATCAACAAGTATGACCGCGTGGGCGCAGACTTCTTCAACGCTATCGAGACCATGAAGGATCGTCTCGACGCCAACGCCGTGGCCGCTCAGGTCCCGATGGGCGCCGAGGACAACTTCTGGGGCGTCATCGACCTCGTCACCATGACTGCATGGGACTTCAAGGCCGACGACAAGGGCATGACCTACCCCGAGCCGATGGACGAGATCCCGGCTGAGTTTGCTGACATCGCTGCCACCAAGCGCGAGGAGCTCCTCGACGCTGCTGCCAGCTTTGACGACGAGCTCATGGAGAAGATCCTCATGGAGGAGGACTTCACCGTCGAGGAGCTCAAGGCTGCCCTGCGTAAGGGCGTTCTGGCCAACGAGCTCAACCTCGTCTTCGTGGGCTCCGCCTACAAGAACAAGGGCGTTCAGGAGCTGCTCGACGCTGTCGTCGACTACCTGCCCAGCCCGCTCGACGTTGAGGCCGTCACCGGTACCGATCCGGATACCGGCGAGGAGATCCAGCGTCATCCTTCCTTCGACGAGCCTTTCTCCGGCCTGGTCTTCAAGATCATGACCGACCCGTTCGTCGGTAAGCTCACCTACGTCCGCGTTTACTCCGGCCGCGCCGAGTCCGGCTCCTACGTGGTCAACGCTTCCAACGGTCAGCGCGAGCGCCTCGGCCGCATCCTCGAGATGAACGCCGCCGAGCGTATCGACCGTGACGACGCTGCCGCTGGCGACATCGTCGCTTGCGTCGGCTTCAAGAACTCCACCACCGGTGACACCCTGTGCGCCGAGGGCAAGGAGATCGTCCTCGAGAAGATCGAGTTCGCTAAGCCCGTTATCGACGTTGCCATCGAGCCCAAGACCAAGGCCGAGCAGGACAAGATGTCCCTGGCTCTGACCAAGCTCGCCGAGGAGGACCCGACCTTCCAGGTGTCCACCAACCACGAGACCGGCCAGACCATCATCGCCGGCATGGGCGAGCTGCACCTCGAGATCATCGTCGACCGTCTGCTCCGCGAGTTCAAGGTTGACGCTAACGTTGGTAAGCCCCAGGTTGCCTACCGCGAGACCGCTGGTCACGACGTCGAGAAGGCTGAGGGCAAGTTCGTCCGTCAGTCCGGCGGTCGCGGTCAGTACGGTCACGCCGTCATCAAGCTCGAGAAGATGGAGGAGGGCTTCGGCTACGAGTTCGTCAACGCTATCGTCGGCGGCGTCGTGCCTAAGGAGTACATCCCGTCCATTGACAAGGGCATCCAGGAGGCCCTGAACACCGGTGTTATCGCCGGCTTCCCGGTCCTCGACGTTAAGGTCACCCTGTTCGACGGTTCTTACCACGAGGTCGACTCCTCTGAGGCCGCCTTCAAGATCGCCGGTTCCATGGCTATCAAGGACGCCCTCAAGAAGTCCGATCCGCAGCTGCTCGAGCCGATCATGGCTGTCGAGGTCGAGACCCCCGAGCAGTACATGGGCGACGTTATGGGCAACCTCTCCGGTCGCCGCGGCAAGATCGAGGGCATGGAGGATCGCAAGAACAGCAAGCTCATCCGTGCCAAGGTGCCGCTGGGCGAGATGTTCGGTTACGCTACCGACCTTCGCTCCCAGACCCAGGGCCGTGCATCCTACACGATGCAGTTCGACTCTTATGAGCCCGCGCCCAAGTCCATCGTGGACGAGGTCATGAGCAAGAACGCCTAAGTTCGAGCTCCCTGTTACGTAATCCGCGAGAACATCTCTCGCACTCTTTGGAGGTTTAAGTTGGCTACCCAGAAGATCCGCATTCGCCTCAAGGGCTATGATCACGAGGTCGTCGATCAGTCCGCGAAGCTCATCGTCGAGACCGCTCAGAAGACCGGCGCTCGCGTTTCCGGTCCTGTCCCCCTGCCCACCGAGCGCAACCTGTACACGGTTATCCGCTCGCCGCACGTGAACAAGGACTCCCGTGAGCAGTTCGAGATGCGCACTCACAAGCGCCTCATCGACATCCTCGACCCCACCTCGGGCACCGTTGATTCGCTCATGCGTCTCGACCTCCCCGCTGGCGTCGACATCGACATCAAGCTCTAAGCGATATCGCTCATAGCTTAAAGGGCCCCGCTGCCGTTACGGTAGCGGGGCCCTTTTGTTTAGCATGATGGGATTGGACCGCCGGATAAGGCTGCCGAGCGGCTGGCTGTGGCGCCCTATTCGCTCGCGGGACGCAGCGATGCCTCCTCAAAATGGAAGGATCGCAAACCGCCTTCCGTTTCGATACACGCGCGACCAAAGCCATCGACGGTTTTAAAGATGCCGCGTGCCAGCTCGTCGCCGGCAGGGGAACGGGCGATAACGTGCTCCCCAATCCAATTGAGGTGAGTGACATATTCGCCGTGGACGGGCGCGAGCGGTCCGCCGTCTTCTTCCATGGCGTTAAGACGCTCTGCCCACGCATCTACAGCGTCTATAACTGCGTGATAGACCTCATCGAGGAGCATGTTGACGGTGGGAACGCTCTCGTTAAGGTCCGAGAGGCCAATTGCCGCCAGACCGCCATCGGGTACCTCTTGGGGCGTGTAGTTTACGTTGACGCCAATGCCGCAGACGGCGAAGGGCTTGCCTTCGTTATCGCGTGCGGCCTCGACCAGAATGCCGCCGAGCTTGCGTCCTCGCGCGACAAGGTCGTTGGGCCATTTAAGGCGAATCTCGTTTGCAAGACCCTGCTTTTCGAGTGCTTCAAGCACCGCTAGGCCGCTGACGGCGGCAAGACCAGAGAACTTTGCAGGATTAACGCATGGGCGCAGGACAATCGAAAGCAATAAGTTGCCGGCGGTTGAGTCCCACTTGTGCCCGCGCCGGCCGCGTCCTGCTGTTTGAGCCCGGGCGGCAAGTCCTGTGCCGTGCGGCGCTCCCTGTTTTCCTGCTTCGAGCAGGTCATCGTTGGTCGATCCGGTTACGTCGACTATCGTTAATTTGGCATCCATAACGGTTGCTACCTCCTAAGTTAATAAGGCAATCGCGTAATGGTGTCGAGAGATAGACACAATGTGAAGCCTTTGTCGCATTTGGACAATTTAATGTTAACACGTCAACAACGACTAAAATGCGCTATCCTCTCTTGGTCGATGTAAACACGTCAACAACTCAAAGGAGGCTAGTGATGGGTTTCACGATTCTTGGAACAGGCTCGGCGCTTCCTGAGCGCAGTGTTTCCAATGACGAGCTGTCTGAGTTCCTCGATACCTCGGATGAGTGGATTTTTACCCGCACAGGTATCAAGAGCCGCCACGTCTGTACCACCGAGTCACTTGACGACCTTGCCGTAGCGGCGAGCGAGCGGGCACTCCAGGTGTCCGGAATCGACGCGAGCCAGCTGGATCTGATCGTCTGCTCGACGACGACGGGTGACCACCTTGTTCCCGCTGAGGCGTGTGCCGTTGCTGAGCGACTAGGAGCGGCGTGCCCTGCCTTCGATGTCTCGGCGGCCTGTGCCGGCTTCGTGTTTGCGCTCGATGTCGCCGAGGGCTATATCGAGCGCGGTCGTGCCGAGCGCGTGCTTATCGTTGCTGCTGAGCAGATGACGCGCGCGCTCGACTGGACCGACCGCGCCACCTGCGTGCTCTTTGGCGATGGGGCAGGCGCCGCAGTGATTGGGGCTGGGGGAGACAGCCCCCTTGCCGTTGAGCTTTCGACGGCGCCCGACGTCGAGACGTTACACGTTCCCGGTCTGGTCGGCACCTCGCCGTTTAAGGCTTCCGCAGATAGCAAGAGCGTGCTGTCCATGAATGGCCGCCGCGTGTTCAAGTTCGGCGTCAACGCCATCTGCGACACGGTCCATAAGCTCGCCTGCGACGCGAGTATCGCGGTCGAAGACATCGACCATTTTGTATTCCATCAGGCTAACGAACGAATCCTGAGTCAGGCGGTCAAGCGCCTCGGCGTGCCAGATGAGCGCGTGGTTCGAACGCTGCGCGAGACCGGCAACATTTCGAGCGCCTGCATTCCCTTTGCGCTTGACCGTCTGGCACGCACCGACGCACTGAATGCGGGCGACACCATCGCCCTCGTTGGATTTGGCGCCGGCCTGGATATAGGTGGCTATCTGCTTCGTTGGAAGTAGTTGCACATAGGAAAAAACGCCCCTAGGGCACAAACAAAGGAGAACTACCATGGCAGATCAGAAGACCTTCGAGCGCGTTTGCGACGTTATCCGCGAGACCGCCGGTCTTGACGATGTCGAGATGAAGCCCGAGTCCACGCTCGAGGAGATTGGTCTCGACAGCCTGGGCACCGTCGAGATCCTCGTCGCCGTCGAGGACGAGTTTGGCATCCAGCTCGATACCGAGGAGAACCCCAAGACGGTCGGCGAGTTCGCCGATACGGTCGAGGCGGCATTGGAGAAGTAGAGATGCTCAAGACTCCTCTCTGCGATCTGCTCGGCATCGAAAAACCCGTGTTCCAGGGTGGCATGGCCTGGATTGCCGACGCCTCGCTGGCATCTGCCGTGTCCGAGGCGGGCGGCTTAGGCATTATCGCGGCCATGAATGCCGACGCAAACTGGCTGCGCGATCAGATCCACGAGCTGCGCGCCAAGACGGATAAGCCCTTTGGCGTCAACGTAATGCTCATGAGCCCGTTTGTCGACGAGGTCGCACAAGTGGTGATTGATGAGCGGGTGCCCGTTGTGGTGACCGGCGCCGGCAATCCCACCAAGTACATGAAGGCCTGGAGCGATGCGGGCATCAAGGTTATTCCCGTCGTGGCTTCGGTGGCGCTGGCGCGTCTCGTGGCGCGTCGCGGAGCAACTGCCGTGGTTGCCGAGGGCACCGAATCAGGCGGCCATATTGGAGAGACCTCGACGATGGCGCTGGTGCCGCAGGTTGTCGATGCGGTCGATATTCCCGTGGTTGCGGCTGGCGGCATCGCCGATGGCCGCGGTGTGGCGGCCGCCTTTATGCTCGGCGCTGCCGGCGTCCAGGTGGGAACACGCTTTCTGGTCGCAAACGAGTGCACCGTATCCGAACAGTACAAAGAGCTGGTGCTCAAGGCAGGCGACACGTCGACGCGTGCGACCGGTCGCTCGACGGGACATCCGGTTCGCGCCCTCAAGAGCCCCTTCACCAACGCGTATGCCAAGAACGAGGCGGCGGGCGCAAGCCCCGAGGAGCTTGGGGCCATGGGCACGGGCGCGCTTCGTAAAGCCGCAAAGGACGGTAATTACGAAGAGGGTTCGTATTTGTGCGGACAGATTGCCGGCATGGTCAACGAACGCCAGAGCGCACGCGAAATCGTCGACGATCTGGTCGATGGCGCCGAGCATGTCCTGAAGGGTGCGTCCGCATGGGTAGCGTAGCGTTTCTGTTTGCCGGTCAGGGTGCCCAGCATCCCGCGATGGGCGTCGACCTCATCGAGGCATCACCGGCGGCTGCCGAGGTGTTCGCCATTGCCGACGAGGTGCGCCCGGGGACCAGTGAGCAGTGCCGGAGCGCCTCCAAGGAGGAGCTCTCGCAGACTGAGAACACGCAGCCTTGCGTGTTCGTGCACGACTTGGCTGTCGCCGTCGCCCTGCGTGAGCACGGCGTGGTACCTGCCGCCTGTGCGGGATTCTCGCTGGGCGAGGTCGCCGCGCTCACCTTTGCGGGGGCGTTCGATACGCGAGCGGGCTTTGAGCTCGTGTGTGAGCGCGCGGCATTGATGGCCACGGCGGCTGAGCGTCACCCCGGCGGCATGCGCGCCGTCATCAAGCTCGATGCGGCGCAAGTCGAGGGCCTGGCAAAACAGGCCGGCGAGGACTGCTGGCCGGTCAACTACAACAGCCCTCAGCAGACGGTTGTGGCCGGAGCGCCCGGTGCGTTGCAGACCCTCGACGTCCTGGTAAAAGAGGCTGGTGGCCGGGCCATGAAGGTCGCGGTGTCGGGTGCATTCCATAGCCCCTATATGGCCGAGGCGACCTGTGGCCTTGCTGCATATATCGATGCCGGTCACGCGCCGTCCCCGTTGCTCATTCCTGTTATGGCAAATATGACAGCGGCGCCCTATCCGGCGGATCCCCAGACGGCATCGG
>CALHDP010000015.1 GCA_938023085.1 uncultured Collinsella sp.
ACCCTGTTTTTGCACCCGCTCTATGCAAAAAAGGCACCTGTGCAACCATTGTTCGCACAGGCGCCTTGAGCAGGCATTTTATGCAGTTATACCTATCGAGTCGCAAGGGGTCCTTGCACAAGTCGCCTTACTCGTCCAGCGCGGCGAAGGCCTGCTTCAGATCCCAAATGATATCCTCGGCGTTCTCGGTACCGATGGAAAGACGGATCGTGGAGGGCGTGATGTTCTGCTCGGCGAGCTCCTCGGCAGAGAGCTGGGAGTGCGTAGTGGTAGCCGGGTGCACGACGAGCGACTTGACGTCGGCCACGTTGGCGAGCAGCGAGAAGACCTGCAGATGGTCGATGAACTTCCAAGCTGCCTCCTGGCCACCCTTAATCTCAAAGGTAAAGATCGAGGCACCGCCGTTGGGGAAGTACTTCTGATAGAGCTCGTGATCGGGGTGCTCAGGCAGGCTCGGGTGGTTCACCTTGGCGACGCGGCTGTCACCAGACAAGAACTCAACGACCTTCTTGGTGTTCTCGACATGGCGGTCGACGCGCAGCGACAGAGTCTCGGTGCCCTGGAGCAGGATCCAGGCGTTAAACGGGCTGATGCAAGCGCCCTCGTCACGCAGCAGGATGGCGCGAACATAGGTCGCGAAGGCGGCAGGGCCGGCAGCCTCGGCAAACGAAACACCGTGGTAGGAGGGGTTGGGCTCGGCGATCTGCGCATACTTGCCGCTCGCCTTCCAATCGAAGTTACCGCCGTCGACGATCACACCGCCCAGCGAGGTGCCGTGGCCGCCGATGAACTTAGTTGCAGAGTGAACGACAATGTTGGCGCCGTGCTCCAGCGGACGGAACAGATACGGGGTGCCGAAGGTGTTGTCGACGACAACCGGTAAACCGTGCTTCTTGGCGATCTCGGAGATGGCGTCGATATTGGGGATGTCAGAATTGGGGTTGCCGAGCGTCTCGAGGTAGATGACCGTGGTGTTGTCCTTGATGGCACCCTCAACCTCTTCCAGGTTATGGGCATCGACAAACGTGGTCTCGACACCAAACTGGGAGAGCGTATGCTCCAGCAGGTTGTAGGAACCGCCGTAGATGGTCTTCTGAGCCACCACGTGGTCACCGGCCTGGGCAAGAGCCTGCAGGGTATAGGTGATGGCAGCAGCACCGGAGGCGACGGCAAGACCTGCCACACCACCCTCGAGTGCGGCGATACGGTCCTCGAAGACGCCCTGGGTGGAGTTGGTCAGACGGCCGTAGATGTTACCGGCGTCGGCAAGACCAAAGCGATCGGCGGCGTGCTGGGAGTTGCGGAACACATAGCTCGTGGTCTGGTAGATAGGCACGGCGCGGGAGTCGGATGCGGGATCGGCGCTCTCCTGGCCAACGTGAAGCTGCAGGGTATCGAAACCAAAGGTGTGCTCGGGGTTGTTGATGAACTGGCTCATGATGATCTCCTTGATTGAACGAAAGTAAATAAAAAGAGAGAAGTAAGTCGTTGTCTCCTGATCACGCCAACGGGCGCAAACAGGAGCCCGGCATTCGTCTTGGTAAGCAATTCATATGCGGGCCTCCTTTCGCATCCCGGTTCCGTGGTTGGCTTAATTACCTACCTCCTTTGTGTGTTTTGAATAGTACGAGCATTGTTTCCCTCGGTCAATCACTTAAAAGCGCTAACCTGTTATCGGTTTTATAGATAACACTCGAAAGGATGGCGCCGATGACCCTCCAGCAGCTTCGTTTCCTGATCGCCGTAGCAGAGTCCGGCTCAATCAACGCCGCAGCTCAGCGCCTCTATACCGCTCAGTCCAACATCTCAAACGCCGTTAAAAGCCTGGAACAGGAGCTCCATCTGGAGATCTTTACGCGCTCCAGCCGTGGCGTCACGCTCACCAACGACGGCACCGAGCTTTTGGGTTATGCACGCCAGGTCGTAGAGCAGGCCGACATGCTCGAGGCGCGCTACGAGGACGGCGGCACTCCGCAAGCCCGCCTCGCCATTTCCGCCCAGCACTACGCCTTTTCGGTCGAGGCCTTTGTCAACGTGGTCGAGCGCTGCCGCGACAGCAAGTTCGAGTTCATCATGCGCGAGACCACCACATCGCAGATTATCGACGACGTCCGCGCATTTCGCAGCGATATCGGCATTCTGTATCTAGATGACTTTAACGCCCGCGTTCTGCAGAAGGCCTTCGCCGATGCCCGCGCGAGCTTCCACCCCCTCTTCGACGCGGCGGTCCATGTCTTCGTTAGCGAGCGCCATCCACTCGCACGCCGCCCTCAGCTGTCCCTTGCCG
>CALHDP010000016.1 GCA_938023085.1 uncultured Collinsella sp.
GTATAACCAGCCAAAACGGCGGACCGCGTTTGAATGGTTCGATTGGGCTGTCTTGACGTTGCCCGACCGAACTTACTTTGTCCTATCTCATAAGGAGGATGGCATGGCTGATTCTATGTTCCACCAGCCCGTTATGGGTCGTCGCGCCTTTGTCGGCGGTACCCTTGCTGCGAGCTCCATGGCTTTTCTTGCCGCATGCGGCAAGAAGGGCGGCGACGCTTCCGGTTCTGAGTCCGGTTCGACGCTGAACTTCTACATCAACAACCCGGTCTGCATCGACCCCTATAACGTCCAGGAGGACCAGGGCACTCAGGTCGAGTACCAGCTCTTTGATGCTCTGACCTCTTATGACGCCGAGAAGGGCGAGATCGTTCCGCTGGCTTGCGAGTCCTTTGAGGCCAACGACGACGCCACCGAGTTCACCTTCAAGATCAAGAAGGCCAAGTTCCACAACGGTGACGACGTTACCTCCAAGTCCTTCAAGCTCGGTTGGGAGCGTCTGGTCAACACCAAGTCGGCCATCGCTACCGAGTACGGCCCTTCCGAGGTCTCCTATCACCTTTCTATGGTCGAGGGCTATGACGACCTGCTTGCCGGTAACGCTACCGAGCTCAGCGGTGTTACTTGCCCCGACGATGAGACCCTCGTCGTCAAGCTGTCTTCCGCTTACGCCGACTTCCCCTTCGTCGCCTCTCACCCGGCTCTGGCCCCGGTTCCCGAGTGCGCCGAGTCCGATGTCAAGAGCTTCTATCTTGCACCGGTCGGTAACGGCCCGTTCATGATGGACGGCAAGTGGGAGGATGGTCAGGAGATCAACCTCAAGAAGTTCGACGATTACTATGGCGACAAGGCCAAGATCGATGGCATCCACTTCCAGGTCATCAAGGACATGGAGACTGCTTACAAGGAGTTCCAGGCCGGTAACCTCGATGTCTGCGACGTTCCCGTTGCTCAGATCGATGCCGCCAAGAAGGATCGCGGCGTGTCCAAGGACGGCTACACCATGGGTGACGGCGAGCGCATGCTGCTCGGCGCCGAGCCTTCCACGTACTATCTGACCTGCAACACCACGGCCGAGCCGTTCAACAACGCCGACCTGCGTAGGGGCATCTCCCTGGCCATCAACCGTGAGGCCATCTGCAAGACCATCTTCAAGGGTACCCGTACCCCTGCCGACGGCATTGTTCCTCCGGGCATCGATGGCTACAAGGAGGGCGCATGGGAGTTCTGCGCCTACGATGTCGACAAGGCTAACGAGTACCTCGACAAGGTTGCTCCCGCTGGCGCTAACGGGGATCGTGGCATTAGCGTGACCCTTTCCTACAACCAGGACGGCGGTCACAAGGAGATCATGGAGTCCATCATCGGCGACCTCGCCAAGGTTGGCGTTACCGCTGTCTCCGATACCCCCGAGTGGTCTGCCCTGCTCGAGCAGTATCAGAACTTTAACTATCAGTTCGGTCGTCTGGGTTGGATTGCCGACTACCCGATCATGGACAACTTCCTGTATCCGCTGTTCCACTCCGACTCCCTCGGTGGCGACAACCGCTCTGGTTACAGCAACCCCGAGTTCGACGCCAAGGTCGACGAGGCTCGTACTATTGTTGACGACGAGGAGCGCGTCGCTAAGATGCAGGAGGCCGATGCAATGGTCGCTGCCGACTGCCCGGTCATCCCGGTGATGTTCTACACGCACACCATCGTCGGCTCCGATCGCATCAAGCACCTCTATGTCGATCCGCAGAAGCATGCCGAGCTGGGTACCGCTGAGCTCGCCTAAGAGTTTGCAGCTTCCGTGAGGGTCAAGTATTTACGTAGACCTCATGGGAAACATACAGTTCTCCCTAACCTGGGGTAAACTGGCTGATGGTAATTTTGGGATGCCGGTCTGGCGATCGGCATCCCATTTAGGTTAATCCCTAGATAGGGGAGTGGTATGGGTAAGTACATCGTTAAACGTGTGCTTCAGTTCATCCCGGTGTTTTTGGGCGTTACGCTGATTCTGTTCGCCCTCCAGAATATCGTGCCGGGAGACCCGATCAAGCTGATCGGTGGAGACAAGGCTCTGTCCCCCGAGGTGGAGCTTCAGCTTCGCGTCCGCTATCACCTGGTCCAGTCGGACGAGGACGGCAACGCGATCCTTGACGAGAACGGCGATCCCGTTCAAACGTCGCTCGTGGACCGTTACTTGTATTACATGAACGGCCTGCTTCATGGCGATCTGGGCAATTCGTATCAGCGCAAGCTACCGGTTACGGATATCTTTGCCCAGAAGTATCCGTATACGATCAAACTTGCCGCGTGCGCCATCGTGCTCGAGGCAATCATGGGTATCGGTGCGGGTATCATTTCGGCGGTAAAGCGTTATTCCTTCTGGGATATTTTGGTAACGCTCACCACGTCGATCCTCGTTGCGGTCCCGGCCTTCTGGCTCGGTATGTTGCTGCAGCTGTTCTTTGGCGTCATCCTCAAGGACGCCACGGGCGGTGCAATCTCCATGCCGATCTCGGGTGCCGGCGGTTCCAGCTCTCAGTATCAGGATTGGATGCACTATGTGCTTCCGACCATTACGCTGGCTTCGGTTTCGACCGCTTACGCCGCCCGCATTATGCGCTCGCAGCTGCTTGACGTCATGAACCAGGATTACATCCGTACGGCAAAGGCCAAGGGTCTCTCCAATCGCGCGATCATCGTCAAGCATGCGCTTAAGAATGCACTCATCCCCGTCGTTACCTATATTGGTGTCGACTTTGGCGGCATGCTTTCGGGCGCCATCCTGACCGAGACGGTCTTTAACTGGCCCGGTATCGGCTATGAGGTCTATCGCGCCATTAGCATGCGTGACTGGCCCATCGTTATGGGCGGCGTTACGCTCATCGTTGTCGTCGTCATGGTGATCAACCTGCTCGTCGACATTAGCTATGCATTCCTCGACCCGCGCATCCGCCTTGGCGGTCCGTCGGATAAGGCCTAAGGGAGTTACGTCTCATGCAGGAAACTGATTCTCAGTCTCAGGAGCAGGCTACCGCCACCAAGGCCGCATCTGCTCCCGCGAAGTCCCGCACGCTGTGGGGCGACGCTTTTAAGCGTCTTCGTAAGAACAAACTCGCCGTTATCGGTGTCTGTTGGATCATCATCGTCGTTGTGGTTGCCCTGACTGCAGATCTGTGGGCTAAGCCCTGGCTCGGTTCCCCGACGGCTTCCGACTCGACCACTATGGCCGAGACGTCGCTGTTGGCTCCGTGTGCAGAGCACCCGTTTGGCACCGACGCCCTTGGTCGCGACATTCTCGTCCGCGTTATCTACGGTGCGCGCGTTTCGCTGTCCGTCGGAATTATGGCCACCGCGATCTCCACGCTAATTGGTCTGGTCATGGGTGCTCTGGCCGGTTTCTACGGCGGCATCTGGGATACGATCATCATGCGCTGTGCGGACATCTTCCTGGCGTTCCCGTACGTGCTGTTCGTTGTCGCCATGATCGCCGTTATCGGCCGTGGCCTTCAGAACGTCTTTATCGCCATCGGTATTCTCGGCTGGCCTTCGATTGCGCGCGTCTTCCGATCCGCGATCCTGACGGTCAAGGAAAATGACTATGTTGATGCTGCGCGCGCGATGGGTGCATCCGATGCTCGTATCGTCGTACGTCACATCTTCCCGAACTCCGTCGCCTCCATCGTGGTCTACGCGACCATGAACATTGGTGGCGCCATTCTGACCGAGTCCGCTCTGTCCTTCCTCGGCATGGGCGTTATTCCGCCTACGCCTTCGTGGGGCTCCATGATTCAGGACGGTCAGCAGTATCTTCTGACCGCTCCCTGGATGATGATCATGCCCGGTCTGGCAATTCTCTCGACGGTGCTCGCCTTCACCCTGCTGGGTGACGGTCTGCGCGACGCCCTCGACGTCAAGATGAAGGACGCATAAGGATGAAGAAGAACAAGAACTATGTGGACCTGAAGGACCAGCCGGTTCCTGAGG
>CALHDP010000017.1 GCA_938023085.1 uncultured Collinsella sp.
AAAAGGGCGCGTCCATACGGACACGCCCCTGTGCACAACAATGCAAAGAACGACTTAGAAGCTACCGCGCTTCAGGAAGTCGGGAAGCTCGAACTGATCGTTGCCGAAGTTAGGAAGCTCGGTGCCACCGACATTGCGGGTCGGAGCGGCCTGAGCCGGGCTCGTGGCAGGAGCGGTGCGCTGCGGCTCAGCGGAGGCAGCGGCCTTGCTCTGAGACTGCTGAGCAGCAAAGAGCTCGTCCTGACGGTTGACGTTGGAGTCGGAGAAGCCCGTAGCGATGACGGTGATACGCACCTGATCGCCCAGGGACTCGTCGACAACGGTACCGAAGATGATGTTGGCCTCGGGGTCGACGGCGTTGGCGACAACGTCGGCGGCGTCGCTGATCTCCTGGATGCCCAGGTCCTTGGAACCGGCGATGGAGAGCAGCACGCGCGTGGCGCCATCGATGGAGCTCTCGAGCAGCGGGCTGGAGATGGCCTGCTGGGCAGCGTCGACGGCACGGGTGTCCCCAGAAGAGGTACCGATACCCATCATGGCGGTACCGGCCTGCTTCATGATGGTCTTAACATCGGCGAAGTCCAGGTTGATGATACCGGGGACGGTGATGAGGTCGGTGATGCCCTGGGTGCCCTGGGAAAGGACGCCATCGGCAATCGCGAAGGCCTCGAGCATGGTGGTCTTCTTCTCGGCGATGTCGAGCAGCTTATCGTTAGGGATGACGATCATGGTGTCGACGCAATCGGAGAGGGTCTTAATGCCCTCCTCGGCGCTCTTCTTGCGCTTGCGGCCCTCGAAGGTGAAGGGCTTGGTCACGACGGCGACGGTCAGCGCACCGACCTCGTTCATCGCGATATCGGCAACGATGGGAGCAGCGCCGGTACCGGTGCCACCGCCCTCGCCGCAGGTGATGAACACCATGTCGGCGCCAGCGAGCGCCTCGGCAATGTCGTCGCGGGACTCATCGGCAGCCTTGCGGCCAACCTCGGGGTTGGCGCCGGCGCCCAGGCCGCGGGTAAGGTCGGTGCCGATGTGCACCTTGATATCGGCATCAGAGATCGCGAGTGCCTGAGCATCGGTGTTGATGGCAACAAACTCGACGCCGCGGATGCCCTCTTCGATCATTCGATTGACCGCGTTGGTACCGCCGCCGCCGACGCCGACCACCTTAATGACGGCAAGGTAGTTGTTGATCTCTGTCTCGTGCATGTCGGTCCTCCGAACAAAGGTTATAGCCATAGCATGGGTCGACCCCTGCGCACATTAACCTTCAGGTTGAAAGTAAATGCAAAGGTAAACCGTATTATGGTTGCACATTATGAACGTATCAGTCAAATAATTGACCGTGAAAACCAAACAAACCAGATAAACGGCGTGGTATGGCCCCTCAACAAAGCATCAACCAGCGCTACGAGGTCGGAGCGTTCCTAAATGTATAGTTACCCGGAGAGCGCACATTGATATACGTTACGCCCTCTACCTGCGAAAGCAGCTTGGTGACTACGCGCTCCTTCTTGACGATATCGTTCGAATCGCCCAGCGACACCTCAATGCCGTTATTGAGGTTTGCCGAGATGGCTTCGACCGAAGGCGTGGAAATATCCTTGACTTGTCCCAAGAACTCGCTCGAAAAACCACGCACATAATCCAAGCCAGCCTTAACGGCCTTGGAGCTCACTGCCTGGCCGGAAACCGGAGCGACATCCGCCGAGACATCAGTCAACAACACCGCGCCATAGTGCTTAGCGAGCGCCAGCGCGGCATCGATTCCGGTCAAGGTATTTGAGCCCTGCCCTGTCGTGATGACGTTGCCTTGGTCGTCCACTTCGACCGACGTCGACAGTGGGGCGATCCAGGTGTCATCATCCCCGATGGCCCAGGCAAGGTCATCGGAACTGATATAGGCAATTGCGATGACCTTGCGCTCCATCGGCGTAATGATGAGCGTATGCGGGAACTGACGCTGGACATCCACGCCCGAGACCCACGGATTCTGCTTGAGGTCCTCGGTAATCTGGTCGGGATCGACGTTAAAAAGCGACGTTCCCTCGGGCAAATCGATCAGCTGGATAGCATCGTGCTTCGTCACATGCTCGCTGCCTTGAATCTGAATATCAGTGGCGGTAAACAATCCAGAGTTGATCACCACGATGGCAACGATGACGAGCACGGCCAAGGCGGCCAGAACGCCGCCCACGATTTTGCCTTTGCCTGCAACGACAGAAGCGGCGTCTGATGTTTTATTTACCATCGCCCCAAGTGAAGACAACGGGTTGACGCTTTTTTTACCCGAAGGCTTCTTGGCGGTAGCCGGCACCGATGTCAGCGAGCGCGGTTTCGATGCGCCCAGCGTGCGACCTGGACGCGGCGCTTTAGTTCCCGTCGAGGGCTTAGGAGTTGCCATGGGACGGGCGGGTTTGGCGCCCATAACAGGCTTTGACGTCACCGAGGGACGCGAGGACTTTTTTGCGGCCGGACGATTACCGAGCTGCGAGCCGACAACCGGACGACTGGTCTGTCGAGCATGCCCGACAGACTTAGAGTGCGCGACGGTATTGCGTTGAGGTTTGGCAGGCGCGCCGGAACGCCCTCCGGCGCGGCGGAAGGTGGGTTTCGATGCTCTAGAAGCCGAGGAATTTAACTTCCGGTCTGAGCTCGATGCCATACGCCTCCCTCACCTTTCCGTGCACATGTCTGATAACCGCGGCAACGTCATCGGCCGAGGCAGTTCCGTTATTAACGATAAAATTAGCGTGAACGGGCGAAACTTCCGCGCCGCCAATCGAAAAACCCTTTAATCCACAATCCTCGATAAGCTTGCCCACACTCGCATCCTGCGGGTTGCGAAAGACCGACCCGCAGGATGCGCGACCCATGGGCTGCGTACGCTTGCGCCTCGTCAGGTACCGCTCCATGCGCTCGCGAATGTCGGCCTTGGGCGCCGGTTTAAGCTTGAGCACGCACTCGAGGATGATCTCATTGCGGGGAAGGCTACATTCGCGGTAGCCCCAAGTGATCTCGGACCCCGCATAATGCTTGATACCGGATGCCGGGTCAAACGTTACGACATCCTCAACCAGCGAGCCAATCCACTCGGTCCGTGTGCCTGCATTCATAGATATCGCACCGCCGACCGAACCAGGAATGCCAACGGCAAACTCAAGGCCCGAGAGGCTACGCGACAGGGCATCGTTGACCAGGCGCGCAAACATCACGCCCGCACCGACCGTCAGCGTACAACCGTCATCGGCAACAACCGTGCGCTGAAACTCACGTCCGAGCGAAATGACGGCACCGCGATAACCGCCATCGGCAACCAGCAGATTGGAGCCCTTGCCGATGATGACCCACGGCACCTGCTCGCGATCGAGCACCGCCACGGCGCGGCGAAGGGCATGATAGCTATGGCACGTCACAAAGAGGTCGGCCTTGCCGCCGATACGATAGCTCGTATGACGCGCAAGGCGCTCGTCCTCGATCACATCCGTGTCGATCATGCCCGAGAGCGCCATGACGGCGTTAAACAGACCCATTAGACTTAAGCGTCTTTCTTGGCAGTC
Source organism: uncultured Collinsella sp. (assembly GCA_938023085.1). Taxonomy (GTDB): domain Bacteria; phylum Actinomycetota; class Coriobacteriia; order Coriobacteriales; family Coriobacteriaceae; genus Collinsella. The sequence continues at coordinate 3,561 of CALHDP010000017.1, forward strand.
AGATACTCAATGAACTCGGGACCGACGGTCGTAACGTCACCGGCACCCATAGTGAGCAGCAGGTCGCCCTCGCCCACCATCTGCTCGAGCTCCTGATTGAGCTCAAGACGGCTGGAGCAGTACACGACCTCCTTGCCAGGATGCTTGGCGCGCACGGTATCGGCGAGCATCTTAGAGGTGACACCCGGAATGGGCATCTCGCCAGCCGAGAACACATCAATCAGCAGCAGTTTATCGGCATTGGCAAATGCATCGGCAAAGTCGTCGCACAGGGCCTGCAGGCGCGAATAGCGGTGCGGCTGGAACACGACGTCGACGTGCTTGTAGCCCAGCGACGAAGCAGCAGCAAGCGTCGCCTTGATCTCGGTGGGGTGATGGCCGTAATCATCGACCACGGTGATGCCATCGATATCGCCCACGTGGGTAAAGCGACGGCGGACGCCCTCAAAGCTCGAGAGCGCCTTGGCGGCGGCGTCGATGTCAAGGCCCAGGACATGGGCGACGGTGAGCACCGCCGTGGCGTTGAGCATGTTGTGGCGACCGGGATTGCTCTTGATCTCCACAGCGTGCTCAGTGCCGTCCTCAAAGCGAACGATAAAATCGCTCTGGATGCCCTTGACATCCGGGTGCATGCAGACGATGTCGTTGCTCTCGGCAAAGCCGTAGGAAAGCACGTGACGACCCGTCGACTTGGCGAGCTCGACCAGATGCGGGTCCTCACCGCAGACGATGACGGTGCCGTCCTCGCCCACCAGGCTCATGAATTTGGCGAAAGTTGCCTCGATCTCCTCGATACCCGAGTAGTGATCGAGGTGGTCGGCCTCGACGTTGGTCACGATGACCACGTTGGGGTTCAGGAACAGGAAGGAGCTGTCGGACTCGTCGGCCTCGGCGACAAAGTAGTCGCCCGAGCCGTTCTTGCCGTTCGTGTCATAGCCCTCGACGATGCCACCGATCAAGAAGCTCGGATCCAGACCCATGCGGTCGAGCATGGTGGCGCACATCGAAGACGTGGTGGTCTTGCCATGCGTGCCGGCAACAGCGACGGTGGTGTAGCCGTGGCCCAAAGCAGAGAGCATCTTGGCACGGGGCCACACGGGAATACCAAGCTCGCGAGCGCGCACGAGTTCAGGGTTGGACTCCGGAATAGCGGTGGAGACAACAACCACGTCGGGCTTGACCTCGTCGATCGTGGCGGCCTCATGGCCCACATGTACCTTCACACCAGCGCGGGTAAGCTGGCGGATATAGCGTGACGTCTTAAGGTCGGAGCCGGTAACGGCATAACCGCGCTCGTGCAGAACGAGGGCGATGCCGCTCATGCCGGCGCCGCCGATACCGATAAAGTGGGCGCTCTTAAACTCGGGCGCGGAGGTTGCAGTCTGGGAATCAGCCATGTGCTCGTGTACTCCTTGCGTAAACACTGCCTGTAACCCGTTAACTGTACCGCACCTACCGCATCAGCGCGAGGGCGACCGACGATATCCCGTCTAACTAACGCAAACCCTCTACCGCATCCGCCAGAAGAGCGGCGGCCCTATCCTGAGCCAGACCACGCGCCGCCTGACGCATGGCGTCGCGCGCCGCCGCGTCATCGACCAGGTGCAGCAGTTCATCGGCAAAGGCAGAACCGTCGATATCGGCATCGGCGCAGAGCACGCCGGCCCCGGCGTCGACCAGATAACGGGCATTGGTGGTTTGGTGATCGGCCGTGGCGTGCGGGTACGGCACGAGCACCGAAGGCACGGCGAGTGCAGCGATCTCGGCCACGCTCGATGCGCCCGAACGCGAGAGCACCAAATCGGCAGCAGCCAGCATATCGCCCATGTTGTCGATGTAAGGCTGGACGCGGTAACACTTCGCCTCCTCGGGCGTCAGCGCCAAAGCGCGCTCGGTCTCCTCAAAGCCGTCGGCACCCGTCGAATGCAACACATAGAGGTTCTTGCGCGAAAGCAGCTCGTTTTTGAGCGAAACCACGCGCTCATTGAGGTGCTGGGCGCCAAGTGAACCGCCAAAGACGAGCAGCAGCGTAGCGTCCTCGGGAACGCCAAGTGCCTTGCGGCCGCGAGCGCGATCGCCCTCGATCACCGAGCGACGTACGGGGTTGCCGGTCATGAGCACGTGGCCAGGGTCACCTTCGCGCTCAAAGACCGAACGCGCTGCCGGCACCGAGATGCACACGCGGGCGGCGTGGGAGTTCATCATCTTGTTGGCCAGGCCCGGAACAGAGTTCTGCTCATGCAGCAGATACGGAACGCCCGCGCCCTTGCACCACCCCAGCAGCGGAACCTCGACATAGGCACCAAAACCAATGGCGGCATCGGGCTTGCCGACCTTTGAGAAATGACTGGCGAGCGCACGTTTGGCCTTGTTGACACGCCACAGCGAGGTCAGCGCCGTCCAAGGACGGGAGCGGTCGAAGCCCGTGACCGTAATGGGCACAAAATCAAACCCAGCCTCGGGGACCAGACGACCCTCGAGCTTGCGCGACTGGCCCACGAACACAACGTGGTGGCCACGGTCACGCAGTTCTTCGGCCAAGGCGAGCGCGGGGTTGATGTGTCCTGCCGTGCCGCCGGCTGCAATAGCAACGGTCATTTTATCGGTCATGGTAGTCCCTTCGTACACGCGGTCCCTGGTCGTCGGTACGCAGACGCGCCGACGGGTCCGAGTTCAAATCGATTCGATTATATCCGCCGCCCGCGTTGCGAGGGCTGGGGCGCTGCGGACGACCTTGCGGAGCCATTCGCGGGCGTGGACGAGCTGCCGGCTCGGATGCAGAACCATCCAGAACGGTAAAGCCGCTACGCGAAGGTCGTTCACCGCGCACATGGGCTACGCCGGCGGTGCTCTCGTCCATAACGGCAAAGCTCTCACGGCGGCGGTCATACTCATCGCGGCGGGCGCTCTCGTACGAAACGCGCAGGATCAACCCGGCAAGCATAAGCGACACAATAATCGACGAACCGCCGTAGCTAATAAACGGCAACGGTTTGCCCGTCATGGGAAACACGTTGAGGATGCCCAGCGCGTTAATCAAAAACTGCACTGCGAGAATGACCGCGGAGCCAGACGCCATAAGCGCGCCCCGGCGATCGGTCGCCTGCTCGGCAATGCGAAACGCCGAGTAGATCAGCATCGCAAACACCAAGAAGAACAGCACGGTTCCGACAAAACCGACTTCCTCGCCAATGATGGCCAGGATGTAGTCATTGTGCGCCTCGGGCAGATACGAGTACTTCATGGTTGAGTTGCCGATGCCACGGCCGAACAGACCGCCCGAGGCAAAGGCCATGATGGCAAGCGTGGCCTGATAGCCGTCACCATACTCGTCGGCCCAAGGGTTCAAGGCAACCTGAATACGCACCATACGGTACGGCTCTGCGACAAGCGCAATCACGATCACGAGAATGCCGAAGATTAGCACGCCGATGATAAATCTGGGGTCGAGACCCGCAAACAACGCCATGCACATGAGGGTCAACAGGATGATCAGGACAGTACCGAAATCGGGCTGGATAAAGATCAGAAAGAGCGAAATGCCCAGGTAGATGCCCATCTTGCGAAGGAATTCGTTGATGTTGCCACCGGGCGAAAAGAAGCGATCAAGCATGATGGCCGAATACGCAATGGCAAATGGCTTTAAAAACTCGGAAGGCTGGAACTGAATACCGGCGATGTTAAGCCAGCGCGTGGCGCCACGGCTGCCGCTGCCCACCAAGAACACCAGAAGCAGTAGCCCTATCATGCCGATAAGGAAGATCCTGAGCACATCCTCCCCAAACCAGCTGTCCGGCAAAACGCGCACGATGGCAATCAGCGCCAGAACACCGACCA
>CALHDP010000018.1 GCA_938023085.1 uncultured Collinsella sp.
GACCATAAGACGACGGACGCCGGCGTCGAGCAACTGCGGTACCTGCGGCGTGAGGTCGATGGGGTAGGCGTCGTACAGGCGAGAACGGCCATGGATGTCGGTACGCACCGGCATGATCTTGCCGTCGATATTCTTGAGCGAGAGCTTGCGGGCACGCAGGCGGCAGTTGGCACAATCGTGGATACAGCCGTTGGCAACCTGCAGAATGCAATGCTCGCTTGTCATGACGCGCGGGCGGCCAAAGACGGTGATGCCCAGAGCCGCGGGCGCGGCGGCGCCGAGCGAGACAATCTCGTCGAGTGTGATCTCGGGCGAGAGCCAAAACGCACCGGCTCCGCGCTCGGCAAGCGCCTCCATGCAGGGCGTGTTGTGCACCGGCAGGCAAGAGCGAATCTCGGCCGTGGCGCCAACCTGGGCGGCCAGGGCAAGCTCAGAGATGTTGCCAATAGCGACCGTGGCGCCGGCAACAACCCACGGGTCGACGCGTACGTGGTCAACGGCGCGGCAGACCTCGTCGAGCACGGGTACGATGCCCTGCTCAAATGTATCGGTGGGGGAGAGCTCGGCCGCATCGAGCGCGTCGGTGGTCATGTAGATGCGCGTTACACCCTCGGCGCGAGCGGCCTCGGCGGCCTCGAGCGAGGTGACGGTGGCGCAGATCTGCGGCTCATCGCGGTAGTGCTCGGGCGCGGGGCGGGAATCACTGGTTACAATCGCCGGCAGCTCGAGCGTTTTCGCGCGCTCCTCGTACGGTGTCAGAATGGCCTCTTCCAGCGCCTTACAAGCGGCGGCGCGCACCTTGTGCACGGCGGAAAAGCCCATACCGCAGCCCTTATCGAGTGCCACATCAAAGCTCGCTGCTTCAAAGGGCGAGGAGCCCATGCGGCCCACATGCTCAACCAGGTCTGCCGCCTCGACGGCGCGGGTCTTGGCAGCCTCGACGGTGAAGCCCGCGGCGGTGGCGGTGAGCGCGGGGTTGTCATAGCAGGTGAGTGTGACAGTAAATGGCTCGCCTAGGCGCGCCACGACGGACACGTCAACAGCTCGGCGGCGCAGCACATCGCGCTTGAGCGCGGCGCCGGCGGCGTCGATGGCGCGCTGGCTTCGAATCACGCGGACGCGGCAACCCTCGGGCATGCTGCGGGGCACGCGGCATTCGATGATGTCGCCCGCGGCGGCATCATCGGCGGCAATGGTGGTCAGGAACTGGTCAAACTCGTCATCGTGGCGAAGCTCCAACAGGTCGCCCTTGCCCACGGGTTCAAACAGCTCAATGCGGGCGATGGCGGCGCGGCGACGGCGATCGTCGGGCTTGAGCCCGCGCACATCGCGGTTGGCCAGACGGCTGCCCAGCACCGTGCCCACAATCTGGCCGCGGTTGTTGGAGCGCTCGTAGCTCATCATCTCGTCGCCCGAGGTGCCATTCTGGTAGGCGTGCGTGAAGTCGCGATTAAAGCAGCGCTTGAGCTGGCGCTGTCGGGCTGCATCCTCATCCTTGGAGGTCGAAACATCGGCCAGCATATCGTCAATCTGATGACGATACACGTCGACGATGGAATACACGTAATCGGGGGCCTTCATGCGGCCCTCAAGCTTGAGCGATGCGGCGCCGGCGTCATACAGACGGCGAACAAGCTGCGACGTGTTGGTGTCGCGCGGGCACAGCGCGCGCTCGCGACCGGCAGGGGAGAGCGAGCGGCCGTTCTCGTCGATCAGCTCGTAAGGCAGGCGACAGGGCTGAGCGCACATGCCGCGGTTGGCCGAGCGGCCTGCCATGGCAAAGCTCGACAGCAGGCACAGGCCCGAGTAGCAAAAGCAGATGGCGCCGTGGCTAAAGACCTCGAGGTCGACATCGGGCGCGGCGTCGTGGATGGCGGCGATCTCGTCGATGGAGAGCTCGCGCGAGAGAGTCACGCGGTCGGCGCCCTGTTCGCGGCACCAAAGCGTTCCGCGGTCGTCATGGATGTTCGCCTGGGTCGAGATATGGGTTTCGATGCCGGGCATGGTGCGCTTGACCTCAAAGAACAGACCCCAGTCCTGGATGATGAAGGCATCGGCGCCCAGCGTGGAGCAGCGGTGGATGAGTTGCAGCGCATCGCCCATCTCGGACTGCTTGATGACGATGTTGACCGTGACGTAGACGCGCGACCCGGCTAGATGCGCGGCGCGGCAGGCCCGCTCAAAGGCCTCGTCGGTAAAGTTGGTGGCCTTGCGGCGGGCGTTGAAGCTGCCCATGCCGCAATAGATGGCGTCTGCCCCCGCGGCGAGTGCGGCGGCAAAGGGCTCGGGCCCTCCGGCGGGCGCTAAAAGCTCGGGTCTGCGGTTGGTGGTTCGACTGGCGGTTGCGGTCATATCCTGCCTTTCAAAATGCTCAGATATTCAAAAGTATAGTGGCGCCGTTGCGGCAGGCGATGCCCGTGCTCCAAGCGGGATAAAGTCTTCAGCAGCTTGGACTGGCTGCTCCACATGAGAACCGTTCAGCGGTTCGGGGAGACCGTTGGGCGATAAAATATTCTCGCAAGCTGATAATATTCTTGCATCAAACAGAAACCTTGAGTACCATCCCAATCAAGCGCGGTGTTCAGACCGAACTGTGCCTCCCGGTGTGAACGCCGCGCTCACGCTTTCTCAACTGATCGTAAGGAGATAAACATGAGCAAGACCGTCGTGTCTTCCGATAACGCACCCGCAGCCATCGGCCCGTATTCCCCTGGTATCCAGACCGGCAACATGGTGTTCCTGTCCGGCCAGCTGGGCATCGACCCTGCAACCGGCAAGATGCCCGAGGGCGTCGAGGCCCAGGCCAAGCAGTCCCTCGCCAACGTCGAGGCCCTGCTGACCGCTGCCGGCGCCACCTTTGCCGATGTCGTCAAGACCACGGTCTACCTGGCCGACATTGCCGACTTCGCTGCCGTGAACGAGATCTACGCCTCCAAGTTCGAGGCTCCGTTCCCCGCGCGCAGCGCTTTCCAGGTTGCCGCCCTTCCGGCTGGCGGTCTGGTTGAGATTGAGGTCGTCGCCGCTCTCTAAGGCGTTGGCAACAACTAAACATGACATGCAAAAAGACCCTGCAGCGCGTGCGAACTGCAGGGTCTTTTGTCAAGTGACGGGTCGCTTGTGGAGCCGCGCTCCATTTTGCTCGTTAGCCCTCCTTGCGAACTTTTTGCAGGTAGCGGTAGACGCTGGGCTCCGAGATGCCCAGCGCGGTGGCGGCGCAGGCCACGGCACCCTTGAGCATGAACACCCCGTTGCCGTTGAGGTGGCGAATGACGTCCACGCGGTCGCTCTGACCAAGTGACGCTACGTCCAGCCCGCGCGCGCTCAGCAACTCGGCAATGCTGCGGTCGATGAGCTCCTGTGTGGACTCCGAAAGGCTTTCGACCTCGATAGGGGCGGGCTCCGTGCGCGTCGGCGCTGCGTCGAAGCACGCCATGAGCTGCTGCGCCATGGCGTTGATGGAGCGCACGGTCGAGAGGTCGGTGTTGACGCAGAGCATACCGACGATCTCGTCATTCTCGCGGATAAAGTACGTCGCGGACTCCAGCGTCTTGCCTCCGGCGCCGCGGCCCTCGTAGCCCGTAATAAACGGCAGGTCGCGATACTTGGCGTCGTGCATGATCTTGAGTGCCAGATCGGTGGCGGGACCGCCGACCTTGCGGCCGCTCACGATGCCGTTGCGAATATCAACGATGGCGTGGTCGGGATCCGAGAAATCGTGCAGCACGATTTCGCTGTTTTTGCCGAGAATCTGCTCCAGAAAATCGACCATCGGCAAAAAGCGACGTACGGTCTCGTTCACGGGCAACTCCTTTGGGTGAAATCGGAAATGTTCATAACAATTTTTTATCATGGTAACACGCTGCCCATCATCTCGTATATCCGCAGGTACATTGCGTAATGCAGACGAACGGTAGGAATTTAGCGGTAAACGGTTGACCAAAAGAAATGTTAGATGTTATTTTGACCAGACACTTTCCTGACCTGCGGAAATGCGTTATTTCAGCTGAAGAATAGTCTGATAACAAAAAATTATTATTGAGAATGAGAATCATCTTTAATACGATATGCAATGAAGGCACAACCTCAACCCCGCACTGCGTCACAATAGAGCGTTAGATGCGAAAACAACTACTTCGAGGATTGGTGGTCAAATGACCCAGGAGACGGTTACGAACGGCACTGAAGCCCTGTTCACTCGCGAAGGCATGCCTCCCGTTAAGGAAATGATCCCGTGTGCCCTTCAGCACGTACTGGCATCGTTTGCCGGCATCATTACCCCGGCGGTCATCATGGCCGGCGTCTACGGCTTTAATAGCCAGCAGAGCACCGACATCATCCAGGTCGCGCTCATTCTTTCGGCGATCGATACGGCCCTTCAGGCCTTCGCTCCCTTCCGTCGTATCGGCGGCGGCCTGCCCATCGTCATGGGCGTTTCGTTCGCGTTCCTGCCGGCCCTGCAGGCCATGGGTGCCTCGGGCTTTAGCTTTGGTGCGCTGCTGGGCGGCGAGATCGTCGGCGGCGCCGTCGCGGTCCTCTTTGGTCTGGCTTACAGCAAGATCAAGTGGCTGTTCCCGCCCGTCGTGACCGGTACGGTCATCTTCTCTATCGGCGTTTCGCTGTATCCCACGGCCGTCAAGTATATGGCCGGCGGTATGGGTACGCCGCTGTGGGGCACTCCGCAGGCCTGGTGCGTCGCTCTTATCACCTTCGCCGTGGTCTTTGCGCTCGCCAACTTTGGCAAGGGCACGCTCAAGCTGGGATCCGTGTTCTTTGGCATGATCGTCGGCATGATTGTCTCCATCCCCTTTGGCATGATTGACTTCTCCAGCGTCGCCACCGCTCAGGTCTTCGCCCTTCCCAAGCTCATGCCCTACGCGCTCGAGTTTGATCCCGAGGTCTGCATTACCCTCGCCGTCGTGTTCCCCATGGTTGCCATCCAGGTTATCGGTGACGTCTCCGCCGCCTGCCTGGGCTCCATCGACCGTATGCCCACCGAGCGTGAGCTCTCCGGCGCTATCGTGTCCCAGGGCCTCACTTCTATGGTCGGCGGCCTGCTGGGCGGTCTTCCCACCAGCGCCCTTGGCCAGAACGTGGGCATCATCTGCTCCAACAAGGTCGTCAACAAGTGGGTCTTTGTGATCATCGCGGCCGTCTTTGCCATCGCCGGCCTGTTCCCGCAGCTCTCTGCCGTTCTTTCCGCTATCCCGCAGCCCGTCATCGGCGGCGCGACCGTCGGCGTCTTTGGCACCATCACCATGAACGGCGTGCGCATGTTCACCCGCGAGGGCCTCACGCAGCGCACTACCACTATCGTCGGCACCTCCGTCGTCTTTGGCCTGGGTATCTGGATGGCCAGCGGTTGCCTTGCCGGCGAGGGTATGCCCGCCTGGGTGTCCACCGTCATCGGCTCCAATGCCGTAACCCCCACCGCCATCATGGCCATTGTCCTTAACCTGATCCTTCCGCAGACGCCGGTCGTGGCTCAGCACATCGATGCTGCCAAGGACGCTGCCGTGGATCTGGTCTTGCCCGAGAGCAAGAAGTAACCAATTCGGTGCTATTCGTCGGCGGACGCATCGCCTCGTCCGCCGACGCCATGCGGCGCCAAGCCGCACTTCAAAGGGTTTGTCCCTTTGGTGAAGCGTTGACGGGAGAGGGCCCGTTTCCGGTGTAGGCCGGCGCTTCGCACTCCGCCATGTCAGAGGTGTCAAACCCCGCCTCTGATGTTGAAGGGAGCATCCATGCTTCTGGTCGCTAACGGTTCCGTCTTTACCCGCAACGCTCAGACCCCGTTCATTCCAAACGGTGCGGTCGCCATTGACGGGGATACGATCGTCGAAGTGGGCCCCGAGTGCGAGCTCAAGGCCAAGTACCCGGATGCCGAGTACGTCGACGCCCAGGGCAACCTCATCATGCCCGGACTTATCAACTGCCACACCCACATCTACTCGGGTCTGGCCCGCGGCCTTGCCATTAAGGGCTGCAACCCCACCAACTTCCTGGAGAATCTTGAGCAGCAGTGGTGGAAGATTGACGACAACCTGACGCTCGACGGCACCAAGGCCAGCGCCTACGCCACGATTCTTGACTCCATCCGCGATGGCGTTACCACGATCTTCGATCACCATGCGAGCTTCTGCGAGATCCCGGGAAGCCTCTTCACCATTAAGGACGCAGCTCAGGAGCTGGGCATGCGTTCGTGCCTGTGCTACGAGGTCTCCGATCGCCGCGGCCAGGAAAAATGCGACCAGGCCATTGCCGAGAACGCCGAGTTTGCCCAGTGGGCCGCCAAGGAGCGTCGCGATAACGACAACCACATGATCGCCGCCATGTTTGGCGGACATGCCACCTTTACGCTGTCGGACGAGACCATGGACAAGATGGCCGAGGCCAACAACGGCCTGACCGGCTTCCACATCCACGTGTGCGAGGGCATGAACGACGTGTGGGATTCCCGCCTCAACCGCGGCGGCATCAGCCCCGTCGAGCGCCTGCTGCAGCACAACCTGCTGGGTCCCGACACCATGCTGGGTCACTGCATCCACGTGACGCCAGCCGAGATGGATATCGTCAAGGAGTCCGGCACCTGGCTGGTCAACAACCCCGAATCCAATATGGGCAACGCCGTGGGCTGCGCCCCCGTGCTCGAGTTCTTCCGCCGCGGCATCCCCGTGTGCATGGGCACCGACGCCTACACCCACGATATGCTCGAGAGCCTTAAGGTCTTCCTGATCATTCAGCGCCACAACGCCGCCATGCCCAACGTGGGCTGGTGCGAGGCCATGACCATGCTGTTCGAGAACAACGCCAAGATGGCGAGCAAGTACTTCGATCGCAAGCTCGGTGTGCTCGAGGCCGGCGCTGCCGCCGACGTCATCGTCATGGACTACAAGCCCTTTACGCCGCTGAGCGAGGAGAACATCGACGGCCACATGCTCTTTGGCATGATGGGCAAAAACTGCCGCACCACCATCATCAACGGCCGCGTCCTGTACAAGGATCGCGAGTTCGTTGGGATTGATGAGGACAAGATCAACGCGTGGACCATGGCTGAGTCCAAGAAGCTCTGGAGCACGCTCAACGATCGCGTGTATTAATCCAATTGGAGATTCGCGCGCGTCGGATGTTTCGCCGCATCCGGCGCGTGCATAGGCGGCCTCCGCGGGGTCGCCGGCGCTGTGCTAGCGCTACACCGTATTTGCGCCCGTCGCGCGGTCTCGCCGGGCGTTACAGAGAGGAGCTCATTATGAGCGACATCATGAGGCCGATCCCGTTTTCGCAGCTGATGAACTGGATCATCGAGGAGCACAAGACCCAGGGCGCCGTCTTTGGCGTGCGCAAGATGGTCGCGACCAACCAGGAGGGCGCGCTTCCCATTTTTGACGAGCGCATCGAGACTCCGTTTGGCCCGGCCGCCGGTCCCAATACGCAGCTGGCCCAGAACATCGTGGCATCCTACGTGGCCGGCTCCCGCTTCTTTGAGCTCAAGACCGTTCAGGTTATGGATGGCGAGGAGCTCTCCAAGTGTGTGAACAAACCCTGCATTGTGGCGCAGGACGAGTGCTACAACTGCGAGTGGTCGACCGAGCTCGAGGTTCCGCAGGCCTTTGCCGAGTACGTGAAGGCATGGTTCGCCTGCCACCTGATTGCCCGCGAGTACGGTCTGGGCAGCCCGGACGGCTTTGTCTTCAACATGTCCGTGGGTTATGACCTGGAAGGCATCAAGAGCCCCAAGGTCGACGCCTACATCGAGGGCATGAAAGACGCCAGCGGCTCCGAGGTTTGGAACGAGTGCCGTACGTGGGCGCTCGCTAACCTGGACAAGTTTGAGCATGTCGACGCCGCATTTGTCGAATCCATCCCGGCGCGCGTGTCCAACTCCATCACGGAGTCCACCCTGCACGGCTGCCCGCCGGCCGAGATCGAGCGCATCGCGACCTATCTGATCACCGAGAAGGGCCTCAATACCTACATCAAGTGCAACCCCACGCTGCTGGGCTATGAGTTTGCACGTCAGCGCCTCAACGAGCTGGGCTTTGACTACATCGTCTTCGACGATACGCACTTCCGCGAGGACCTGCAGTGGGCCGATGCCGTGCCCATGTTCGAGCGCCTGATTGCCCTGTGCGCCGAGCGCGGCCTGGAGTTTGGCGTCAAGCTGACCAACACCTTCCCCGTCGACGTGACGAGGAACGAGCTGCCTTCCACCGAGATGTACATGTCCGGCCGTTCGCTGTTCTCGCTGACCATCGAGGCCGCCCGTCGCATTACCGAGCAGTTCGATGGCAAGCTGCGCATCAGCTACTCCGGCGGCGCCACAGTCTACAACATTCGCGCCTTGTATGACGCCGGCATTTGGCCCGTTACCCTGGCGACCGACGTGCTCAAGCCCGGTGGCTACGAGCGCTTTAGCCAGATGGCCGGCGAGTTTACCGACCTGGATGGCAAGCCGTTCGCGGGCGTCTCTCTCGAGGCCGTGACTGCGATTCAGACCGATTCGCTCACCAACCCGCTCTACAAGAAGCCGCTGCGTCCGCTGCCCGACCGCAAGGTTGCCGGCAAGAGTCCGCTTTCCGACTGCTTTACCACGCCGTGCCGCACGAGCTGCCCAATCCAGCAGGACATTCCTGCCTACCTGGCGGCTGTTGACGAGGGCCGCTACGAGGACGCGCTCAACATTATCATCGAGCGCAACGCCCTGCCGTTTATCACCGGCACCATCTGCCCGCATCCCTGCGGCCGTGCCTGCGAGCGTGCATTTTACGAGCCCGAGGGCGCCCAGATTCGCGCCAGCAAGCTCAAGGCCGCCCGCGAGGCCATGACCGCCGTGCTGCCCAAGCTGCGCGCCCAGGCCATCGCCAACGACGGCGAGCGCAACGTTGCCGTTATCGGCGGCGGCCCGGCCGGCCTGGCGACGGCGTTCTTCCTGACGCGTGCCGGCGTGCCCGTCACTATCTTTGAGGCCCGCGACTCGCTCGGCGGCGTGGTCCGCCACGTGATCCCCGAGTTCCGTATTGCGAGCGACGATATCTCCCACGATGCCGAGCTCTGCCTGGCCTTTGGCGCCAAGGTGCAGCTCAACGCCCGCGTGGAGTCCATCGACGAGCTCAAGGCCCAGGGCTTTACTGACGTGGTCGTGGCTACCGGTGCCTGGATGCCCGGCTCTGCAGGTTTGCGCGAGGGCGCCGAGCTCGACGTGCTTGAGTTCCTCGAGGCCGCCAAGAAGGGCGAGAAGCTCGAGCTGGGCGAGGACGTCGTGGTCATTGGCGCCGGCAACACCGCCATGGACGCGGCTCGCGTGGCCAAGCGCCTGGCTGGCGTGAAGAACGTGCGCCTGGTGTATCGTCGCACCAAGAAGCAGATGCCCGCCGACGAGGAAGAGCTCGATCTTGCTCTTGCCGACGGCGTTGAGTTCTGCGAGCTGCTGGCGCCCAAGGCACTCAACGGCGCCGTGCTGACCTGCGACGTCATGGAGCTCGGCGAGCCGGATGCAAGCGGCCGTCGCAGCCCTGTTGCCACGGGCGAGACCGTCGAGCTTTCCGCCACCACGGTGATCTGCGCCGTGGGCGAGGGCATCGATGCCAGCCTGTACGACGCCGCGGGCGTCGAGCACGACCGTCGCGGCCGCCTCGCCGCCACCTCCACCGGCGTCGAGGGCGTCTGGGCTGCAGGTGACTGCCGTCGCGGTCCGGCCACCGTGGTCGAGGCTA
>CALHDP010000019.1 GCA_938023085.1 uncultured Collinsella sp.
CTGACACGATATATAGCATGAGTATCGTATTGTCACATACCACTGCAAAAGCGGTCTACCAGGCCGCGCATTCGGTGTCTGCGAAAGGCATCGAGTCCTGTAGTCCTGCCGCGATTTACGGATCATGTCCCACCGGAACGCTCCTTGACGCAGCCGCAGAATGGCTCACCAAACATGATGTTTCCCTCGACGCAAATGGTTCCCTCGAGGTGATGGTGTTTGATCGCAGGAATGCGCGCTATGCAATGAACTGTCAATGCCACGTTTCTTCAAAACGATTCTCGAACTCACGCTTTATAGAGCTCAAAGATGGCATCTTCGTTGTTGGCGTTGAGCTTTGCGCACTTCAGGCCGCCACCTATCTTTCTTTTCGCGAACTAGTGGAGTACTACTTTGAACTGTGCGGCGCTTATTCCCTTGGAACCGACTCTTCCACCTCCTATACCGAGCGTTTCGCGCTCACCTCGACCGAGAGGTTAAAACAGTTCTTTAATTCCATTACCAGATGCGACGGTCTGGCCCTTGCCCGAAAGGCGATCCAATGTGTGCGCGACGGATGCCGGTCTCCCATGGAAACGGCATTTGTCATGATGCTAACGCTGCCCAAAAGCGAAGGAGGGCTTGGTATTAAGGGAATTGAGACCGATTACGAGGTGCAGGTCACCGCTGCCGCAAAGAATCTCACGAGGCGCAAAAAGTTCTTTATGGATGCGTATCTAAAGAAATCTCGCACAGACATTGAATACAACGGTTTTTATCATGACGCGGAAGAAGACCGCGCCATCGATGAGGAGCGCAAGAATGCACTTGCGTCCATGGGGTACGGAATCATCACCGTCAGCCGTTATTCCTTTATGCATGCCAGCTCTTTTGTTAGGGTCATGGAAGCAATCCAGCGGAAAGAGGGCGTACGCCCCTCGCGTCTGCCAAAAGACTTTCAAATCATGCAAGAGGACCTGAGACAGTTTGTGCTCAGAAGGTTTATAGAAGAGAAAAAGCGAATTCAGAAGCAGCTTCGCCAAGATTCCGAAGAGCGTCAACGAATCGACCTCGAAAAAGCAGCACTCGAAGGCATCACGCTGGATGACCCGACAATTAATGAAGTTGCAGCAATCGATGACATGCAGACTGTCGAATCCGACAGCCCATCATTTGCCCAAACAAGCAGCCTCGCGCCCGAGGGCAAGGTCTTCGGGGCCGGAAACTAGCCCGGCTAACAAGGTGGGTACCTTAGCGACGTGCAAAAATGCGAGTATTCAGCAGAGCCGGGTGTCTATCACCCTCGAGTGGATCCAAATGTGAAGCGAAATCACTCTTGCGTTAGAGCGTTAGGCAACATTTGAGGAAGAACTCATCGGATTAACACCCTAAGATAACTCTTGAACTGCATTATATGGCCTGCAATAAATTAGCGGACCCCCTATCGTTGCAGAATACTCCAATTTTTGCACGGCTCAGGGGCACCCACCCCGGCATCGGCTATCAAAACCGCTCAGTCCGGGATCTCGTCCACTATTCCCCATCATTTTGTGCAACGAATTACCTGAACGTCATTGACATATGAACATACACTCATATAATCGGAAGCAAGTTATATGAGCGCATGTTCATATGAAAGGATATTGCAATGAGCATCCGCGTTGATGAAACGAAACCCGACATCGAGGCCACCGAACCCGCGATCCCCACCACCTGCTCGCCCGAGGACCTTCCCGACGAGGAGCTTCTCTACGACCTCGCCGACCTGTTCAAGGTCTTCAGCGACACCACGCGCATCAAGATCCTCTATGCCCTCATGGGCCGCGAGCTCTGCGTGGCAGACATCGCCGAAGCGACCGAAACCTCGCAGTCCGCGGTGTCGCACCAGCTGCGCACACTCAAGCAGTCGCACCTGGTTAAATTCCGGCGCGACGGGCGCAATATCCTCTACTCGCTCGCCGACGACCACGTCTACACCATGCTCAACCAAGGCATGAGCCACATCTGCGAATAGCAACCAACCACGGTACCAGCGCGGCCTGCACCCAAGCCGCAAATACAGAGAAAGGAACCCACCATGAAAAAGCAGTTTAAGCTCGACGAAATCGACTGCGCCAACTGCGCGCGTGAGCTTCAGGACGAGCTGGCCAAGCTCGAGGGCGTCAAATCCGTGTCCGTCAACTTTATGACCCAGAAGCTGACGCTCGAGGCCGATGAAGCCGAGTTCGACGAGGTCCTCGACCGCGTTGTGGAGTTCACCGCCGACGCCGAGCCGGACTGCGAGATCATTCTCTAGCCCAGGTTTTCGCCAACCCGCAAGGCCGCGCTTGCCGCGGCCTTTGCTCGCGAAATTATATGAGCGAGTGTTCATACATTCAAATGGGAGGATACGAGTCATGGCCACCGCCGACCCCAAGAAAAAAAAGAAGAAGCGCAAGAAAAAAGAGTCACTCGAGCATAAGCGCAACCGCATCCTGGTAGCGCTGGGCATTTTTGCCGTGGTGTACGCCCTCGATGAGCTCGGCACCCTCACTGCCGCATTCGGCACCCCGGGCGACATCTACGCCAGCTTCGCACTGTTCCTCGTGCCTTTTTTGATTGCCGGCTACGACGTGCTCCAAAAGGCATACAACAACATCCGCCGCGGCAAGGCGTTCGACGAGAGCTTCCTCATGGCCGTCGCGACCATCGGCGCGTTTGCCATGGTGCTCTTCCCCGACACCGACCCGCACATGGCCGAAGGCGCCGCCGTCATGCTGTTCTACCAGGTCGGCGAGCTGTTCCAGGCATACGCCGTGGGCAAGAGCCGCAAGTCGATCAGCGCCATGATGGACATCGCGCCCGACTACGCCAACGTCAAGCAACCCGACGGCACACTCGAGCAGGTCTTCCCCGATGACATCGCCGTGGGCACCATCATCGTCGTCAAGCCCGGCGAGCGCGTGCCTATCGACGGCGTCATCGTCGAAGGCGAGACACAGCTCGATACCGCCGCGCTCACGGGCGAGTCAATCCCCCGCCCGGCCAAAACCGGAGACGATATCATCAGCGGCTGCATCAACATGACGGGTCTCATCCACGTGCGCACCACCAAGCCATTTGGCGAGTCCACCGTCGCGCGCGTCCTGGAGCTCGTAGAAAACGCCAGCGAAAAGAAGGCGCACACCGAGAACTTCATCACGCGCTTCGCCCGCGCCTACACGCCCGCCGTCACCGGCGCTGCCGCGGTACTCGCGCTCGGCGGCGGCTTGGTCACCGGCGCCTGGTCCGACTGGATCCTGCGCGGCCTGACCTTCCTGGTCGTCAGCTGCCCGTGCGCGCTCGTGATCAGCGTGCCGCTCAGCTTCTTTGGCGGCATCGGCGGCGCATCCAAGCTGGGCGTCCTCATCAAGGGTTCTAACTATCTCGAGACGCTCGCCGATGTGGACACCGTCGTCTTTGACAAGACCGGCACCCTCACCAACGGCACGTTCTCGGTGGTCGCGGTGCACCCCGAGGCTGGCTACACCGAGCAGTCGTTGCTCGAGGTCGCAGCCCTTGCGGAGTCGTTCTCCGATCACCCCATCGCGCAGTCTGTGCGTGTCGCCTACCAGGGCGAGGTCGACCCCAAGCGCGTTAGCGACTCCGCCAACGACGCGGGCCACGGCGTGACGGCAACCATCGACGGCAAGCACGTCGTCGTCGGCAACGCCAAGATGCTCGCCGCGGCCGGAGTCGAAGCGCCCGATTGCGAGGTCGTCGGAACGATTCTGCATGTGCTCGTTGACGGCGTGTACGCCGGCCACATCGTGATTGCAGACACTGTTAAGGCCGATGCCGAGCAGACGATCCGCGACTTGCACGCCGCCGGCGTCAAGCGCACCGTTATGCTCACGGGCGACCGCGAGGAGGTTGCGGCGTCTGTGGCCAAGCAACTCAGTCTCGACGAGTTCCACGCGCAGCTGCTACCGGGCGATAAGGTCGAGCGTGTTGAGGCGTTGCTCGCGGCCGAAAGCGGCAAGGGCAAGCTCGCCTTTGTCGGCGACGGTATCAACGACGCACCCGTGCTTACCCGCGCAGACGTTGGCATCGCCATGGGCGCTATGGGCTCGGACGCCGCAATTGAGGCGGCGGACGTCGTGCTGATGGATGACAAGCCGTCCAACATCGCCCGTGCCATCCGTGTGGCGCGCAAGACCATGGCGATTGTTTGGCAGAACATCATCTTTGCGCTGGGTATCAAGCTGCTGATCCTTGTGCTGGCAGCGCTGGGTATCGCCAATATGTGGCTTGCCGTGTTCGGCGACGTAGGCGTGGCGATCATCGCCATCCTGAACGCCATGCGCGCGATGGGTGTCAAGAACCTGTAGCGTTCTTGGGCTATCCGGCCGGGACCGGGCTTGGTTTTGAAAACGTCCTCGCGCATGAGGCCCGTCCTTCCTGCTCCTGCGGAGCAACGGAAAGGCGGGCCTCGCGCTGCGGACTGTTTTCAAAACCAAGCCCGGTCCCGGCCTGCGGTAACATCGCAGGCGGTTCTTGGGCATCGCTTGCTGGCAGGGTTCCTTTGCTGAAATGGACTTGGCCGAAAGGGCCGCTGGTCCCAGTCGCTGGTTCGCGCTTTGCGTGAACTCCGCGCTACTGTGGGACAGTTAGGCTTCTGTTGTTGGACCCGCTACATCTTCCCGTCCCAACATCGCCCTCAGCTTCTCAAAGCTTTCCTCGCTCAGGCAGTGCTCCATGTGGCAGCCCTCTAGCGACGCGACCTCAGCCGAAACACCCGCATCCTCCAGCAGCCCCACGAAAAAGCAGTGACGCTCCCACATTTGGCGAGCGACCTCCAGACCACGCTCCGTCAGATGAACGTCGCGCTTGCCCATTTCGACATAGCCGCTGTTCTCCAACGTCGCCATGGCTTTAGAGACGCTCGCCTTGGTTACGCCGAGGTACTCCGCAACGTCGATCGAGCGCACGATGCCCTGACGTTCCGACAGAACGTAGATCGATTCGAGATAGTCTTCTCCGGATTCACGTAGGGCCATGGGCCGCCTTTCGCGATGATTGCTAGTTAGCCTTTGGATACTTTCCACGGCTAACTTTACCGCAAAAGTTGCCCATGTCTTACTACTTTGTCTAAAAGTTAGCCGTGTTTCACAAAACGTGCGGGACGAAAACAAAATGGGGACGCCCCGCAAGGAGTGTCCCCAGGCGCCGGGTGCCGGCCCGCAGTTACATCAATCCAAAGTGCTTCGCGGCGTTGTAGATCCCGTCGTCATCCACGGCGCTCGTCACATAGGTCGCTGCAGCTTTCACCGTGTCCTGTGCGTTGCCCATGGCCACGCTCGTGCCCACGGCGGAAAACATCGACAGGTCGTTCTCGCCATCGCCAAAGGCAATCGCCTCGCTCGCGTCGACACCCAGGCGCTCCAGCGTCGCCGCCACGCCCAGGTCCTTGCCGCCGTTAGCAGGGATAATGTCGCAGAACAGGTCGCACCAGCGCGTAGTGAGTGAATGCGACACCGCATCAGTCACGATATGCTCGTCGGCCGGATCCACAAAGGCGCAAAACTGGTAGACCGGTGCGTCAAAGGCGTGCTCAAACGGCTCCTCGTGGTAGACGATTCCCGCATTGCTGCCAGCCGTCACCACGCGCTCGGACAGGCGGTTCACAAACGAATTCTCGCCCTGCATGCACAGCGAGTCGTAGCGTCCCTGCGCCACCTGGTCCACAATCACCGCGACGTCGTCCGGATCGATCGGGCAGCTGCGATAAACGCCCTTGGCATCAAAACAGTGCTGGCCCGAAAGCGTAATGTACGCATCCCATCCCAAGTCGAACAGCCAATCCGGCATCTGGTAGGTTGGGCGACCCGTGGCAATCACGCACGCAATCCCCTGCTCGCGAAAGCTGTCGAGCACCTGCTGCGCCGACGCCGGAATCCGGTGCGTCTTAAAGCTCAGCAACGTGCCGTCGATATCGAAAAACGCGGCCTTGATCATCCTCGCCTACTCCTCGCCCTCGAGCTTCTCGCTCGCCTCGAGCCACGCCATCTCCAGCTCATCCATGGCGGCGTGGGCCTCGTCGATCTTTGCCTGCTGCTCGCCCAGCGCCGTGTAGTTGGTGGGGTCGACCTGGGCCATGGCGGCCTCGGCCTCCTCCACGCGGGCGCGCTGCGTCTCCATCTTGCGCTCGAGCGAGCTCACCTCGCGGCGGAGCTTCTGGCGTTCGGCGTTGGAAAGGCCATTGGGCTGGCCGCTCGACTTGGGCTTATCGGCCGCCGCAGCCGCGGCACCGGTGTCGAAGGTGCCAGTCTTTGCGCTCGGCGCACCCACGGGCTCGCCCTCGGCGGTGGCGTTGCACAGGCGCAGGTACTGGTCGACGCCACCAGGCATATGCGTCAGGTGGCCGTCGAGCAGCGCCCACTGCTGGTCGGTCACGCGCTCCATGAGGAAGCGGTCGTGCGTCACCAGGATCAACGTGCCGGGCCAGCCGTCGAGCAGGTCCTCGACAATCGCGAGCATGTCGGTATCCAGGTCGTTACCGGGCTCGTCCAGGATAAGCACGTTGGGCTCGTCCAGGATCGTCAGCAGCAGCGACAGGCGACGGCGCTGGCCACCCGAAAGATCGCCGATGCGGCTCCAGAGCTGCTGGGTCGTAAAGCCCAGGCGCTCGCAGAGCTTCTCGGGCGAAGTCTCCTTGCCGTCGATGACGTAGTACTTCTTATAGTTGCTGAGCACCTCGCGGATCGTGTCGCCCATGTAGGGCTCGAGCTCCTCGAGCTGCTGCGACAGCACGCCAAAGCGCACCGTCTGGCCGATCTTTACACGGCCGCGCAGGGGCGCGATCTTACCCTGGATCACGTCGAGCAGCGTGGACTTGCCGGCGCCGTTCTCGCCCAAAAGACCATAGCGGTCGCCCGCGCCGATGAGCCAGGTCACGTCGGAGAGCACCTGTTTGGACGCACCATCGGTATCCGCATAGCCGGCGTCCACGTCGACCACGTCGATAACCTGCTTGCCCAGGCGGCTCACCGCGAGGCGTTTGAGCTCCAGCTCGTCACGTACGGGCGGCACGTCGGCGATCAGCTCGCGAGCGGCGTCCACGCGAAACTTGGGCTTGGTGGAGCGCGCCTGGGCACCGCGGCTCAGCCACGCGAGCTCCTTGCGCGCCATGTTGCGACGGCGCTCCTCGGTAACCGCGGCCATGCGGTCGCGCTCTACGCGCTGAAGGATATATGCAGAGTAACCGCCCTCGAAGGGATCGACCTGGCCGTCGTGGACCTCCCACATGCTGGTGCAGACCTCGTCCAAGAACCAGCGATCGTGCGTGACCACGAGCATCGCGCCCTGGCCGCGCTGCCAGCGGGCCTTAAGATGACGCGCAAGCCAGTTGATGGTACGCATGTCCAGGTGGTTGGTGGGCTCGTCAAGCATGAGCACGTCGTAGTCGCCGATCAGCAGGCGCGCGAGGTCCACGCGACGGCGCTGGCCGCCCGAAAGCTCGCCCACCGTGCCCTCCCAGGGCACATCGCTAATAAGACCAGCCAGGATCTGGCGCGTACGCGGGCTCGACGCCCACTCGTACTCGGGTGTATCGCCGACGACAGCATGATGCACGGTGTCGGTATCGACCAAGTTGTCCTTTTGACCGAGCAGACCGATCGTCGTGCCGCGGCGGTGCGTCACGCGGCCGTCATCGGGCTCCAGCGTGCCCGCGAGTACGCTCAGCAGCGTCGACTTGCCGTCGCCGTTTTTTCCGACGATACCAATGCGGTCGCCCTCGCCCACGCCGAGCGTCACGCTATCGAAAATATGCTTGGTGGGAAACTCTAGGCTGACGGAATCGCATCCCAAAAGAATCGCCATATGCCCTGCTCCTTCGTAGAAATTCAACGTTGTCCATGATAGCAGCGAGCCCCACCCCAAACCACCACGAAGGTGCCTGTCCCCTTTGTGGTGGTCGTTTCGGTCGCAGAGCAAAAAGGCGGGCCATCTCGCAAAAGAGATGGCCCGCCTCTCCAATCAGTCCCGCGGCAACCGTGGCCGCCGCGGGCCTCAAGCATGTCCCGGACTAGGAGAACATGCCGGTGAGGTAATCATTCAGCCGCTTATCCTTGGGCCGTTGGAAAATCTCGTCAGTCTCGTCGTACTCGACCATATTGCCCATGTAGAAGAACGCCGTGCGGTTGGACACACGCGACGCCTGCTCCATGTTGTGCGTCACGATGACGATGGCGCGCTCGGCTACAATCGACGACATCAGGTCCTCGATCGCCAGCGTCGAGATGGGATCGAGCGCCGAGCAGGGCTCGTCGAACAGAATCACGTCGGGGTTGAGCGCCAGCGTGCGCGCGATGCACAGACGCTGCTGCTGGCCGCCCGAAAGCGCGTAGGCGCTCTTGTCGAGCTTGTCCTTGACCTCGTCCCACAGCGCCGCACCGCGCAGGCTCTCCTCGACCATACGATCGAGCTCGTCGCGGTCGGTAATGCCGTGGCGCTTGGGCGCAAACGTGATGTTGTCGCGAATGGACTTGCGAAACGGGTTGGGCTGCTGGAACACCATGCCAATGGAACGACGCAGCTCGTAGGTGTTCTCCGTCTTAGTGTTCACGTTGCGCCCGCGGTAGTTGATCTCGCCCTCCACGCGGCAGCCGCGAATCTCGCGGTTCATCAGGTTGAGGCTGCGCAAGAAGGTCGATTTACCGCAGCCCGAAGGACCGATGAGCGCCGTGATCTCACCCTTGTGAAAGTCGAGCGACGTGTCGTGCAGCGCATGGTGGTCGCCATAGTACACGTTGACGTCCTTGGTGGAGAGCACGACCTCGTCGCTCACAGCCTTGCCGCTCACGCGCACGCGCTTCTCGCTCTCTCCCACGCTCGACAGGAAGTCCTGGGTCTCGGACGATACCGCTTCGGTTGCGGGCGTTACATTCATCTCGCTCATTCGGCCGTCATCTTCCTTGCCAGTTGCTTGCCCACGATACGGGCAACTACGTTAAACAGCAGCACACAGATCATCAGCAGTGCCGCGGTGCCCCAGACAATCTGCTGGGCCTCGGGGCTGCCCTCGCCATAGATCTTGTAGATGTGCACGGCGAGCGACTCGCCGGGACGGAACACGTTCCAAGCGCAGGTGGGGCTCGACAGGTTAAAGCTCAAGAAGTTCAGGCGAACCGGCGAGCTCATGCCCGAGGTAAAGAGCAGCGCCGCGGCCTCGCCAAAGACGCGGCCGGCCGAAAGCACGATGCCGGTCACGATAGCGGGCATGGCCTCGGGGATCAGGATGTGCAGCGTGGCCTCCCAGCGGGTGAGGCCCATAGCCAGACACGCATCGCGCTGGGCCTGTGGCACGTCCTCGAGCGCCTGTTGGATCACGCGCACCAGGATGGGAATGTTGAACATGGTGAGCGCGACGGCGCCGGAGATGATGGAGTACTTCCAGCCCAGCTGCACCGAGAACACCAGAAAGCCGAACATGCCGACGACGATGGAAGGCAGCGAGGACAGCGTCTCGATGGCGGTAGAGGCGATGTCGCGGATAGGGCCGTTCGGCGCGTACTCAACCAGGAAGACCGCTCCGCCCAGACTGATGGGCACCGAGATGACCAGGTTGATCAGTAGCAGATAGAACGAGTCGAACAGCTGATAGAGTACGCCGCCCTGGGTTCCGTTGGCACGCGCGGGCTGCGTGAGGAAGCCCGGCTTAAGCAGCGTCGAAATACCCTCGAACAGAATGTAGGCCACCATGGAGATGACG
>CALHDP010000020.1 GCA_938023085.1 uncultured Collinsella sp.
CTCTGCCGCCCTTATCTGCACCGGCACCGTCAAGCTGACCCCCGATGCGCCCCAACCTTTCGAGCTTTCTGCCACCTCCATCGAGGTCGAGGGCGTCAGCGCCCCGGATTACCCGCTGCAGAAGAAGCGTGCCACCGTCGAGTTCCTGCGCACCCAACAGCACCTGCGCCCGCGCACCAACCTGTTCCGCGCCGTGTTCCGTATCCGCTCTGTCGCAGCTGCCGCTATCCACCGCTTCTTCCAGGAGCAGGGCTTTGTCTACGTCAACACCCCCATCATCACCACGAGTGACTGCGAGGGCGCCGGCGAGATGTTCCGCGTGACCACGCTCGACCCCAAAAACCCGCCCCTCACCGAGTCCGGCGAGGTCGACTGGAGCCAGGACTTCTTTGGCAAGCATGCGAGCCTCACCGTGTCCGGCCAGCTCAATGCCGAGAACTTTGCCATGGCCTTTGGCGACGTGTACACCTTTGGCCCCACCTTCCGCGCCGAAAACTCCAACACCACGCGCCACGCCGCCGAGTTTTGGATGATTGAGCCCGAGATGGCCTTCGCCGACCTCAACGACTACATGGACAACGCCGAGGCCATGCTCAAGTACGTTCTTAAGGACGTTATGGCCACCTGCCCCGACGAGCTCAATATGCTCAACAAGTTTGTGGACAAGGGTTTAATCGAGCGCCTGAACCACGTGGCAAACTCCGACTTTGCCCGCGTTACCTACACCGAGGCCGTCGAGATCCTGGAGCAGGCCGTCGCCGCCGGCCACAAGTTCGACTATCCCGTGAGCTGGGGCATCGACCTGCAAACCGAGCACGAGCGTTTCCTGACCGAGGAGCACTTTAAGCGCCCGACCTTCGTAACCGACTACCCGGCCGAGATCAAGGCGTTCTACATGCGCATGAACGAGGACGGCAAGACCGTCGCCGCCGCCGACTGCCTGGTCCCCGGTATCGGCGAGATTATCGGCGGCTCCCAGCGCGAGGAGCGCCTGGATCTGCTCGAGGCCCGCATCAAGGACCTGGGCATGAATCCCGAGCAGTACAAGTACTACCTTGACCTGCGCCGCTACGGTTCCTGCAAGCACGCCGGCTACGGTCTGGGCTTCGAGCGCTTGGTCATGTATCTGACCGGCGTGGGCAACATCCGCGACGTCCTGCCGCACCCGCGTACCGTGGGCAACGCCGACTTCTAATCTCCACAGCGCACCCAGCGCATTACAGCACATCGCGCCAGCGCCTCTCGGCAAGCCGAGGGGCGCTTTTTTCAACAGCATCCGTCAAGCTTTTGGCAAGGTTTTGGTCAGTTAGGCAGGGTTGTTGAAAACTCGACCCGCCGTTTGCCGGCAACCATCGACCGTCCAAGGCGTCACGCGTCCTTGGCCAGGCTCCGCACCCTAGGCTCTGATCTGCCATCACCAAAAAAGGAAAGGACGTGGGCGCTATGACCGAAGCCGTTGTTGAAAACTACGAGACCACGACCAGGGGCTCCGCCTCGATGGCAGCCTATCGCGCCGTACGCATTCTGCAGCTCTTGAGCGAGAACACCGGCGAGGACAAGGCGCTGCTTTCCGACGAGCTGGTCGAGCTCCTCGCCCATCCCGACGACCCCGCCCGCATGCCCATCTCGGCGGCACGCCGCAGCATCTATACCTCGATATCTGCACTTCGTCACGCCGGATACGAAATCGACTATAAGCGCGGCGTGGGCTATCGGCTTCTCACCCGTCCACTTGCTGACGAGGAAATCATACGGCTCCACGGCATGGTCATGCGCAACAGATCGACGCCCATAGCCATTCGAAAGAGCATGGCGCAGCACCTGGTCGCCATGGCGAGCGCCGATGTTCGCGACTATCTCGATATGCCCGAACCGGCACCGGCCGCCAACGACGCACCCGTCAAGACAACGCGTCCGCACGCCAAGCGTATCGACACGTGCGAACTCGTCGAACAGGCCATCGACCATGGAACAACTGTCAGCTTTGATATCACAAACGTCCTGACCCGAGGCGAAATCGAGGTGGTACGGATGACGGTCCGGCCCTTTGCCATCAGGCAGCGCGATGGCGTCTCGTATCTGCTGGGAACGGTCTACGACACCCGAGGCGCCGACGACACCCTGCGCACCGTTGAGGTCAGCCGCATGAGAAACGTCAGTACGCGTTTGCTCGACGGCAAGAAACTCTTTGCCGCGCTAGACGAAGAAGACAGCCCCGCACCCGCGGCATAAGCCCCGTTACCGTCCGTCGTTCCTCAGCACCGCCCATCCGGTTCAGTATTAAAAAACCCGCCAGGTTATTGTAAAAATGGACATCGGCGTTACTATAGTCCCACTTGCACTTTTTCCTAGTGCAGTGTTTCCAGCCATTTTTATACTGGGGGTAATGATATGAAGGACATCACCATCAGCCGCAGGAGCCTTCTTGTCTCCGCTGGCCTGCTCGCGCTCGCTCCGCTCGCCGGATGCGGCGGCAACTCTGGTTCCGGCTCCGCTGCCGCCGGTTCCGACTACACCATCGGCGTTCTGCAGCTTACCGAGCACTCCGCGCTCGATGCCGCCAACGACGGCTTCGTCAAGGCCATCAAGAAGAGCGGTCTCAAGGTCAAGATCGACCAGAAGAACGCCCAGAACGACCAGTCCACGTGTAAGTCCATTGCCGACAAGTTCGTAGGCGACGGCGTCAACTTGATCTATGCCATCGCTACGCCCGCCGCGCAGGCTGCCGCCGGCGCCACGGCCGATATCCCCATCGTTGGCTGCGCCATCACCGACTACGCCGCTTCCGGCCTGGTCCAGGACAACGACAAACCCGGCACCAACGTCACGGGCGCTTCCGACCTCACCCCGGTCGCCGAGCAGCTCGAGATGATGCAGAAGGTCCTGCCCGACGTTAAGAAGGTCGGCCTGCTCTACTGCACCGCCGAATCCAACTCCGACGTCCAGATCAAGGCCGCCAAGAAGGAGCTCGACAAGCTGGGCCTCGAGTACACTGACTTCACCGTCTCGAGCTCTAACGAGATCCAGTCCGTTGTCGAGTCTGCCGTGGGCAAGGTCGACGCGCTGTACTCCCCCACCGACAACACCATCGCCGCGGGCGCTTCGCAGGTCGGCCAGATTTGCAAGGAGAACAAGCTCCCCTTCGTTACCGGCGAGGAGGGCATGTGCAAGGCCGGCGGCGTGTTCACCCTCTCCATCAACTACGAGGACCTGGGCTACGCTGCAGGCGAGATGGCCGTCAAGATCCTGAAGGGCGAGGCCAAGCCCGAGGATATGCCGATCAAGCATCTCTCGAGCAAGGACCTGGTCGTCGTCAAGAACGACGAGATGGCCGAGGCCCTGGGCATCGACCTCTCCGCTCTGGACGCATAGCGTCATGCGTGGCAATGCATCTAGAGCCCGCGCTCGTGCCATAGCCGCGTTATTCAATATCTGAGCCACAGGGGCGAACGCTAAAGACCGGCGTTCGCCCTGCTTGTTTCGGATGAGACAAAACATCCGTCCGCAGCTCTTTTATGCAGTGTTACCGCTATTATGGAAAATCACGTGTCCACCCTATCCTAGGAGGTATGAAGCATGCTCATTGCATTGCAGGGCGCCATTTCGCAGGGCGTCCTCTGGGGCATTATGGTGCTCGGCGTGTTTATCACGTTCCGCCTGCTCGACATCCCCGATATGACCTGCGACGGCAGCTTTGCCCTCGGCGGCTGCGTTTGCGCCGTGCTCATCGTCAACAACAACGTCGACCCCTTGCTCGCCGTGCTGGCCGGCATGTGCGCCGGCGCCATCGCGGGCGCTGTCACGGGCATCTTGACCACCGTTTTTGAGATTCCCGCAATCCTCGCCGGAATCCTTACGCAGATCAGTCTGTGGTCCATCAACCTGCGCATCATGGGCAAATCCAACACGCCCATCCTTGCCAAGGGCACCATCTTCTCATCCGTCAGCCACATGACGGGCCTACCGCAGTCCACCGTTGCCATCATCCTGGGCATTGTGCTGGCCGTGGCCATCGTCGCCATCCTGTACTGGTTCTTTGGCACCGAGATCGGCTCGGCGCTGCGTGCCACCGGCAACAACGAGTACATGATCCGCGCCCTGGGCGTCAACACCAACTCCACCAAGATGATCGCCCTCGTGCTCTCCAACGCCCTTATCGGCCTTTCGGGTGCGCTCATCTGCCAGAGCCAGAAGTACGCTGACATTGGCATGGGCACCGGCGCCATCGTTATCGGTCTTGCCGCCATTGTTATCGGCGAGGTGCTCGGCCGCCTGCTGCCCGGCGGTCTGACGCAGTTTAGCGTCCGTCTGGCCTCTGCAGTCTTTGGCTCCGTGGTGTACTTCCTCATTCGTGCCATCGTGCTGCAGCTGGGCATGGATGCCAACGACATGAAGCTGCTCTCCGCCGTGATCGTTGCCGTGGCCCTGTGCGTGCCCGTGGTTTGGGAGCGCTATAAGCTCCGCAGCTCCTACACGAAGGGGGATGAGGCAGATGCTTAAGCTCTCGCACGTCAAGAAGACCTTTAACAAGGGCACCGTCACCGAGAAGCGCGCACTCACCGGCGTCGACCTCACCCTTAACGACGGCGACTTTGTAACCGTGATCGGCGGCAACGGCGCCGGCAAGTCCACGCTGCTCAACATGATCGCCGGCGTGTACCCGCTCGATTCGGGCGTTATCGAGCTCGACGGAACCGACATCTCGCGTCTGAGCGAGTCGCAGCGCGCCAAGTACCTGGGCCGTGTGTTCCAGGATCCCATGCGCGGCACCGCAGCCGACATGCAGATTGCCGAGAATCTGGCCCTCGCCAAGCGTCGCGGTCAGCGTCGCGGTCTTTCGTGGGGCGTCACCAAGGCCGAGAAGGACGAGTACGTTGAGCTGCTCAAGCGCTTGGACCTCGGTCTGGACACACGCCTCAACGCCAAGGTCGGCCTGCTCTCGGGTGGCCAGCGCCAGGCACTCACCCTGCTGATGGCCACGCTCACCAAGCCGCGCCTGTTGCTGCTCGACGAGCACACCGCGGCCCTCGACCCCAAAACGGCATCGAAGGTGCTCAACCTGACCGAGGAGATCGTCGACGAGAACCACCTGACCACGCTCATGGTCACGCACAACATGAACGACGCCATCCGTCTGGGCAACCGTCTGATCATGATGCACGAGGGCCATGTAATCTACGACGTGGCCGGCGACGAGAAAAAGTCGCTCACCGTCGCCGACCTACTGCAGAAGTTCGAGGAGGTCTCGGGCGGCGAGCTCGCCAACGACCGCATGCTGCTGAGCTAACGACCTAGAAAACCACCACAAAGGGGACAGGCGCCTTTGTGGTGGTTTTTGTTAAGGACTAAGGAGACTGCTATGAAAAGACTCCCCCGCTTTGCGTTAGCCACTGCGTTGATCTGGAAGCGCCGCCGCTAAGCTACACCGCCGGGCCTTGCAGCCCCGCCGTGCAAACCTTATATCGAGCACAGAAGCCTGTCCGAACGTGATCGGACAGGCTTCTGGTGGGTATCATGGTTGAACGATCATGAGGAGGTTTTCCCTACATGGAATTGTTTGAACCGATTCTTCATTTCTTTGCACAACGATGGGTCCACAATATCATCTGGGCAGGTATCTTGGCCATCGGCACCGCCGTTGCCGCCAAGGTCGCGTCCAAGACCCTGTACCACCTGCTCAACCGCGACGATAACCCACTCCCTTCATCAAGCATCTTCATCAACATCGCGCGCGCCGTCATCTGGATGATCGGCGGCAGCTTTATCCTCGACAACTGCTTTGGCATTAACGCAAACGCCCTCGTCGCCGCTCTTGGAGTCGGCGGCATCGCCATCTCGCTCGGCTTTCAGGACACGCTGTCAAACCTTATCGGTGGCATGCAGGTAACGTTTATGGGCATTATCAAACCCGGCGACAATATCGAGGTCGGCGGCGTGTCCGGCGTGGTCCAGGACATCACCTGGCGCCATACGACCATCGAAGATGCCTGCGGGCAGACCATCATCGTCCCCAACTCAAATATCTCCAAGAACACGCTCGTGCATTTGATGCCCTTTGGGCGCGTTGCCGTGCCCGTCGCGGTCAAGGACACGTCCAAGTGGGCTTCACTGAACGCGCTGGCAGATGAGCTCACCGACGCTACCAAGGCCGCTGTGCTTCCCATCTCGGGCTTTGACAAGGAGCCGTATGTGCTCTTTAGCGAGATCGGCGACTTTGGCATCAAGGGTAAGATCATCTTTATCGTCAGTGACGACAGCACCACCTTTACGGCAGCCGACGCCTGCATCCGCGCCATCGCCCCCATCATCGCCTAAAACCACCACAAAGGGGACAGGCACCTTTGTGGTGGTTTCGCATCGTGGTACCATGGTTCATATCGTTGTTTAAACGACTAAGGGAGTAGACACCATGGAAGAGGCCTATCGTCAAGCACGCAAGCGCGGCGAGCAGGGACGCCGTCGCGCCATCAGCCAAAGCGAGCACCCGTACCTTACGGACCTCGACGGCCTCGTTGCCCAGCTCCCCTTAGGTCAGCGAGAGAGCGTCGGCCTGAGGGACATTCCGCTCGAAATGGTCGTCGGCACGGTCACCAAAGGCCGTCAGTCTGCCTTTTCGTGTAACTTTATGCCCCTGCTGCCGTTTAACACCGAGTTCGCCCGCAAGTGGTCCAATCTCTACGACATCCAGGTGACCGAGGGCTATCGCGACCCCATCATCGTCACCGAGTTCATGCATCGGTTCTATGTCCAGGAAGGCAACAAGCGCGTCAGCGTCCTCAAATTCCTGGACGCCCCGACGGTTTCGGCCAAGGTCACCCGTCTCTACCCCGGCAAATGGGATTCCGTCGAAAGCCGCCTGTACGGCGAGTTCTGCGCGTTTTGGCGCGTCTGCCCCCTATACGAGATCGAGTTCTCGCGTGAGGGAAGCTACGAAACGCTCGCCAAAATGCTCGGTCAGGACCTTATCGAAAAGTGGTCACAGAAAAAGGTCGACTACCTGCGCCACACCTTCTTGCTCTTTAAGCGCGCCTACCTTCGCGCCGGCGGCGACCATCTGGACATTACACCCGCCGACGCCATGCTCGTATACCTCAATGTGTACAACCAAGACCGTCTGCTGGACACGCCGACGGACATCGTCGTAAACCGCCTGTGCAAGATTTGGCGCGAGTTGGTCATTGCCGGCAAAAATGACGAGGACAAGGTCGATCTTGTCGAGGCACCGAGCGTCGATGAGGAGGAGTCACCCTCCAAGTCCACCTCCGGCGTGCTCAACTTCTTTATGGGCAAGACCGTTTATTCGGCGGCCAACCCTCTGCGCATCGCCTTTATCCATGAATTCCCCTGTGCATCGTCGAGCTGGGACAGCTTGCACGACCAAGGGCGTCAGTATCTCGACGAGCACTTTGGCGGCATCGTGCGCACCGAGGCATTCGAGGACTGCCACAATCCGGACGTGTTCTACGCCGCCGTGGAGACCGCCGTCAAGCACGGGGCGAAGGCCATCTTCTCGACTTCACACCGCCTGATGGAATATACGCTCAGGGCCGCCGTCGAGTACCCCCAGGTGCGATTCCTCAACTGCTCTATCGGCCTTCCCCACCAAAGCGTGCGTTCGTACTTTGGCAAGATGTACGAGGCCAAGTTTCTCCTGGGCGCCCTTGCCGCCAGCATGGCGGACAACCATCGCATTGGCTACCACGCGTCGGTCTTCGCCTCGGGCGCACTCAGCGAGATCAACGCCTTTGCGATTGGCGCCTCGCTGCTCGACCCCCGTGCGCAGGTAATCCTCACCTGGGGCGATGTGCCCGCCGGCGGTCTTGCCGAGACCATGTGCCGCGAAGGCGTGAGCGTCATGACCGGCGCCGACATGTCAAAGTCGCTCGAAGACCCCACAGCCTACGGACTTCACCGCCTGGTCGATGGCAAGGTTACCGGCATTGCCATGCCGGTATGGAACTGGGGCCGATACTACGAGCTTATCGTGCGAAGTCTACTGCATGGCACCTGGGATGAGACCAGTGACGCCAGCCAGGTTCGCGCCGTCAACTACTGGTACGGCATGAGCTCGGGCGTTATCGACATTCGCTACGCTCCGGGCCTGCCCTATCAGACGCGCAAGCTTGTTCAACTCCTCCGCAATGGCATCGTCGAGGGCTCCATCAATCCATTTGGCGGCGAGCTCCATAGCCAAGACGGCGTGGTGCAGATCGAGGGCTTTCCCCCACTGCCGAGTACGCAAATCGTCGAGATGGACTGGCTGGCCGACAACGTGGTGGGCACCATTCCGCAACTCGACGATGAGCCGAAAGTCCACGCCCTATGAAAATCCTTGCCATAGCCGACACCGAAGAACGATGCCTATGGGAGTGCTTTCGCAAGGAGCGCTTTGAAGGTGTCGACCTGATTTTGTCCGCTGGCGATCTGGACCCGGACTATCTTGAGTTTTTGGTCACGGTCATCAACAAACCGCTCATCTACGTGCGCGGCAATCACGATGACCGCTACGCACGTCATGCACCGGGCGGCTGCATCTGCGTCGAAGACACCGTGTACGTGTATCGAGGCGTCCGCATTGCGGGGCTTGGCGGCTCCATGCGCTATCGAGATGGTGCCAACATGTACACCGAGCGCGAGATGGCCAAGCGCATGCGCAAGCTGTCCCGCAAAGTGAGGATGGTCGGCGGCTGCGACATCTTGCTCACCCATGCACCCGCCGCCGGCATGGGCGACCTGGATGATCTGGCACATCGAGGATTCGAATGCTTTAACACAGCGCTCGAGTCCTGGAATCCCGACTACATGGTGCACGGGCATGTGCATCAGAGCTACGGTCCCGATTTTCAGCGCGAGCGGCAACACGCGTGCGGGACGACGATTATCAACGCCTGCGGCTATACGCAATTTGAACTTGACGAAACGCACTACCCCATCCGTGGCTGGCAGGCAGCTTGGCTCAATTCGCAAACCATGCGCCGCGAGCTCAAGCGCCACGAGGCCATCGAGTCCTCATCCGCCAGAACACCCTGGTAACCACTTTTAAGGCTTGACGCTGCGCCGGCCCCAAGCACCCCATCTCGCCACTCAAGCCGTCGCTCGCGTACCAAAGTACGCGTCGCTCCTCTTTCGGGGCGACCTGGGGCACTTGGAACCGGCTCGCTGCGATGCCATAACATTGGGCTTATAGGACAAAATGTGTGTCCCGATAGAACACCCGTTTCCATCCATTAATCCAGCCAGAACGGGTACGGGTCCCTGTGGTGGAGGTC
>CALHDP010000021.1 GCA_938023085.1 uncultured Collinsella sp.
ACCGAATACCAGCCCAGCTTTTTATCGAACAGCACGCTGTCGCAAAAATCGGGCGCAAGGATGTGACCGGCAAGACCGATCGTCACGCACTCCTCGCCCTTCCACTCAAAACGGTAGATGGCGGTGTTGTACACCTTGTCCTTTTTAGGCTTACCCGTGGACAGCCGCTCGGCGATCTGACGCGCGGCGTCGTTTTTCTCGGCGATGATGAGCTTCAAAAGAGGCTCCTATCTCGTATCTCTACGGCTACGCCCGCCCGTATGGCGGCCGATTTACGCCCTTGCTTGCTCGATCTGCCCGATGAGCCAATCGCACCAGGCGTCCATGCCCTCGCCCTTGCGCGCGCTCACGGCAAACCGCGGCGCCTGCGGATTGAGGTCATCGAGTGTCTTAGTATACCTATCCATGTCAAAATCGAAAGCCGGGGCCACGTCGACCTTATTGAGCAGCTGCGCGCCAGCGTGCTGGAAGATGCCCGGGTACTTGATGGGCTTGTCGTCGCCCTCGGGCACCGAGAGAATCATGATGGACAGGTTCTCGCCCAAGTCAAAGTCGACTGGGCAGACCAGGTTACCCACGTTTTCGATAAAGATGACGTCGATGTTTTCCAGACCCACAGCCTGGTCAAACGCGTCAACGGCCTCCATGATCATGTTGCCCTCGAGGTGGCACAGGCCGCCCGTGTTGATCTGGATGGCGGGCATGCCGGCTTCCTTCATGGTGATGGCGTCGACATCCGAGGCGATATCGCCCTCGATGACGGCACAGCGCAGGCCAGCCTTGTCGCGCAGGCGCTCGTTGGTGCCCAGGATCGTGGTGGTCTTGCCCGAACCTGGGCTCGACAGCACATTGATCACATAGGTGTTTGTCTCATTAAATCGCTGACGCAGCTGATCTGCCAGGCGCTCGTTGCGCGACAGAATCGGCGACGCGATATCAATCGTTTTCTCAGCCATACTTAGCGCTCCTTACTTTGGCCCCTTTATACCCCATCACTAGATGGCTAGCGGGCTAATCGTCGGGGGTTTCGATTTCGATACTTGCGATATCGAGCTCGCGGCCGTGCAGTAGGCGCACGTTGGCACCACCACACCGGGGACAGCGACAGTGAAAGCGATCATGTTCGAAAACCTCGCCGCAGTCTAGACACTCGCTTTGTGGATGAATCTCCTCCACGGCAAGCTCGCAGCCGCGCGTGAGCGGGTCCTCGTCGCGAAACGTCTCCCACGCAAAGTCGAGCGCCTCGCGCACGACCTCGGTCATATCCCCGATACGCAGCGTTACCAAAACGGCGCGTGAGGCCCCCGCCCCACGCGCCGCGCGAATCACTGTATCGAGTATGCCGTTGACAATGCCAACCTCGTGCATACCGATTTACTCCTCGTCGTCCTCATCGTCCGAGAACAGGTCCAGACGGCTCACAAACAAGCCCTCCTTGCCCTCGCGCGCGGTAATGACCACGCGGGCAATGGCGAGCGAAATCTCGTAGAGCGAGAGCAGGGCGCCGTACATAAGGCCCAGGGTGACGGGCGAGCCGTCGGGCGTGATCACAGCCGAACCCACGAGCAGGCCAACGTATACGTAACGCCAGGCACTGCGGAAGGCCGCATAGGACACGATATGGAAGACGGACAGGTAAAAGATGATGAGCGGCAGCTCAAACGCCACACCAAAGCCGATCATAAAGAGCAACTCCATGTTGACGTAGTTCTCCAGATCGGGCAGCGCCGTGGCGACGGCCGAAGTCTCGCCGATGAGCCACTCAAAGCCCGCAGGAATGATGATGAAATAGCAGAAAATGGCGCCCAGGAAGAACAGCACCGTCGAGGCGAGCACCGTGGGCACGACCCACTTGCGCTCGTTGGGGCGAAGCGCCGGCAGGAAAAACGCCAGAATCTGCCAGATAATCATGGGTGTGCACATGACCACGGCCATCTTGATGGCCAGCGAGAAGCGCAGGCCAAATCCGCCGAGCGTGGTGGTGATGTAGAACTTACCGTCCGGTACAAAGGAGCGGATGGGGTCTTCCAGAATGTCGAGCACCACGGGCGTGGCGAAATACAGCACGATAGCGGCGGCAAACACCGAGACGACCACGATGGTCAGGCGGCGACGGAGCTCTCCCAGGTGATCGAAGAGCGGCATGCGCGCAGGTCCGATAGGCATTACTCATCGCCTCCCTTCGGGGCGTCGGCGGCAGCAGCGTCGTCCTCGGCCTCGAGCTCGCGAGCGAGCTGGTCGACGACGGCCTTGCGCTTGCGGGGACGACGGGCGTAGAGGTCGGCCGTCGTGGGCTCTGCCGGCTCGGGCTCGGGCTCCGGCTCTGCAGCAGATTCGGGCTCGACGGCGGCAGCGGCGACAGCGGCAGGCTCGGCGCCCTCGGCCTCGGACTCCTCAGCAGCACCCTCGCCCTCAGCGGCAGCCTCGCTCGCGGCCTTCTCGGCAGCAAGACGGGCGCGACGCTCGGCAAAGGTCTCCTTCTTGGCGGGCGCTGCCGTCTCGGCGGCATCCTCGTCCGCATCGGAATCGTCGTCGGTCGCAGCAGCCTTCTTGGGCTTGACCGGGGCCGACGCGGCCTCGCTCACCGGATCGATTATCTCGGACTGAACAACGGCCGTCATCTTTTCCTGCGTCTCGCGGAACTGACGGATGGCACGGCCGATCGTGCGGCCCATCTGTGGGAGCTTATCCGGGCCAAACAGCAAAAAGCCGAAGACCACGATGATCGCGAGCTCACCCTCTCCAATACCAAACACACATACCTCCAAGGCTCGATGTGAGTCGAGCCCGCACCGCGCCATTCGGCCGGAACTCGTCTATTCATTCGGTCAAGTATAGCGCCCGGACGCCAAAACGTCCGAGCGCATCACAAACATATGCCAAACGGCATGCCCCTTTGGGGGCAAAGATTATGCCGCCGTGATCGAAATCTCCTGGTCGACGCCCAGCAGCTGAACCACGCGCATCACCTGGGGCTGCACATTAGTGCAGCTAAAGCGCTTACCGTGGTCGACCGCGTGGTGCGCGGCGCCCACGAGCACGCCAATGCCCGTCGAATCGATGTAGCTCACCTGGGCAAAATCGAGCTCAACGGCCTCAGTGGGCTGCTCGAGCGCCAGGTCGATAGCATTGCGCAGGCTATCGGCGTTAGAGATATCGATCTCGCCGGTTACCTTAATGGTGTAGATCTCCGGCGTGGGGTTGGTGGAAATACCCAAATCCATGTATACGCTCCTTTACGTATCGAAAGTGCGGATAGTACGGGAAGCCGCGCGTTAGGCGCGCTCGGCACGCGCAAGCTCGGCAGCGACAAGCTTGACGGCCAGCACCAGCACATCGAGCGCGGCCTCCAGGTCCTCGACCGTGGGATAGCTCGGCGCGATGCGGATGTTGGTGTCGCGCGGGTCCTTGCCATAAGGCCAGGTGGCACCAGCCGGCGTGAGCTTGACGCCCAGGTCGGCGCAGAGCGCGGCGACCTTCTGGGCTGAACCCTCGGGACCATCGAAGCTTACAAAGTAGCCGCCGCGGGGGTGCGTCCAGGTGGCGCAGCCCGTCTCGCCCAGGCCCTCGGTGAGCTTGCGCTCAACGGCCTCAAAGCGCGGGCGCAAGAACTCGGCATGCTTTTTCATGTGCTCCTTGACCGCCTCGATGGTGGGAAGGAAACGCACGTGGCGCAGTTGGTTGAGCTTATCGGCGCTGATGAGGCCGGCCTTCAGGCGCTTGGAGAACTCCGCGATAACCGCGGGGCTCGCACCGATAAAGCCGATACCGGCACCCGGGAAGGTGATCTTGGACGTCGAGGCAAAGGCCACCACGCGGTCCTCGGTGCCCGCCGCGCGGGCGAGGTCAAAGATGTTGGCAAGCTCGTCGGTCTCGTCGTACAGGTCGTGCACGCAGTAGGCGTTGTCCCAGAAGATGCGGAAATCGGGCGCTGCCGTGGGCATCTCGACCAAGCGGCGCACGATATCCTCGCTAAAGGTGATGCCCGTGGGGTTGGAATACTTGGGCACACACCAGATACCCTTGATGGAATCGTCGGCGGCAACGAGGCGCTCGATCTCGTCCATGTCGGGGCCGTTGTCGGTCATCGCGACGGGGACGTTCTCGATGCCCAAGTCGGCGGTGATGCCAAAGTGACGGTCGTAGCCGGGAACGGGGCACAGGAACTTGACCTTCTTGCCGTCGTGGGCGGCCTCGTAAGCCTCCCAAGGCTCGCTGCCGCACGAACCGCAGCGCCAGAACATGCCGGCGATATCGTGCTCAATCAAAAGGCTCGACGAACCCAGCACGAGCGTCTGCTCGGCGGGGCAACCCAGGAACTCCCCTGCCAGCTTGCGTGCCGAGGGAATGCCCTCAAAGCAGCCGTAGTTGGAGCAGTCGACGTTACCGTCGTGCAAATCGGCGTCGGCGTTGAGGATATCGAGCATGGGGCGCGAGATGTCCACCTGGGAGGGCGACGGCTTGCCGCGAGCCATATCGAGTGCCAGGCCCTTGGCCTTGACCTCGGCGACCTCGGCCTTGAGCGCCTCGATGGCG
>CALHDP010000022.1 GCA_938023085.1 uncultured Collinsella sp.
GGAAAGAAGCTGCGCCGCGGGGGAGGCGGCCCCAATGGCTTTCTCATATCGTCTTGTCTGCGATAAATCTCATTTTGGTTTTGTGTGCTGCGCGAAAGTTTGGGTAGTATAGCTATTCAACGCGGCGGGCCGCCGCGTGTTAACCGCTACGTACCGGAGGTGTTCCATGGTTCGTGTCGACATAGAGACCATCGTCATGGCCGCCGGTCCCGTGCCATCGCTTATTGTGCTTCGCGAGCGCTGCAGCAAGTCGGATTCCCCCGCGCCGCTGCGGTCCCTCTCCATCCAGACCGGCTCGTTTGAGGCTGCGGCAATCAGCCGCGGCATCGACAGCGGACGCGCCGAGCGCCCGATTACCCATGACCTGCTGCTCGATACTGTTGGCGCCCTGGGTGCCAAGCTCGAGCGCGTCGAAATCGTCCGCGCCGAGCCGCCCGTGTTCTACGCGACGGTTGTCGTGTTGGCCGATGGCAACGAGCATCGGATCGATGCGCGTCCGAGCGACGCCATCGCCCTTGCCGTACGCAGCAATGCCCCCATGTTCGTTGAAGACGACATCATGAATCGCTTGGGCACCGTATCGCCGCACGCCGAGGAAGTCGACGACGAGCAAGAGTTCGAAAAGTTCGACGAGTTCGTCCATACGCTCTCCCCCGATGACTTTTAAATGCTCGACAAACACGCGACGGAGTGCGCGCTCATGAGTGCCGGAGTTTCTGGCGAGGCGGCGGCCATTGCGCGCGAGGCCCAGATGCGCTCGGAGGCTTCTGAGGCGGCTCGCATTGCCTATGTGACGCAGGCCCGCACGCTTCGCGAACGCCGCGGCTCGTTTATCAAGATGGTTGTCGTCTCCGCCCTTGTCGCGGCAATCTGCTCGCGCCTTCGTGGTACAGTTGGTGCGCTTGGGTTTTCGATCTCTACGGGCCTCGTGATCTGGGGTGTGGTCGATGCAGTCATGCTGACTAGCCAGATCAAGGTGCTCGACAAGCGTGCAGCGGATATGATGCGCGCCCGCGATGCCGCTGCTAAGATCGCCGCCGAGGCGCAAGAACTGTAACGACGCCAGACTCGATGGGAAGGTCTAAAGATGGCACAGGATATGCAGGACGCCGGTAACGTCTCCGCCGAGCTCGACGCCATGGTGTGTGACCTGATTGGTGCGTTCTTGGACGACCTTGCCGCCGGTGAGAATCCGGGCGTAGTTGTGGCGATCGAGGACGCTGCTTCCAACCGATATCTGGCGGCGCTTGACGAGGACGGCGAAGAGGCGTGCCTCGAGGCGGCCACCAACTTTATCTCCGAGCACAAGATGGGTCTTAAGGACGAGGGCCTGGGCCGCATTGCCCGCTATGCCATCGGCTACACCGGTTGTGTCGAGATTGACGGCGGCTATCACGATGCCCTGCTCGTAAGCTTCTTCGAAACCACGCTCGAGAGCGGTTTTTCGGCATATGTGCTGTATGAGGGCATGGGCGCCGGCGATGGTTTTATGTGGAGCGACCCTGAACCTGCAGGTGAGGAAACCCCTCTCATCTAAAATCGCTAAAATAAACGAGTTTTCGGTAAAAGGCTCAATATTCCCGCCGAGCGTTGCATTGCTGGGTGGGTCGCATACGCGTGCCGGTTGTATATAGATAGAAGATAGGGGAACTACATGCGCGTAGACAATCTGAGAAACATCGCCATCATCGCCCACGTCGACCACGGCAAGACGACGATGGTCGACAAGCTCCTGCGTGCCACGGACGCCTTCCGTGCCAACCAGCAGGTCGAGGACCGCGTCCTGGATTCCAACGACCAGGAGCGCGAGCGCGGCATTACGATTCTCGCCAAGAACATCTCTATCGAGTACAAGGACGTTAAGATCAACGTCATCGACACCCCGGGCCACGCCGACTTCGGCGGCGAGGTCGAGCGCGTGCTGCGTATGGCCGACGGCGCCCTGCTGCTGGTCGACGCCTTTGAGGGCCCCATGCCCCAGACCCGCTTCGTGCTGCGTCACGCTATCGACACCGGCCTTAAGATCATGATCGTCATCAACAAGATCGATCGTCCGGGCGCCAACCCCGAGAAGGCCTACAACGACTGCCTGGACCTCATGGCCGACCTGGGCGCCACCGACGACCAGCTTGAGTTCGCCATGGAGCACGTGGTCTACGCCAGCGCCATGAATGGCTTTGCCCGCCTTGACCCTAACGACGGCAATATGGACATGTACCCGCTGCTCGACATGATCATCGACGATATGCCCGCGCCCGAGGTTGACGAGAACGCCCCGCTGGCCATGCAATGCGTGACCATCGACCACTCCAACTTCGTTGGTCGTATCGGCATCGGTCGCGTGTACTCCGGCACCATCCACCAGGGCGACCAGATCCTGGTTGTCAAGAACGATGGCTCCAGTGCCACCGCTACCGTCAAGCAGCTCTTTACCTTCGACTACCTGGGCCGTACCGAGTGCCAGGAAGTCGGCGCTGGCGATATCGCTGCTGTCGTGGGTATTGACCGCACCGATATCGGCGATGTTTACACCGACCCCGAGAACCCCGTCGAGCTCGAGCCCATCGAGATCGACCCGCCGACCCTGTCCATCGTCTTTGAGGCCTCGACCTCCCCGCTCGTCGGCCGCGATGGCGACATCGTGGGCGCCCGTCAGCTTAAGGAGCGCCTGTTCAACGAGGCCGAGAACAACGTGACCATGAAGATCGAGGAGCTCGAGGACAAGAGCGGCGTCGAGGTCTCGGGCCGCGGCATCCTGCACCTGTCCGTCCTGATGGAGTCCATGCGCCGCGAGGGCTTTGAGTTCCAGGTCGGCCGTCCCCGCGTTCTGTTTAAGAAGGACGAGAACGGCAACAAGATGGAGCCTGTCGAGCAGGCCGTCGTTGAGTGCCCGGACGAGTACTCAGGCAAGGTCGTTGAGGTCTTCGGTACCTCCGGCGGCATCATGACGAGCATGGACACCTCGGGCATCGTGACGCACCTTGAGTTCAAGATCCCGACGCGCGGCATCATGGGTCTCAAGAACCGCATCATGAACGTCACCCACGGCGAGGGCGTGTTCTACCACACCTTCCTGGAGTACGGTCCTTACGCCGGCGAGATCGGTAACCGTCAGAACGGCGCAATGATCTCCATGACCACCGAGAAGGCCGTTGCCTATGCTCTGGGTACGCTGCAGGAGCGCGGCCAGCTGTTTGTTGAGCCGGGCACCGAGTGCTATGAGGGCATGATCGTGGGCGAGCGCAGCAAGGCCGGCGACATGGTCGTCAACATCGCTCGCACCAAGAACCTGGGCAACCAGCGTTCCTCGACCTCCGATATCTCCGTCCAGCTGGTGCCGCCCCGCACCTTCTCGCTGGAGGAAGCGCTGGAGTACATCGCCGACGACGAGCTGGTCGAGATTACTCCCAAGAACATCCGCCTGCGCAAGCGTCTGCTCAATGCTACCGACCGCAAGAAGGCTGCCGTTCGCGCCGGCCAGGTCAACAAATAAGTGCCGGGCTTTATAGCGTCTAACAAGAAAGGGCGTCGACCGCAATGGTCGGCGCCCTTTTTGGTGCAAGGGGACAGGTTACTTTGCACCACGGTGGAGGAGGTTATCCCCCGAGCGGCTTTCCAGCCAAAGTAAAGTTGTTTAAACATATACATAATTCCACAGGATATAACCGCTTTGATACAAAACCGTTAACAGATAAATATCAACTGGTATTACATTAAAAGACCTCTTTACCAGCGGCTTACATGACTGTTATCTATATTGTATTTTATGCATTGTGGCATAGACGAACCGTCTTAGAAGTTGCCCCCAATGGGTTCTTGCAATGCGCTAGGTAGGTTCTCGTAGATGTTGGGGCTTGTGTTCGATCCGACGATTCGCCGTATTCCACACTGTGTTGTAGGAATTAAGGGACAACTATGGACGCACACCGCTCACGGTCGCTGGGTATGGCGGCTCTGATTTTCATTTTGATTTGCCTCACCGCCGCAGTGTTTTACGGTGCGGCCCCCGTGCGCGCCGATGACGTTGCGAAGCCCGATCCGATTGCGATCGATGGGGATACGGCGACGGTTGATGTCAGGCTGTATACCGATGAGCACCATACTCAAAAGCTCGAGGATCCCGTAACGTCCACTTCGACGCTCTATGGAGCTTTCTCGGCACAATTCAACGCCGGCAAGGCGCCTACGCCCGAGAAGAACATCGCTGTCTATAAGCTGCCCGACACCATTGTCGTTGACGACAACGACGGCGGCGACCTCATGGAGGGTTCGGAAGCCACTGCCGCCAAGGCTGGCACGTGGAAGATTAAGGACAATAAGGTCATCTTTGCGTTTGACAAAAACTGGCTTGCGTCAAACCCTGCGGAGATTTATGTCGGAGCCAATTTCTCGTTCGAGCTTGCAGACAAGGGCACCGGCTCAGGCGGCAACGCATCTGTCGTGTTCCCTGGTGTGGGAACGATCAAAATCCCTATCAAGGACGGCAAAGTCACGGGGACGAAGTCGGGGACCTTCTCCCAGGGCGCAGATGGCGTGGCCAAGGTTACCTGGACTGTTACGCTTACCGTAGAGTCGTATGCTACGGACGTTAGCTTCATTGATACGCTGGGCGACAACTTCGACTTTGTGAACGACAGTTTCAAGCTCGACGGCAAGAAGCTTGACTCCCAGCCGATGATCGACGGCCAGGTCGTAACCCTCGACAGCCTGGGCAACCTTTCCCGGGGCAACCACACGATCACGTACGATACGGTGCTGAAGAGCGGTGTTGCCGCGAACGGCGGCGATTTGATCAAAGCTGAGAATAAGGCAACGTGGAATTGGGCTGGCTCAAGCGACAGCGATAACAGAACAGCTACGGCTGAGCCTGTTACATTCGGCTATGACATGATCAAGAAGTCCAATGGCTCAGGCACGCCGTCGGACATCAAGTGGACGGTCAAGCTCAACCAAGGCAAGCTCAAGGCCGACATGAGCGGATACATGTTCACCGATAATCTGGACGGAAAACAGACGTATACGGGCAACTTTACGGTTTACAAAGGCGACTCGGAGGCGAGCGGAGTCAAGATTTGTGAAAGAAAACTTGAACCTAAGGATAATTTCTTTTCCTATACGTTCCCGAACAACCTTGAGGATAAGTACGCCACCTACTGCATCGTTTATCACACCAAGATGAACGATACGAGCTCGTACGACACCGTGCGCAACAGCGCGACCATCGAGCGCAAAGGTTCCGTTTCCGGTACGGATGATGGCAGTTTCACGCCGCAGCTGACGGGTGTTGTGCCGATCACCAAGAGGCTCGTGAGATACGATGAGGCGGCGACGACGGGCAGGGCGACGTGGGAGACGAAGGTCGCGCTGAAGGCGATCGTCAATGCGGCCCATCCAGGCGAGGTGACGGTG
>CALHDP010000023.1 GCA_938023085.1 uncultured Collinsella sp.
CGAGCCAGTTGAGCTTGCACTCGAGAATGCGCTGCTCGCCGGGTTCGCCGCTGCCGTCAAGTAGGGCGAGCAGCATCTCGGCTGCTTCGCGACCTTCCTGGTCGACGGGCTCGATGATGGTGGAGACGGTCGGCGTGGTGAGATTAGTCCAGTCTTCGCAGTTGAGTCCCAAAAGGCCGATTTGCTGCGGAAGCAGATGGGCCATGGGCTGAAGCGCCTTGTAGACGCGGGGGAGCGCCCATTGGTTTTGGACAAAGATGAGCGTACGCTTGGCGGGATTGAACTTGAATTTAAAGTACTCGGTAAGCTCGTTGATTGACGGCTTGTTGTGATCGATGGGAATCGCTTTGTAGAGCTGCCCATTCGCGGCCAGCGCCTCGGCATACCCCTGAAAACGCTCCATGCGGGTGCGCATCTCGGTCATGTTGGCGGCAATGGAAAAGAAATCTTCGTAGCCGGCGTCGAGGAGTGCCTGTGTGGCGTTGTACACGCCGTCGTAAAGGTTGGTTTTGATCCAGCTGGTACCTGGGCTATAGATGGCCGCATCGAAAAAGACGACCGGCTTGCCGGCTCGTCTAATGCGGTCGTGCACGGCTTTGAAGTTTGCCGTGGGCTGGATGATAAAGCCATCGACGCCCAGCGAGAGCATCTTGTCGACGTACATGAGCTCGGTCTCGGGGTTAAAGTTGCTCGTGCAAACGACCGTCTGGTAGCCCGCGGGGAGCATGACCTGCTCCATGCCATTGAGAACGAGCCCCGCCCATTTGTTGGTGTTATCCAAAATGATGATGGCGATGACGTGGGTTTGCTTGCCGGTGAGCGTCTGCGCTTGGGCGTTGGGAACGTATCCGAGTTCCTTAATGACGCGCGCGATTTTGTTCTGCGTCTTCTCGCTAAGCTTTTCTCGTTTGTCGTTGAGGTAATACGAGACGCTTGCCGTCGAGGTTCCCGCCTCTCGAGCGACGTCTGCGATCGTAACGCGCTGTTTTGCCACAGCGACTCCTTCCGACAGATGAGCATTTTCCAACATGATGACTTTGAGTCTTGGTGAGGGATGCGCTTCGGTGAGCGGTTTTATCCTTTCATATGAGTATGCAACAAATGCGGCATACGGGTGGGGTCGAAATTTGTGACCGGCATGCGCATCTGCCGTCTACCGAGAAAATCAAATACTTCTTGACTTTTGAAATCGAGGGTAAAATCGCAGGATTCATTTTTGGTTAAACGCATAACTAAATCGCATAACCAACGCTCTGACCTGCGCGTTTACCGAAATAAGCTGGCATTAAGAAAAACGAGCACCTATATTGGTCTTGTCGAAAAGACAGCAAGTCCAAACGGCAGGGGATGCTCCGGAGGCCTCCGCAAACGGTGTCTTGCGCACGCAACTCTATGAAAAGAGGGAAGCAATGAAGATCGTAGGCGTTGCCGCCTGTACCGTGGGTATCGCCCACACGTATATGGCCCAGAAGGCGATTCAGGATGAATGCGCCGCCCGTGGCATCGAGTGCAAGGTCGAGGCTCAGGGTGGCCTGGGTATCGAGAATGAGCTCACGCAGGAAGACGTGGACTCCGCCGACCTGGTCCTGGAGTCCGTCGACGTGGGCGTCGAGAACGAGGACCGTTTTGAGCAGAAGATGGCCGAGGGCAAGTTCCTCAAGGTCGGTACTTCCGATGTGATCGCCGATCCGGTCAAGATCATCGACCAGGCTGTTGAGATTATCAAGGCGACGGGTGGTGCCGTTGACGCGCCCAAGGCCGAGGCCAAGGCAGAGAAGAAGGCCGTCTCCGCTGCCCCGCAGGCCCCGACACCGGCGTCCAAGCAGTCTATCTTTGCCAATCCTGGCAAGACGCTGCTCAATGCATTCAATACCGGCGTTTCCTATTTTATCCCCATTGTCGTTATCGGTGGTGTGTTCCTCGCCTTCTCGTTGGCATCCGGTACTGCCGGCGCCAACGGCATGGAGGTTACGAATCCGCTGATGGTGAGCCTTAACACCATCGGCATGGCCGGCATCTCCATGATGATTCCGGTGCTTGCGGCATACATCGCCTACTCGATGGCCGGCAAGCCCGCGCTCGCCCCCGGTTTTGTCCTGGGCTACTTGGTCAACAACGCCGTCGTCACCCCGAGCGGCAACAGCGTTTCGACTGGCTTCTTGGGCGCCATGATCATGGCTGTCATCTGCGGTTACTTTGTCCGCTGGATGAAGACCTGGAAGGTCAACAACAC
The DNA here is from genome assembly GCA_938023085.1 of uncultured Collinsella sp. Lineage (GTDB taxonomy): Bacteria > Actinomycetota > Coriobacteriia > Coriobacteriales > Coriobacteriaceae > Collinsella. The sequence continues at coordinate 2,234 of CALHDP010000023.1, forward strand.
CATCCAGACCATCATGCCGATCCTGATCATCCCGATTCTGACCTCGCTCGTCCTGGGCATGGCCTACATCTACATCCTGGCCACGCCGCTTGGCTTTGTGATGGATTGGCTCACCAGCGTGCTCGGTAGCCTGCAGGGCGGCTCCGCCGTCGTCCTGGGCCTGGTCATTGGCGTTATGACCGCCTTCGATATGGGCGGCCCCATCAACAAGACCGCTTCGACCTTTACTATGGCCATCATGGCCTCCGGCATCTACGGCCCCAACGGTATGTTCCGCGTCGCCGTCGCCATTCCCCCGATCGCCTGTGGCCTCGCTGCGCTCATCGCCAAGAATAAGTTCGATGACGCCGATCGCCAGATGGGTATCTCCGCACTGTTCATGGGCTGCATCGGTATTACCGAGGGCGCTATCCCCTTCGCGGTCAAGGACCTCGGTCACACCCTGCCCGGCATCTGCATCGGCTCTGCCGTGGGTGCTGCCCTCGCCGCCTTCCAGGGCATCGACTGCTACGTCCCGCACGGTGGCTTTATCGTCGCCCTGGCCACCAACAACGTCGCGCTGTTCTGCCTGGACATCGTGATTGGCTCCGTGGTCGCCGCTGCAATCCTGATTGCCATGAAGCCCACGCTCGATAAGCAGGCCAAGTAAACCTTTGAGGACTCCGGTTGTGCGGAGGGATGGATTTGACTCCGCACAACCGCCCCTACACAACAAAATCCATCCGTACTGATAGGGCCCGCATCTGGGTCCCAGGGAACTTTTGTCAAAAATCCTCTGGAGAAGGAGAACAAAATGTCCAACCTCACCATCCGCCAGGCCGTTCAGGGCATGCTCAAGCTGCAGGACAGCGGCGATCACGCAACCATGGTCGGCATTGGCCCCATGAGCCCCAACCTGATTCAGGCCGTGTTCGAGCTTGCCAAGGACGAGGATTTCCCGCCCATGTTTATCGCCAGCCGCAACCAGGTCGATATGGACGAGATGGGCGCCGGCTACGTCAACGGTTGGGACCAGACGCGCTTTGCCGCCGACATCAAGAAGGTTGCCGACGAGGTGGGTTACACCGGTCCGTACTACCTGTGCCGCGATCACGGCGGTCCGTGGCAGCGCGACGAGGAGCGTAACGCCCACCTGCCCGAGGACGAGGCCATGGAGCTCGCCCGTAAGTCCTTTGTCGCCGACATGGAGGCGGGCTTTGACCTGCTGATGGTCGACCCCACCAAGGACCCCTATCAGATCGGCAAGGTTATTCCGCTCGACGTGGTGCTTCGCCGCACGATCGATCTTATCGACTACCTTGAGCAGTACCGTCGCGAGCACAACCTGCCCGAGGTCGCCTATGAGGTCGGTACCGAGGAGACCAATGGCGGCTTGACTTCTACCGATAAGTACGAGGAGTTCATTTCTCAGCTGCAGCCCGAGCTCGAGAAGCGCGGCTGCCCCATGCCCACCTTTATCGTCGGCCAGACCGGTACGCTCACCCGTTGGACCGAGCAGGTCGGCCATTACAACTTTAAGAACGCCCGCGAGCTCGCCGACATGGCAAAGCGCTACGGCGTGGGCCTGAAGGAGCACAACGCCGACTACCTGGATGACGCGACGCTGCTCGAGCATATCCCGGCACACGTGACCGCCTCCAACGTTGCTCCGCAGTATGGCACCGAGGAGACCCGCGCTTACCTCAAACTCTGCGCTACCGAGCAGATTCTGGTCGACAACGGCCTGTGCGACGATCCCTCCGACCTGTATCACACGCTGCTGGTCAAGGCCATCAAGACCGAGCGCTGGCGCAAGTGGATGACTGGCGACGATGTCAACCTGCAGGTTGACGACATTCTGGCCGACGACGAGCTCAGCCTGAAGATTCTGGATGTCTCCGGCCACTACGCGTTCAACGATCCCGAGGTCAAGGAGCAGGTCGAGAAGCTCTATCGCAACCTCGCTGCCCAAGACATCGACGGCAAGCGCTTTGTGATCGAGCACATCAAGCGCCCGATCAAGCAGTACGTCGTCGGTCTTAACCTCAAGGGCGTCACGAGCCGCATCGAGAAGGCTCTCGAGGACTAAGTAGTTTTTCCTACACGACGCCGGGCCTGGGGCATGTCCCAGCTGCAGGCCCGGCACATAGGACAAAGGGGCATCCCCTTTGTCCTTTCTTTTGAGTTTTGGATTCCTCCGAAGGAGTTTGCACCATGAAGTTCTTTATCGATACCGCCAACCTTGACGAGATTGCTGAGGCCAAGAGCTGGGGCTGCCTGGCCGGTGTTACCACCAATCCGTCCCTGTACGCCAAGACCGGCGGTAAGCTCGCCGACTTTGAGCCCCATATGCTCAAGATTGCCGAGCTCTGCGAGGGTCTGCCCGTGTCTGCCGAGTCTACCGCCACCACGGCCGAGGGCATGATCGAGGAGGGCAAGCGCCTTGCTGCCCTCGCTCCCAACATCGTGGTTAAGCTTCCCGTGTGCGAGGCCGGTCTCGCCGCCTGCCGCGCCCTGGCCGACGCAGGCGTGCGCGTCAACATGACGCTTGTTTTCTCGCCGACCCAGGCCTTGATGGCCGCCAACGCCGGCGCTCGCTACATCAGCCCGTTTGTGGGGCGCTTCGATGACATCGCCGAGGACGGTATCTCGCAGCTCGACAACGTTGTGACCTGCATTAAGAACTACGACTGGACGGGCAAGAACGTCGACGACACCGTCGAGATCATCACCGCCTCGGTTCGTACGCCCAACCACGTAACCCAGGCCGCGCTGCTTGGCGCCGATATCGCGACCGTGCCCATGGCAGCCCTTAAGAAGTGCCTGCACCATCCGCTGACCGATCAGGGCCTTGCCTCGTTCGAGGCTGACTGGCAGAAGGTCGTCGCTCAGGCTTAACGAGTGGATTGCCCCGGCATCGCGTCATCCGGTGCCGGGGTTGTTCTCAAGAGAGGAATTCGTATGACCAACCAGGAGCTGGCGAAGGTCGCCAATGAGGTCAGGAAGGGTGTCGTGACTGCGGTTCACGCGGCCAAGTCGGGACATCCGGGTGGATCGCTCGGTGCTGCCGACATCATGACGTATCTGTACTTTGAGGAAATGAATATCGATCCTGCCGACCCTCACAAGGCCGATCGCGATCGCTTTGTGCTCTCCAAGGGTCACGCGGCGCCGGGCCTGTATTCGGTGTTGGCAAATCGCGGCTATTTTCCCGTCGAAGAGCTCGAGACGCTCCGCCATATTGGCAGCCGACTGCAGGGCCATCCCAACATGAACGACACCCCGGGCATCGATATGTCCACCGGATCGCTCGGTCAGGGCATCTCTGCTGCAGTTGGAATGGCGCTTGCCGCTAAGCACTGGGGCGACGGCTACCGTGTCTACACGTTGCTGGGCGACGGCGAGTGCGAGGAGGGCCAGGTGTGGGAGGCGGCCATGTTTGCCGGCAACCATGCGCTCGACAATCTTGTTGCCGTCGTCGACCACAACGGCTTGCAGATTGACGGCACGATCGATGAGGTCAACTCGGCCATGCCGCTCGCTGACAAGTTCCGCGCCTTTAAGTGGCATGTGATAGAGCTAGCCGATGGCAACGACATGGCGCAGATTGAGGCGGCTTTCGCTGAGGCTCGTGAGGTGACCGGCGTGCCCGTCGCTATCATCGCCGAGACGGTGAAGGGCAAAGGCGTCTCCTTTATGGAGAACCAGGTTGGCTGGCATGGCAAGGCGCCCAATGACGAGCAGTTTGAGCAGGCCATGGCCGAGCTCGCGGCAGCAGGAGAGGAGCTCTAATGGCAGAGGTCAAAAAAGTCGCCACGCGCGTAAGCTACGGCGAGGCGCTCGTCGAGCTGGGCAATGAGCACGATGACTTTGTAGTGCTCGATGCCGACCTGGCTGCCGCTACGCAGACGGGTAAGTTTAAGGCTGCTCACCCTGAGCGCTTTTACGATGCCGGCATCGCCGAGAGCAACCTGATGGGTCTTGCCGCCGGCATCGCGACCACGGGCCGCGTTGCTTTTGCGAGCACCTTTGCGATGTTTGCCGCCGGTCGCGCCTACGAGCAGGTCCGCAATTCCATTGGCTACCCGCACCTCAACGTCAAGATTGGCGCTACCCATGCCGGTATTTCGGTGGGCGAGGACGGCGCCACGCACCAGTGCTGCGAGGATATCGCACTCATGCGCACGATTCCGGGTATGACGGTGGTCGTTCCCGCCGACGACGTCGAGGCTCGTGCCTGTGTGCGCGCCGCCTATGAGTTTGAGGGCCCGGTTTACATGCGCTTCGGCCGCCTGGCAACACCGGTCATTAACGATCACGAGGACTATGAGTTCAAGATTGGTCGCGGCGTGGTCGTGCGCGAGGGGTCCGATGTGACCATCATCGCTTGTGGCCTTATGGTCGCCGAGGCGCTTGAGGCTGCCGAGGCGCTCGCTGCCGATGGCATCGAAGCCGAGGTCATCAATATGCATACGATCAAGCCGCTTGATGAGCGCCTGGTGGTTGCCAGCGCCAAGAAGACTGGTCGCGTGGTCACTGCCGAGGAGCATTCGATTATCGGCGGTCTTGGCGAGGCCGTTGCCTCGGTGCTCGCGGAGCAGCATCCAGTGCCGATGCGTCGCGTCGGCGTGCGCGATGTGTATGGCGAGTCCGGCCCTGCGGTCGATTTGCTGCACAAGTACGGTTTGGACGCCGGCGGCATCGAAGCTGCGGTCAGGTCCGTGTTGTAAGGAAGGTTTTCATGGGATTTGTATCTGCCAACCAAGTGACGATAGGGTATACCGCCGCCTCGCGCGAGGACGCCCTGCATTATTTGTCCGAGCAGGCCATCGAACTCGGCTTTGCCGATGACGCATCTGCCGTAGAGGCTGCCTTTATTGCTCGCGAGAACGAGGCCGAGACCGGGCTTGTCGCCGGTTTTGCCGTTCCGCATGCCAAGAGCGATGCGATCCATACGCCGGGTGTGGCCGTGCTCAAGCTGTCCGAGCCTGTTGAGTGGCCGAGCTTTGATGGCGTACCCGTCGATGTGGCGCTCGCGCTGTACGTGCCCGCCGGCGAGGCCGGAACCACGCATCTGCGCCTGCTCTCCAAAGCTGCCGTGATGCTGATGGACGCAGGCTTCCGTGACAAAGTGCGTGCGAGCACCGATCCTGTTGAGATTGCGGAGCTCATCAATAGCGGACTCGAAGACTAGAACAGTCATCCCGTTCAATCAATTGATCCTTCTCCAAGGAAAAGGGCCGCGACGCCATATGGGTGTCACGGCCCTATTTGCGTTTCCCCAGATAAAACCTGCCAAAATCAACCTGTCCCTTATTGACAGGTCAGTTAACGCAGTCCAGGTTGAGCATATGCGAGCGAGCAGGCTCCGGGTGCGGTAAGGTGACGTGAAACAAGCGGGCGCTGACCTTTTGGTCGCGCCCGTGAAGTTGAACGTCAGATTGCCGTGCCCGGGGCCTGCGCAGCGCCGAGCAGTTACGCCGTTTGTAAAACGGCGTAACCTAAAGGTTCATGTTGCCGTGGATGTAGGGGGTGACCTCGGGGGAGATGTGGTCGCAGCCCAGCTCGCGCAGCGCGGACTCGATAACGGCGGGCAGCGGGGTCTTGCCCTTGTCGTCGACGGCGGCACCGCCGAGGGTGGCAATCTTGGCAACATCTGCGGGTGCGGCCTCGATATGCATGCAGCCGCCGACCAGGCGTGCGCGTACCTGTGCCAGATCAAGATCGTGCAGGTAATCCTCGCAGGCGCGGATTAAATCGACCTTCTCACGCGTAAGCTCCTCGCCCGTGGGGACGCGCGTGGCAAGACATGCTCCCGCCGGCAGGTTCCAAACGGGATAGCCCCATGCGCGCAGCAGCTCGCGCTCTTCGTCCTTGGTAAAGCCGACCTCCATGAGAGGGGAGCGTACGCCGAGCTCTTCTGCCGCTCGCATGCCAGGGCGGTAGTCACCGCGATCGCTCGCATTGCTGCCGTCGATGACGGTGGGAAAGCCGAGCGACTTGGCGTGGTTGACGATAGCGGTAAAGCCGGCGTGCTTGCAGTGGTAGCAGCGATTGGCATCGTTGCGGGCTACTTGGGGGAGCTGCAGCTGATCCACCGAAAGATTGAGCACGGGGAGCTTAAAATGCGGCCCCTCATTGGCCTGCCCATCAACGGACTGCTCAAACGAAGCCTGCTCGGGCGTGCCGATGAGCGGCGTGGTGAGATGGACGAGGAGGGTATTGGTAGGCATGATGCGGGCGCATACGGCGGCCAAAAAGCTGCTGTCAACGCCGCCGGAAAACCCGATAGCCACGCGTCCGTATGCCAAAAGCAGCTGTTCGAGCGCCGATAGCTTGTCTTGAAGCTCCTCTGCGGGTGCCGTGGTGTCTAAAATCATGAAACGATCCTTATCGTTGAGTACTCGATCGAAAACTATAATCCTAATGCGTTACTTGCCATAAGACTTCTATCTGTGTAACGAAAGTGCAATATGGTATATACGTTATATACAAGTTGCCAAATGCGGTAGAGTTGCAGCAACGCGACAGCGAGAGTCGATGGGGGACCGATATGATCAAGGCTGTTATTTTTGACATGGACGGAACGCTGGTCGATACCGAGCGTTTGGGGATTAAGGCCTGGAAGGCAGGCGCCGCTGAGCTGGGGCTCGCGATTGATGATGCGCTGATCCATCAGTTTATCGGCCGCACGCTGCCCGATGTTATGGACATCCTCGATAAGCATTACGGCAGCCATGAAACCACCGAGGCGATCTATCGTCGCCACAAGGAGATTCGCGACGAGATGGTCAAGACCGAACTGGAAACTAAGGCCGGTGCCGCCGAGTGCCTAGACGAGCTGCTGGCTGCGGGCTATCACGTGGGTCTAGCGACGTCGTCGCGCCTCGTTACGGCCGAGCGCAACCTTAAGATGGTCGGTCTTTTTGACAAGTTTGAAACGGTAACGTGTGGCGAGGACGTCGTGCACGGCAAGCCCGACCCCGAGATGTATCTGCTCGCCTGCGAGCGCGCGGGCTTTGCTCCCGAGGAATGTGCCGTGGTCGAGGATTCGCGCAACGGCTGCGTCTCGGGCATCACGGCCGGATGCCATGTCTTCGCCGTCCCCGATATCGTGCCGCTGCCGCAGGACGTGGTGGATGGCTGCGAGGCCGTGCTCGATACGCTGTTCGATCTGGCGGCGGCAATCAAGGCTGTGCGCTAGAAAATTGCGGCGTTAAAACGAGCGATTGCTCACGTTTGCGCTTAAGCAAAAGGGGCCCGGCAATGGTCGGGCCCCTTTTGCTTAAGCGGCGACTTAGCATACTTGCGGGCGTGCTATAGATACGCACCGAGGTTGATGGCCGTGGCGTCGGTCTGGCTGCTTGCCTGGGTGCTGGCGCGTTCCAGCAGGAACGGCCGCACGAGCTCTTGGCGGTTGATGTCCTCGACGGCTGTGACCGCGGTGACGGTGCGCGCCGCGGATCCGATGCGGATGTGCTTGGTTTTTGCCGGCGCCTTTTTCTCGATTTGCTCCATCAGCAACTGGACGCCCTTGCGGCCGATTTCGTAGCCCGGGGGTGCCACAGTGGTGAGCGGAACCGCTCCGCTCCAGGCGAGCGGGTTGCCGTCGCAGCCGGCTACGCGGACCTGCCCGGGGACGGATATGCCCTTGTCGACCAGCGCCGAGATGACGCCCGAGGCCAACACGTCGGTCAGGCCGACGACAAAGTCGGGGCGCTCGTCGGCGGGACGCTCGGCGATTTGGCTGCCGATGCCATAGCCGTCGGCCGCAGTGTTCCATTCGCCGGCGTCGATGACTTCGATCTTGATATCGGGATATAGGGCGAGCGCCTTGTGGATGCCAAGAACGCGCAGGGTGAGCTGCATGAATGCCGCTCGGCCCACAACGACGATATGGCGGGCGCCGCGGGCGATGGCGAGCTCGGCGATGATGCGGCCCTGGGCCTCGTTGTCGGCGGCTACGTAGTAACCAGGCTCGGAGCAGTGGATGTCCAGGTGGACGATGGGCACGGGCATCTTAGTCATGGCCGGGTGCCAGTCGGGGGATGCCATGGGCTGAACCATGACGCCGGACATCTGCGTACCCATAAAGTAGCGCAGGTAATGGTCCTCGAGAATGTCGTCGTTGTCGGCATTGGCGATGAGCAGGTCGTAGCCGTGCTTGCGGGCCTCGTTGTGGGCGCCGCTGGCAATTTGGAGCGAGAAGCCGTGGTCGAGGCGGGGGAGGACCAGGCCAAAGGACTTGGTGGTGCCGCCGGCCAGCTGACGGGCGCTTTGGTTGGGCAGGTAGCCAAGGCGATTGATGGTCTCGTTGATGAGCTTGAGGGTCTCGGGGCGCAGCTTTTCGGGGTGGTTGAGCGCGTTGGAAACCGTGCCCAACGAAACCCCGGCCTCGCGCGCGACGTCGCTGATTTTTACCTTTGCCATAGCGGCCCCTTTGATGCGTTTCAAGTACAAGCCTGATTGTAGCATCGCCCGCCCCCGGGGTGTCAAAACCTGCCAATTAGGGACAGGTTTATTTTGGCAGGTTTTATCTGGGCAAACGCTGTTGCCAACGCGACCACCACGAAGGGGACAGGCACCTTTGTGGTGGTTTGGACCGGCTGGACGTGTGTACATCGGGTGGTATCTAAGTTGAGATACCACTTCTGGTATATCAGCTTGCGCTTGCGTGAGTACAATACTCGAACGTTATACGTCTCAGCGCCCCTTGTGCGTGGACGTCTTGCAGTCACGCGAACGAAGGGATTTATCTTATGTGCGGAATCGTCGGCTACACCGGCTCTGATATTGCAAAGAACATCCTGGTCACGGGCCTCAAGCGTATGGAGTATCGCGGCTATGACTCCTCGGGCGTCGCGCTCGAGGTGGGCGAGGGCGCCGCGGCGCACCTCGATGTCATCCGTCGCGTGGGCAAGGTCGCGGGCCTGGAGAGCGAGCTTTCCAACATTGACAGCGACGCTACCTGCGGTATCGGCCACACTCGTTGGGCCACCCACGGCAAGCCCTCCGTCGTTAACGCTCACCCCCACACCAGCTGCGACGGTCGTATCGCCATCGTCCACAACGGCATCATCGAGAACTTCGCCGAGCTGCGCGAAGAGCTGGAGGGTCGCGGCCACCACTTTAAGAGCGAGACCGATACCGAGGTCTTCGCGCATCTGATCGAAGAGGCTTATGCCGAGACGCACGACCTGATAGCCTCCGTGCGCGAGGCGTGCACCCACGTGGTCGGTGCCTATGGTCTGGCCGCCGTGTGCGCTGACGAGCCCGGCGTGATCGCCGTGGCCCGCAAGGATTCCCCGATCGTGGTCGGCGCGGGCGTGACCGGCTCCTATGTTGCTTCCGATGTCATCGCGCTCATCGACGCCACCCGCGATGTCGTGGTGCTCGAGGACGGTCAGTTTGCCAAGCTCACACCCGCAGGCGTCGAGTACACCGACGAGGCCGGCAACGTTATCGAGCCCAAGGTCACCCACATCGACTGGGACCTGGACATGGCAGAAAAGGGCGGTTATCCCGACTTTATGCTCAAGGAAATCCACGAGCAGCCGCGCGTCGTGCGCGACACGCTGGTTGGTCGTATGACGCCGGCCGGCGAGCTCGACATCGACGAGCTGGGCCTTTCGCTCGAGGAGCTCAACGACATCGACCGCGTCTACGTGATCGCTTGCGGCACCAGCTATCACGCTGGCCTCATTGCCAAGAATCTCATTGAGGGCTGGGCTCGCATCCCCACCGAGGTGGAGGCGGCCAGCGAGTTCCGTTATCGCAACCCCATCATTACGCCGACGACGCTTGTCGTTGCCGTGTCCCAGTCGGGCGAGACGGCCGATACCCTTGCCGCCATTCGCGATGCGCGCATCAAGGGTGCCAAGGTCTTCGGCATCACCAACGTGGTGGGCAGCCCCGTGGCGCGTGAGAGCGACGGCGTCATCTACACCAAGGCCAACAAGGAGATCGCGGTCGCCTCGACCAAGAGCTTCATCGGCCAGGTCGTGAGCCTTACGCTTTTGGCCCTGCTGCTGGCGCAGGTCAAGTACCGCTTGACCACCAAGCAGGCGCGCATGCTGTTCCGCGAGCTTTCCGATACGGCCGAGCAGATCCAGTGGATTTTGGATACCCAGACCGAGGCCGTTCATGAGGCCGCCCTGCTGTGCAAGGACGCGCAGTCGGCGCTGTTCGTGGGCCGTGGCATGGGTGCCGCTATTTCCTACGAGGGCGCGCTCAAGCTCAAGGAGGTCAGCTACCTGCATGCCGAGGCCTACGCCGCCGGCGAGATGAAGCACGGCCCCATTGCCCTGATCGACCCGGGCTTCCCTGTCATCGCTGTGGCCACCAAGAGTGCCACCTACGACAAGACCGTGTCGAACCTCATGGAGTGCAAGGCGCGCGGCGCCAAGGTTATCGTCGTTGCCACCGAGGGTGACGAGGAAATCAACAAGATTGCCGACTGCATCATCCGCGTGCCGGCAGTCCGCGACGTGTTCAGCCCCATCACGGCGAGCGTCCCGCTGCAGCTGCTCGCCCGCGAGGTCGCCATCCTGCGCGGCTGCGACGTCGACCAGCCCCGTAACCTGGCGAAAAGCGTTACTGTCGAGTAATCGAGTTCCGTCATCCTAACAACTAAGGCCCGGCTCCGTTGCAGCGGAGCCGGGCCTTGTTGCATTTGACCAGATAAAACCTGCCAAAATGAACCTGTCCCTTTTTGGTAGGTTAGCGGAGCTTGCTGGTCTCGAAGTACTCGGGGAACTGGTCCAGAACTTCGGTTTGGTTGCGGAACATCATGTGCAGGTGCTTGCTGACCAAAAAGCTCGCTTCGATGGGGTCGCGACCAGCGATAGCGCGGCGAATCTGCTTGTGCTCGTTCACGATGTCCTGATTGTCGAGAACCTGCGTGGCAGCGCGCAGCCAGCGGAAGCGCTCCAGGTCGGCATTGGTCTCTTCGAGCCACGACCACACGGTGCTGCGACATGCGATGCTAAAAATCATGTGATGCATGAGGTTGTCGCTCAAAAAGAAGCCGATGCGATCCTCTTCGGCCATGGCCTTTTCCTGCAGCGCGATGGCGCGGTCGAGCTGCTCGATGCCGGCCGACGTGGCGCGCGCACAGCACTCCACAATCACCTGCTTTTCCAGATGCTCGCGGATGTAACAGGCACTCTCGGCAAGGGTGAGGTTGATGGGTGAGACGTAGGTACCGCTCTGGGGCACGGTGCGCACCAGGCCCTCTTGCGCCAGACGCACCAGTGCCTCGCGCACAGGGGTGCGCCCCATATCCAGGTCGTCGCAAAGTTGCTTGACGCCCAGCTTTTCGCCCGGCTTGTAGTCCAGGTAGACGATTTTGCGTCGGATGGTGTGGTAGGACTGGTCCTGTAGGCTCGTTTCCTGCTCGCCGACGTGCATCGATTCTTCCATAGCGCCTCGCAACTGTTCTATCAAACTCATATGTCAGTTGTTAATTATGCCGCGAATCAGCTCTCCGCGGTGGGTAATTCGGCTGTTGCCTGAGAACTATTGCGGCATCTTAGTCTGTGTTTGCGCAAGGCTGTGCTCAATGTTGCCGTATCATAAGCCGTCGCAAACGTGAAATAGAAAGAAGGAATCCCATATGCAACTGGCAAATATCGTACGCGAGCGCTGGAAAGGCGTCTTGTTCTGCCTGATCATCGCCATTCCCGCGACGTTGCTCGGCAAACAAATTGAAGTGGTCGGCGGTCCGGTGTTTGCCATCCTCTTTGGCATGGTCCTGGCGCTCGTCTTTCCCAAGAATCGTCGCGAACCGCTCGCTGCCGGTGTCACCTATACATCCAAAAAGATCTTGCAGTACGCGGTTATCCTGCTTGGCTTTGGCATGAACCTCTCGCAGATTCTGTCCAAGGGCGCTCAGTCGCTGCCGATTATCGTGGCGACGATCTCGACCTCGCTTGCCATCGCCTTTGTGCTCTGCCGCGTTATGAACGTGCCGGGCAAGATCGCGACGCTTGTGGGTGTGGGTTCGTCGATTTGCGGCGGTTCGGCCATCGCCGCGACCGCACCCGTCATCGATGCCGACGATCGCGAGATTGCCCAGGCTATTTCGGTCATCTTCCTGTTTAACGTTATCGCGGCGCTCGTGTTTCCAACGCTCGGCGGTATGCTCGGGCTGACCAACGAGGGCTTTGGCCTGTTTGCCGGCACCGCCATCAACGACACCTCATCGGTAACGGCTGCGGCGAGCGCCTGGGACAGCATGCATCCCGGCGCCAATGTGCTCGAGAGCGCCACGGTGGTCAAGCTCACCAGGACGCTGGCCATCATTCCCATCACGCTGGCGCTTGCTTGCTGGCAGATGCATCTGGCGCGCAAGGCCGGCGGCGACGCCAAAAGCACGTTCTCCCTCAAACGCGCGTTTCCCATGTTTGTGCTGTTCTTTGTGCTGGCGAGCGTGATCACTACAGTGCTTCAGCTTCCCGCGTCCTTTACGGCGCCCATCAAGGAGCTGTCGAAGTTCTTTATCGTGATGGCCATGGCGGCTATTGGTTTTAATACCGATATCGTCGAGCTGGTCAAAAAGGGCGGCAAGCCCATCGCATTGGGCTTTTGCTGCTGGATTGGCATTGCGTGCATGAGTTTGGGAATGCAACACGTACTGGGAATCTGGTAGAGAAGTAGCTTGTTTGCGTGCTGCGTGCCGGTGAGCGCATGCCTGCGGTGGAGCGATAGGAGCTCTTGCGGGTATGGCTTGTCCGCAGGTTTATAAGTCCCGAAGAGCTCTTATCGCCCCGCCAGGATGGCGATGCGGGGCAACATCTATACTCGCAGGACGGCGCTTTCTGCCCTATAGTGTTTGGTGAGCAATATCGTTCAATTTTGAAACACTCGGTCGTATGACCGTCGGCGGTTGCATGTCGCCGCGGACAGGGGCAAATCATGGATAGCGATGCCAAGCTGAACATCTTGACCGAGGCCCTGGCTGCTGCCGGGGCCTCGGCATTGGCAATCGATGCGCGTGGGGACGTCGCGATCTCGACCATGAATGACGCGGCGCTTGAGCGGGATGTGGCGGCTTTTGTCGCCGAGCGCCTCGACCGTATAGGAGACGGCGCGCGTCTGGTTATGGGGCGTGCGGGTACGCGCCTGAGCCTGACCGTTCGCCCCACCGACAAAGAGGGCGGGGGCCTTTGGGTCGTCGTGGTCCGCGAGGTGCGCGGCGCCGCGGCGCATGCGGGCATCGAGTGGCTCAACGCCGACGAAGTTGAGGCCCGCTATGAATCGAGCGCGTACGGCATCGTTGAGGGTGCCGCTGCGGTAGCTGCATCGGTTTCCGAGAGCTATGCGCGCGGCGTGCCCCTTATGCTCGAGGGCGAGCTGGGCGCGGGCCAGATCGAGATCGCCAAGCGCCTCTATCTGGACGGTCCTTTTGCCGATCAGCCCTTTGTTTCCGTCGCGCTCGATGAACTCACCGATCGCGGTTGGCGCCATGTGCTCAAAAGCTCCGAATCGCCGCTGTTCCAAACGGGGCTGACACTTTGCATTGAGGGCTGGAATGCGGTTGGCCCCCAGCGCCTCCGCGAGCTGGTCTCCACGATGGCCGACACCGCGTTGGCGACGCGCTGTCATGTGGTGCTGACGGCGAATGACATGCCGGGCGGCAGCGAAAGTGATCAAGCCGCCTTTGTGACCGAGCGCTTCGCCTGTGCGGTGAGCGTGGCGCCGGCAATCGCCGAGCAGGGAGCCGCGTCGACGAAGGTCGCGCGCTATTTGGAATATCTCGCTGATGCATTTGGGACGGCAGCGCCCACGCTGTCTGCCACGGCGACGAAGACGCTCGATGCTTACCACTGGCCGCGCAATTATCTGCAGCTCCGCGAGGTCTCGGAACGACTGTATATATTGGTGGGGGCGGGCACGGTGGACCGCGCTGTGGCGGAGGAAGTGCTCGCCCAAGAGGACGTGATTAAGACCGCAACCTTTGGCGCCCCGACACTCGAAAGCGATTTGTATATCTTGCGGCCTCTGGCGGATACCGAGCGCGATATCGCGCGGTTGGTTGTAGACCATCTCCACGGCAACCGAACCCGTGCGGCGGAGGTGCTGGGCATAAGCCGTACAACGCTGTGGCGCTTGCTGAAGGACGATGACCGTTGAGCGAGGCGCCCGTGACCGCGCGCGACGCGTGTGCTACAGTCCAAAGCGTTATTGTTTCGATTTGGTTACGGCGTGCGAGGGCATATGGCTGAGACTTCAAAACCGAGCCGCAGAAGGCGGAGCGCCGCGCCGGTCAACCGACGCACGACATCGGTGACGTGGGGCAAACACGCCTCGGGGTTTGATGGCTCGTTCAAGCGCACTAAATACGGCTATCCTTCGGCAAGCGCTCGCTTGGCCATGCAGGCCGAGTCGTCGCTGTGGGGCCGCAAACGCGTGGTGGGCTCAAAGCTCAAGCACGACGGCACGCTTGGTTACATCAGCCGCGGGGCGGCTCGCCGTAGCGGACTCAATCCGGCTGGTTGGCATCGTTATGTGCCGATCGTGGCCGTCGTTGCGGTGATCGTCATCGCACTCGCTGCGCTTGGCTACGCCGGCGGTGGCGCCAACTTGGACGCAGTGTTTAAATCGCCCGAGCTCGCGCATACAGGCACAGAAGTTGTCGAGGGCGCTCAGACCCAGATGGGCGTCGCGCCCCAGCGCGGCATCGTTGCGGCGGCCTCCACCATCGCCGATGCGCAAAAGGACGAGGACGAACAAGGCAGCGAAGCCGAAACGACTCACACGAACGAAACGACGACAACGGCGACGTCAATATAAGTTGCGAGCGGGACAGCAAATTTTGGACGGGGCCTTTCAGCGGGTCCGCCGTTCGTTAGAACGGCAGAACTAATTACCTTACGTACACCACGTTGTCGCGGCGCGGCTTTGCCTCGGGTAGCGTGTCCTCGGCGTAGCCCAGAATGCAGTGACCGACACCGCGCAGGCTGCCGTCGGCGGGCAGGCCCCAGCTGGCCAGCAGCTCCAGGCCCTCGGGCGAGTCAAAGACCTCATGCGCGCGGTGAATCCAGCACGAATCGACACCCAGCGCATAGGCAGCATTGAGCAGGTTGCCCATGGCGAGCGAGCCGTCTTCCAGGTGTGTGGGCACGCTGCGGTCAACCAGCACCACCACAACGGTCTTGGCTCCATAGAAGGGGTCGCTGTTGCTGCCCATGACCTGGGCGTTGAGCTGTGAGAGACGCTCGACGGTCGCGGGGTCGGTGACGGCGACAAACGTCACCGGCTGGCGGCCCATGCCGCTCGGTGCATATTGGCCGGCTTCGATAATACGTGCAAGCTTTTCGGCCTCGACGGGACGATCGCTGTAGTTGCGGCAGCTGCGGCGGTGAATGAGTGCTTCGATGATCTCCATGGTGTCTCCTTGCGGTGGCGTTGCAGATGCCCCGTTCATACCCGTCGGGCTCAAACGATAGACGGTCAATTGCCCGGCCAAAAGGATAGATTCCAATTAGGAAAGTAGGTTTGCATAAAAGTACCTTCAGAATGTGACAAACAAATGGGATGGTTAAACGTTTTATCCCGTCTACCCTGCGGTTTTTTACCACTTGCCTAAATGACGAACGCATAACCTCTGCTAAAGGTTTTACTAAAGGAGTACCAACGTTTATCAATGCGCCGTGGTGGCGCCGGGCCAGGAGGTAACATCATGTTCCAGGCTGGAGATGTCGTCGAGACCGATTTCGAAGGATTTCTGAAGCTGCTGCGTTCCAAGACGCGCGCTTTCGTGTCGATCAACGACCACGAGTACTACATCACGCACACCGATGGCTATTGGCGTGTTCAGGATTGCGAGGCCCTCAACGACAAGGGCCACTTTACTGACTGCTCCGAGCTGGTCAACACGGTCTGCGAGGTCGTCGAGCTGCCGTGGATTGCCGGCAAGAGCCTGCATGACAGCTTCTCGGGCGCTACGGTCTATGAGGCCGTCGCTGCGTAACAGCCAACAATCGATATTCTCTCGCAACCGCCGGCGCCGCCCCCGCGCCGGCGGTCTTTTTTTGTCGATATGCTTATGTAGGGACGACCATAAACAACGAGCTTATTGACGATAGTCAAAACTCGGACTAATGTAGAGATATAAATTGGTCAAAACTCGGACTATCGAATGGTGGGAGAGATGAATAGTGCAGTTAGCCTGGTCGATTTCGACCGGATGCTCAACGGGCTTGACCGTGTCTATTCGGAGTTCGCGCGCGCCTGCGGTCTTTCGGACTGCGCCTACTGGATGCTCGTCGACACGAGTGCGGCGGGCGGAAGCGTTGCCGTGAGTCGGCTGACGAGTGAATGGTTCTACAGCAAACAGACCATCAATTCGGCGATTAAGACGCTTAGGGCGCGAGGGCTTGCGACGTTGGAGTTTGCCGAGGGCAGTCGTAAGAACAAGGTTGTGCGACTGACCGAAGAAGGCGTGCGGTTTGCCAAGCGCTACGCGTTGCCGGCGCAAAAAGCCGAGCAACAGGCATTCGAGGCGCTTGAGCTGTGGGAGCAGCGCGAGATTATGCGCTTGGTCGGTAAGTTCTCCCATGTTCTTAACGAAGAGTGCGAGGCATTTAAACGGCAAGTGGCCGCCGAGAACGAGGCTGACGATAAGGGCGAGGGGGACACATGCGACTCTTAATGAGGTTTATGAGGCCGTACCGCGGTCTGATTGCGGTGACGCTGTTTGCGGTGCTGATAGATAACGTCGGTACGCTGTTGGTTCCCACGATGCTGGCGAACATGGTCAACACCGGTATTACCACGGGCGATGTCGACTATATTTTACGCAACGGCCTGTATATGCTTATCGCGACCGGCATGGCCAGCGGCGGCACGGTGTTGGGCTGCTATCTTTCGGCGCGCCTGGCCGCCAACGTAGCCTGCGATATCCGCAATGCCGTGTACGACAAGTCGCTCGAACTCGCGGCCAGCGACTTTGAGCGCTTTGGCACGGGTTCGATGATCACGCGCTCGCTCAACGACATCAACGTGATTCAGCAAGCGATCCTGCAGACGATTCAGTTGGTGCTGCCGGTGCCGTTCTTGGCCGTGGCAGGCATCATTTTTGCTTGGTTCATCGATCCCGCCATGGGCACGCTGCTGGGCGTGGTGGTTGCGATCGTGCTGGTGGCGGCGGTCTTTACGGTGGCTAACGCCGCGCCGATTTTTATGCGCCTGCAGAGCTTTATCGACCGCATGAACGTGGTGCTGCGCGAGAACATCGTGGGCGTGCGCGTCATCCGCGCATTTAACAAGGAGCGCCACGAGGAGCAGCGCCTGGACGAGGTGTTTAGCGATTACGCGGCCAACGCCATCAAGGTCAACCACCTGTTTGTGGGTCTCGACAGTTCCAGCTTCTTTTTGATGAACATCGCCGAGGTGGCGGTGCTGTGGGTGGGCGGCAACCGCGTGGGCGTCCACGCCATGCAAATCGGTAGCATCTCGGCCGTGCTGGAGTACGCGATCCTGATCCTGTTCTTTGTGATGATGGCGCAGATGGTGATTCTGACGCTCCCGCGCGCCGCCGCATGCCTGAACCGTGCGCAGCAGGTGTTGGAGATTAAGCCGAGCATTGTAGACGGCAAGGCTACGCTGGGCGACGGGGCGCCTGAGTCCGCAGATGGGGCCGACGTGGTGGCCGTGTTCGACCACATGTCGTTCCGTTTTGACGATGCCGACGAGGACACCCTGTGCAACCTGAGTTTTACCTGCCGCCGCGGACAGACGACCGCGATCGTGGGCTCAACGGGCTCGGGCAAGTCAACGGTGGCCAAGCTCTTGTTGCGTTTCCACGATGCCACGAAGGGCACCATTCGCCTGAACGGCGTCGATCTGCGCGACCTTTCGCAAGGTGAGATTCGCGGGCATATCGCTTACGTGCCGCAGAAGGCGTGGCTGTTCTCGGGTACGGTGGCGAGCAACCTGCGCTTTGGTAACGAGGGTGCGACCGAGGCTGACATGCTCCATGCGCTGGAGGTTGCCCAGAGCACCTTTGTGCTCGACCAGCCCCAGGGGCTCGATACGCCGGTGGCCCAGGGCGGCACGAACTTCTCGGGTGGTCAGCGCCAGCGCCTGGCGATTGCCCGCGCACTTATGAAGCA
This sequence comes from uncultured Collinsella sp., assembly GCA_938023085.1. Classification (GTDB taxonomy): domain Bacteria; phylum Actinomycetota; class Coriobacteriia; order Coriobacteriales; family Coriobacteriaceae; genus Collinsella. The sequence goes on from CALHDP010000023.1 coordinate 20,329, forward strand.
TGCCGATCTGTATATCTTCGACGACAGTTTTTCGGCTCTGGACTTTAAGACCGATGCGGCACTGCGCCATGCGCTGCAGGACGAGACGCGCGATGCCGCGGTGCTCATCATCGCCCAGCGCATCTCGACTATTTTGCATGCCGACCAGATCGTGGTGCTCAAGGATGGCGAGGTCGTGGGCTTGGGCGCGCACGACGAGTTGATGGAAACCTGCGAGGTATACCGCGCCATCGCGGAATCACAGATGAAGGGAGGTGAGTAGCATGACCGAGGAGCTCAAAAAGCAGGGCATCGTCGATGATGCCGCGGTTGCAGAGACAGCTGAGGAGACGGGCGCCACGCCCGGCCTGGACGAAGCCGCCAAGGCGGCGGAGCGCGAGGCTCGCCGCCAGGCGCTCTACGAGGAAAACGAGCGCGCCGAGGACGAGCGCGCCCGCGCCGAGGCGGAGCGCATGCGCGACGTTGACGACGAGGACGAGGACGAGACGCCCCGCGACACCTGGGCGACGGTGCGCCGCCTGTGGAGCGAGGCCGCCGGCGACCATTGGCGCTTTTATATCGTGTTCGCGAGCATCGTGTTCTATGTCATCTTTAACACCGCGGCGCCGGCTTACAGCGCCCGCGTGATCGATGAACTGTGGGGGCACATGAAGCTGGCGTTTGCCAACAACACTACCTTCAGCATTACCTGGGAGAACTGCGGCAGGACTATCTTCATCTACTTTTTGATTTGGACGGCCGCCGCTTCGTTCTACGCGCTCCAGAGCTTTTTGATGTCGAGCGTGGCCGAACGCCTCAATCTGCGCCTACGCAACCGCATCGCACAAAAGCTCAACCGTCTGCCGCTTGCCTACTTTGATGCACATCGCCCCGGCGAAGTGGTCAGCCGCGCGACCAACGACTTGGACAAGATGTCCGAGAGTATGCAGCGCGGATTGCTGCAGCTGCTCGTGTCGATCGGCACGGTTGTTGGTGCTGTGAGCGTAATGTTCGTGTTCAGCGTGCAGCTTACGCTCGTCTTTCTGTTCTTTACGGCACTGTCGCTGCTGGTGACGAAGGTCGTCTCGCGCCGCACACACGATGTGACGGGCGAGCGCCAGGAGTGGGTGTCCAAGATTACGAGTGCGGTCGAGGAAGGCTATTCGGGCCGTCTGGTGATTCGCGCGTTTAACCGCGAGCGTCAGAGCTCCGCTGAGGTGCACGAGGCCTCGGGCGAGCTGGCGCGCGTGAGCACCAAGGCCGACTTTATGATCAACGCCGTCGGACCCGCGGTTCGCTTTATTGGTCGCCTGGCGCAGATCGTGATCGCGCTCGTGGGCTGCAGCATGCTGGTCGCCGGCCACATGACCGTCGGCGTGTTCCAGGCGTTCTTCCAGTTTATCTACGAGGCGTCCGAACCCATGACGCAGCTGTCGTTCACTTTCAACTCGCTGCAGAGCGCGCTGGCGAGTGCGGAGCGCGTGTTCGACCTGCTCGATGAACCAGAGATGGAGGCCGATCCGCTGCCGGACGAGGCCGCCAAGCTGCCGGGTCGCATTGAGGGCCGCGTCGCTTTTGAGCACGTGCGCTTTGGCTATTCGCCCGACAAGCCGCTTATGCGCGACGTGTCGTTTACCGCCGAGCCGGGCCAGAAGATTGCCGTGGTGGGAACCACGGGCGCAGGCAAGACGACGCTCATCAACCTGCTCATGCGCTTTTACGAGATTGACGGCGGGCGTATTACGCTCGACGGCGTGGATACGAGCCGCATGGACCGCGGCGAGCTACGTCAGCAGTTTGGCATGGTGCTGCAAGACGCCTGGCTGTTCGACGGCACGATTGCCGAGAACATCGCCTACGGCTGCCCCGAGGCAACGCGCGAGGAGATTGTTGCGGCTGCGCGCGCCGCCCAGGTTGACTTCTTTGTGCGCACCATGCCGCAGGGCTACGACACGCGCGTGGCCAACGATGCCGAAAGCATCAGCCAGGGCCAGCGTCAGCTGCTGACCATCGCACGCGTGCTGCTCAACAACCCGGCGATTCTCATCCTGGACGAGGCGACCTCAAGCGTGGACACGCGCACCGAGCTTGCCATCGGCCGTGCCATGGACGCGCTTATGCGCGGGCGCACGAGCTTTGTGATCGCGCATCGCCTGTCGACGATCGTGGACGCCGACCTGATCTTGGTCATGGACCACGGCAACATTATCGAGCAGGGCACGCATAAGGAGCTGCTCGCAGCCGAGGGCGCTTATGCCGACCTCTATCTGAGTCAGTTCGCATAATGTGACAAAGGGACAGTCCCGCATGTCACATCAAAAAGAAAGGCGCGCCGGGGATGAATTCCCTGGCGCGCCTTTTTGCGTTGATGCCGATGTCGTTTTGTGCCGCTTGCGTTCCTAGCGCTCGTCCACGAGCTTGGCGACGAGGGCTTTGAGCTCGGCCACCTCTCGCTCGAGTTCTTTGACGCGGCGGGCGTTCTCGGTGATGCCTTGGCGGTTGAGGGCACTCTTCTCGGCGGCGTCATCGGGCATGTACTCGCGATGCTGCTTGGCATCGAAGCTCTCCTCGAACACGCGGCAGCCGTTGCGCTTGATGATGCGTCCCGGCACGCCCACGACGGTGCAGTTGTCGGGCACGTCCTTGACGACAACCGAGTTGCCGCCGATCTTGACGTTGTTGCCGATGCGGATGTTGCCGAGCACCTTGGCGCCCGTGCCCACGGTGACGTTGTTGCCCAGGGTGGGGTGGCGCTTGCCGGTCTCGTTGCCGGTGCCACCGAGCGTGACGCCCTGGTAGAGCACGCAGTTGTCGCCCACGATGGTGGTCTCGCCGATGACGACGCCCATGGCATGGTCGATAAAGAAATGCTTGCCGATCTGTGCCGCGGGATGAATCTCGACGCCGGTGATGTGGCGGGTGATTTGCGAGAGCACGCGGGCGAGCGAGCGATGACCGTGCTCCCAGAGCCAGTGCTCGGGCACGTGGTTCCACTTGGCGTGCAGGCCAGGATAGGAAAGGAAGATGACCAGACCGTTTTGTGCAGCGGGGTCTTGCGCCTGGACGGTCTTGATATCCTCGCGAATGGTATTGATAAAGCTCACCGGCCGCCCTCCCTTAGCGCCATGGCAATGCGATTCAATAAAGTATAGCGATTTGCTAGGGATTAGGAAGGACAATCTTGGCGCCATTGCGCTACAGATGTCAGTTATGCAAACTTGCTGGTAATGGAGTCATGCTTTTGTGGGGTTGCGCACGAGGGGGCACCGCAACCGTATACTGGTCAACTTGGACGTATCCGCGCCCACAACTGAGAGGTTTTACTTCATGGGTTTCATCAATTTTATCGCCGAGCTGCTTAAGGATCCGCGCACCGCGATCGCCAGCTGGATCGCCGCCGGCCCGCTTATGGCCTACGGCTGCGTGTTCCTGATCATCTTTATCGAGACGGGCGTGGTGTTCTTCCCGTTCCTTCCTGGCGATTCACTGCTGTTTGCTTCGGGCTTCTTTGCCCACAACGGTGGCTTTAACATCGTGGCCCTGCTGGCCGTCGCATGGGCGGCTGCCATCTTGGGTGATCAGTGCAACTTTATGATCGGTCACTTCTTTGGCAAAAAGATCATCGCTTCGGGCAAGGTCAAGGCCATGACGCCCGAGCGCATTAAAAAGTCCGAGGACTTCTTGGACAAGTGGGGCCACCTGGCTATTTTCCTGGGCCGTTTCTTCCCGTTTATCCGCACTTTTGTGCCCTTTATCGCCGGCATGGGCGGCATGCACTGGCGTAACTTCGTTATCTTTAACGTGCTGGGCGGCATTACCTGGTCGACGCTCTTTACGCTGCTGGGCTACTTCTTTGGCGGCATCCCCTTTGTGCAGGAGCACTTTGAGCTGCTGATCGTCGGCATCGTTGCCGTGTCGATCATCCCGACCGTGGTCGGTCTGGTTAAGGCTAAGCTGGGCAAAAAGAACGCGTAGCTCGAGCCAGCGCGCAAACCGTGCAGTTGAGGCCCGTCACCGCTTACGGTGGCGGGCCTCTTTAGTTTCGGTCAAATGAAAATACTTTAGTTAGTTAAAGAAAAACGTTTTATCCGACGCGCGTGCGGAGTACAATCTCGTGCATGCGAATCGACGTGCCATCGGCTTTGATGCTGTTTGCGTGTCCCGTCCGGCTCTACGCTCCGGGCGTGCGACGTTGCGACGCGGCCGGCCTCGGTCCTTGCGTGCGGGTTCGCGAGTTTGCAACTGTGTATGTAAGGAGCGACATATGACTGTCGAGAAGAAGGATATCGATTGGGGTAGCCTCGGCTTTGGCTACATGAAGACCGATTACAGCTACGAGGCCCATTGGAAGGACGGCGAGTGGGACGAGGGTGGCCTGACCACCGATCACACCCTGCATGTCTCCGAGTGCGGCGGCATCTTCCATTACTGCCAGGAGGTCTTTGAGGGCCTGAAGGCCTACACCGCCGAGGACGGCAGCATCGTCTGCTTCCGTCCCGACATGAACGCCGAGCGCATGTATAACTCTGCCCAGCGCCTCGAGATGCCCCCGTTCCCCAAGGACAAGTTCGTTGAGGCCGTCAAGCAGGTCGTCTCTGCCAACGCCGCCTGGGTTCCGCCCTTCGGCTCCGGCGCGACCCTGTACGTGCGTCCGTTTATGATCGGTTCCGGTGACGTGATCGGCGTGGCTCCCGCTCCTGAGTACACGTTCCGCATTCTCGTGACCCCGGTCGGTCCGTACTTTAAGGGTGGCCTCAAGCCCGTCAAGCTGCGCGTTTCCGAGTATGACCGTGCCGCACCGCACGGCACCGGCAACATCAAGGCCGGCCTGAACTACGCCATGTCCCTTAAGCCCACGATGGAGGCTCACCGCGAGGGCTATGCCGAGAACCTGTATCTCGACTCCGAGTCCCGCACCTATGTCGAGGAGACCGGTGGCGCCAACGTCCTGTTCGTGAAGGAGGACGGCACCCTCGTCGTTCCTCAGTCGCACACCGACTCCATCCTGCCCTCTATCACCCGTCGTTCGCTCGTTCAGGTTGCTCAGGACCTGGGCATGACCGTTGACCAACGTCCCGTCGAGTGGGCCGAGGTCAAGGCCGGTACCTTTGTCGAGTGCGGCCTGTGCGGCACCGCTGCCGTCATCTCCCCGGTTGGCGAGATCGACAACAAGGTTTACGGCGCCGACGAGACCGTGACCTTCCCGGCTGGCTACACCGAGATCGGTCCTGTGATGAAGAAGCTCCGCGAGACCCTGACTGGTATCCAGTCTGGTGCTGTTGAGGATAAGCACAACTGGGTTTACACCGTCGCGTAAGCTGTCTTAGCTGTCCGGCCCGAGGGCGACCTTCCTTTCCGGCGCGTCCTCGGACATGAAAGAACCTCCGCTGCGCACTTCGTGCGGCGGAGGTTTTTTCGTCCCGCGGAGTGCGCCGGAAAGGAAGGCCGCGCTTTTGTTTTGGTTCGCGCCATGTGGGGGTGGTGGCGACGTGCATTTTTGCGAGTATTCTGCAATCGAAGGCCCCTGCATACCGACCTCGGGCAAAAAATCGGGATTTCTCGATTTTTTCTACGAATGATGGGCGGGGTTATGGGCTGGCAGCGTTTGATTTGCAGGGATATTCGCGGTCTTTGGCATTTATCGTGGCGCCCGAAGCTCTTGGTTATGTTGAATACTCCTGAAAATGCACGGCGCTTAGAGGGGGACCTTCGCGAAAAAGGAAACCGCCCCGCCGAAGTATGAATTCGACGGGGCGGTTTATGCATTTGGCCGATTAAGGATGCGCTGTCAAACTACTAGAACTTGACGGTCGGGGCCTGGCGGGCGGCCTCAGCTGCCTCGAAGCCCTGGCGCTCCTTAAACTGGAAGATGCCGGCAAAGATGACAGCCGGGAACGTCTGGATAGCGTTATTGTAGCTGAGCACGCAATCGTTGTAGCTCTGGCGTGCGTAGCTAATCTTGTTCTCGGTATCCTCGAGCGATGCCTGCAGCTGCGTAAAGTTGGTGTTTGCCTTAAGATCGGGATAGGCCTCGGCTACGGCGAAGAGCTGACGCAGCGCACCGGTCAGCACGTTGTCGGCTTCCATCTTGGCCTCGGGCGTGGTGGCCTTGACGGCGGTGTTACGCGCGCTGATCACGGCGGAGAGCGTCTCCTGCTCGTGCTTGGCGTAGCCCTTGACGGTCTCGACCAGGTTGGGGATCAGGTCGTTGCGGCGCTGCAGCTGCGTATCGATGTTCTGCCAGGCGTTATCGATGCGGTTACGCTTGGTGACCATGTTGTTGTAGATGCCGGCGATGGCGCAGACAATCACAATGACAACAACGATGCCGATGATGACGGTAATCATGATGTCTCCGTTTCGAATGGCCGCGGCGGCATGCGCCAGCTGCCGTTGGTATAACGCTACTAGTATACCCGCAACGTTTTGCCGTGCCGAACTTTCCGGCAAGCGTTATGTTTTCGGCGGGGTCGGCACCGGGGCAAAGCGCGCGAGGTACAGGTGTAAGATATGCGACAGATTGACGAGTGTTGTCTTTGCCCTGAGGATGGCGATACCAGTGGACCTTCGCATTAAGAAAACCTACCGCGCCCTGTTCGATGCCTTCACCGAGCTTCTCGAGGAGCATCGTTTTGAGGACCTGACGGTTGCCATGCTGTGCGACCGCGCCATGATTCGCCGCACGACGTTCTACAAGCACTTTCGCGACAAGAACGATTACTTTGCCTTTTATATCGATGAGCTCATGTCTGGCTTGCCGCAAAAACAGCCCGATGAGGCCGGCGCGGTATCTGCCGAGGACGTGCGCGCGCTTCGGCACGCGATTTTGGACGATGCTATGGATTTGATTCTGACGCACGAGCAGCTCATGGATAACATTTTGGCAAGCAGCATGTCGGGCATGTTGACCAACGTTATTTGCGACCGCATTGCCCGCTCCATCCGCGAGCGCGTGATGAACGTGCTTGCCGAGGATGCCCTGGCCCCCGTGTCACTCGAGACGACGTCTGAGTTTGTCGCCGGCGGTATTATTCGACTTTTCACGATATGGTGGGAGTCGGGTCACGATCTTGAGCGTCGACCTGAGATAGCCGACGTGGTCGATGCACTGTTTGAGCGGACCATGACACCGGTGCATCACTAGAAGTGGCGGAGAGAGGGGGATTCGAACCCCCGGAACGCTCTCGCGCTCAACGGTTTTCAAGACCGCCGCATTCAACCGCTCTGCCATCTCTCCGTGAGTCGTAATGATAGCATCGTTTTGAATTTGCAACAGGGAAGGCGAACGATGACGAGCACCGAAATCGATGAGAAGTTCATGCGCGAGGCGCTGGCCGAGGCGCGCGCCGCTGCTGCGGTGGGCGAAGTGCCCATTGGCGCTGTGGTGGTGCGCGCGGGTGAGATCGTCGCACGGGCGCATAATCGTCGCGAGCTCGACCAGGACCCTTCGGCGCATGCAGAGTTCGCGGCCCTGTGCGCTGCCGCTCGGTCGCTCGGTCGTTGGCGCCTTTCCGATTGCACGGTCTATGTAACGCTCGAGCCCTGCTGCATGTGTGCGGGGCTTATGGTCAACGCGCGCGTGGGGCGCTGCGTGTATGGCGCGGCTGATGCCAAGGCGGGCGCGCTGGGTTCGCTGTATGACCTGAATGTCGATTCGCGTCTGAATCATCGGTTTAACGTACATGCCGGCGTGCTGGCGGATGAGTGTCGTGAGGTGTTGAGCGGCTATTTTAGTGGGCTGCGTGACACCGATGGTGCTGTTTGCGGCTGTGGATCTGATCTTGAGGCGCATGCCGCTCATGCCGAGGCGCTCGCGTGTGCCGAAGAGGATGCTGGCGCGGCGGTTGATTTTGGCCCCGCGTGTCGCCGGCCCCGCAGTGTGCTGCTGGCGATCGACTCCTTTAAGGGCAGCGTGTCGAGTGCGCAGGCGGAGGCGGCGGTTGCCGAAGGCGTGCGCCGCGTTTGGCCCGATGCCGAGGTGCGCGCATTGCCGCTGGCAGATGGTGGCGAGGGAACGCTCGATGCCATCGCCGCATGCGGTGGCGAGCTCTCAACCTGTGATGTCGCAGGCCCCTTGGGCGACCGCGTGTCTGCCCGGATGCTGGTGGACGGCGAGCACGAGTCGGCTGTAATTGAGATGGCCGAGGCGGCCGGCATTGGGTATTCGCCTTGCACGGAGTCGGCGGCGTTGGCGGCCACAACCTATGGCGTGGGCGAGCTTATGCTTCGCGCAGTTCGCACGGGCGCAAGGACACTCTATATTGGCTTGGGCGGCAGCGCCACCAACGACGGTGGCGCCGGCATGCTGCGGGCGCTGGGCGCGCGTGTGGTCGATGATCAGGGCTGCGAGGTCGTCCCCGGTCTTGCCGGCCTTGAGCGGGTGACGAGCGTTGATTTGGCGCCAGCGCTACAGGCTTTGGATGGCGCTCGTATCGTTGTGCTTTCGGATGTCGAGAATCCACTCGTGGGGCGTCGCGGCGCGCTGACAGTGTTTGGTGGGCAGAAGGGTCTGCCGAGAGATGACGCCGAGGCACTTCACAGGTACGATAGTTGGATAGTCGGCTACGGCCGCCTGCTCGATACGGCGATTGCTAGGGCGCGGGTTCAGGGGTTGCTGCGCGTGTCCGAGGGTGCACGGACATTTGGCTCGGTGCTCGGCGTGCCCGGCGCGGGCGCTGCCGGTGGCTTGGGCGCGGCGTTACTGGCGCTCGGTGCGGAGCTGCGCTCGGGCGTGGAGACGGTGCTCGATCTGATTGGCTTTGACGAGCGCGTGCGCGATGTCGATCTGGTCATAACGGGTGAGGGCAATATGGATGAGCAATCCGCCGCTGGAAAGGCGCCGGTTGGTGTGGCTCGCCGCGCCAAGCGATATGGCAAGCCGGTGGTCGCCGTTGTGGGCGGTCGCGCCGTCAACCTGGATGCGGTGTGTGAGCATGGCATCGACTTGGTGCTTCCGATCTGCCGCAAGCCCATGCCCCTCGACCAGGCGCTCAACCCTCAGGAAGCCACAACCAACCTCATCTGCGCCGGCGAAGCAGCCGCCCAATCCTACGACCTCGCTCGCCTCTAGAACTTATTTCCCCGGGAGTCCGGTTTGGCCGAGTAGTCAATAATAGCCCCGTCCCAAACTAGCTACTTTGTGGGATGTGGGGGATATAGATTGCCGGTCGATTTGTCCTACTGGGGTATGTCGATAGCGCGAGTGGTTCGATTTTGAGCCTGAGTGGCAACCCGAGGCGAAATTTCGGGTCACCCAAATTGCTACAATTTTAAGTATATAGCGATGTCCTGCCTTGCGTTTCTGCGCGGGGGGGGGGCGTATATTTGCATCGATGGGGACGACACACATATATAGTGAGCCGCTGCTTGACGTCCTCATGGATTTGGGGAGGGCCTTCATGAATCGCGCGTGTGCGAGAGCTCGAGAAATGCTGAAGCCTTTTGGCAAGAAAACCAATACCGCAAAGCGTGTCCTGAGGATTTTGACCGTCCCGCTGGCGGCGTGTGCGCTCTTGTTTGGTGCAACGAGTGCGTTGGCCGAGCAGACGGTTCCCTTCAGCAACCATATCGTGAAGACGGTAAACCCTACCGGCACCACGGTCAACCTGTTTGACTACTGGGTCGTGAATGGCGATAACGACAATTCTGCCAACATAAACAACGACAACAGCAATAACAACACCGGCATCAATAAAGACCACCAGCTCAAATTCAATGGTGGTGCCGGTACGGGCATTAACAAATGGACGGGCAAGAGTACCACCGGTGGCTTTGGACGCCTTCCATTTGTGAAGAACACGCTGGTAAAGGGCTATCCGGAGATCAAAAATGGCACCTACCAGGGCGTTAACTACAACGATGAGTCGCTCGATTACCTCTTTAACAATGACAGCCAGGCAAATAAAAAGCAGAACGGTAAAGCCGTTTACAACAGCGTGCAGGGCCTCTTCCAGCTCAAGGATGGCTATTACGTTTACGACTCCTACGGCTCCAAAGAAGGCAACTATGCCGTGTATAACTCCACGACGAACTCCTTTGACGTCTACGATAAGGCGGGCGTATATAAGGAGAGCGTGTCAGAAGAGAATCGGGGTCAGTTCTTTCCCTTTGACTCGGCTAAAAAGGTTTTTACCGAGTCGGGTAAAAACCTCTCCCCTATAGGAATAAAGGACGGAGAGAACGATAAGCTCAACCATCACTTTGGCATGTCCATGACCACGGAGTTTGTCCAGCCCGCAAACGGCAAGACAAACAAGAACGAGGACATGATCTTTGAGTTCTCGGGCGACGATGACGTCTGGGTGTATATCGATGGCGTGCTCGTGGGCGATCTGGGCGGCATCCACGAGAAGGCAACGCTTGATATTAACTTTGCTACCGGCGAAGTGAAAGTCGGTCATATTGATGGCGCGAATGGAACCGAGAGGGAAATCGAAAAAACCACTATCAAGGCGAAGTTCGACGCCGCCGGCGCGGACACCACCAACTTCTCCGGTGATACATTCAATTCTAGCACCAAGCACAAGCTGAGCTTCTTCTATCTGGAGCGCGGTGCGGGTGCATCGAACATGTCACTTAAGTTCAACCTCACCACCCTGCCGTCATCCGAGGTCCAGAAGGTCGACCAGAACGGCGAGGCGGTCCAGGGCGCCACGTTTGCGCTGTATCAGTCCGGTGAAAGCTGGAAGACGCAGGGCGACCCCATCGCTCAAGGCACGACGGACGATAAGGGTCAGCTGGTGCTTTTGGAGTCGGACGGCTCTGTCCTTTCGTTCGATAACCAGCATGCCGCGGGGCATGACTTCTTTGTACTCAAGGAGATGGGCCTGCCCGAGGGATATCGTTCGAGTCTGACTTCATCGACTTCCGCAACGCCAGGCGAGCTGCATCTGCAGTACAAGCCAGCTGCGACGAATGGCTCGGGTGGCGTGGTGGTCGCGCCGCAAACAACGGTCACCATGGCCGATGGCACAACGCAATGGACAGGTAGCCGCATGTGGCTCAACGGCGGCTATCTGGCCGCGAAGGAGACCATTTCCCTTCCTGCAAACACGCAAGACAATAAGAACAACCCCATTAACTCGGGCACAACCTTTGCCGTCGTGCTCAAGCGCACCGATGCGAATGGGGATCACACAAGCGAAGATTCATGGACGCCAGTCACGGGCAATCCGCTCGATGGCTACAAGCTGCGTTCCGCACACGGCATTGCCGGTGCTGTCGAGGCCGCCAAATCGGCGGATACGAGCGTTTTTGCCGTCAACACCAAGGGCGACTACGAGGTGACGGTCAGGTCGCTGCCCGGCGATATCGAGAAGTATGCCGCCATGATGACGGACAAATCCAATTCCGAATATACCGTGGCGGTCTACCACACCACGGCATCGTCTCTGGCAGAGGCAACCACGGAGAACACCTCCATGGTTGAATACCAGGCGACAAACAGGCAGTTCTCAACCGTGAT
>CALHDP010000024.1 GCA_938023085.1 uncultured Collinsella sp.
CCGAACTCCGTTATCGGCTACATTTCCATGTTCAGCGCATTCACGGACTCCTGAGAGTGGGAGCGGCTGCTCAGACTAAAGACACAGGCAGTCAACAGCCTGTTACGTAGGAAAACGTCGCGGCCCTTGATCCTGCTGACCCCCGTGATGTCCTTAAGGTAGACAATCTCGGTGTGCTTGCCGCCAAAAGTGCCCTTCTTGAGTACCTCAATGCGGTTAGGGTAGATCTTGACGTCTTTAAACCTACCCGAACCTTTGTCCTGGAACAGCAGCGTGTTGTTGTCCATACGCGTCACTCCCGCGGGGTTCGCTAAAACTGCCTCTATGGTCACATTTTAACCACCGCAAGGCTCCCATGCGAAGGTGCCAGACAACATAGCAATTCGTGTCCGCGCGAGGCTTTAAACTAAATGCGTTAAAGATGCATTCCACAAGAGGAAAGTGGGGCGACAGTGATGGGTGAACTGGTAAACCGTGGAGAATCGGCAATCGTGCCCGAAGGTTTTTACAAGCAGGTCTCCTCGATTCTCAACGCCGCTCGCGACAAGGCCTATACCGCCGTTAACTTTGCGATGGTTGAGGCATATTGGGAGATCGGCAAGAGTATTGTTGATGAACAGGGCGGAGAGGAGCGCGCCAAGTATGGCGATGCACTGATCGACGAACTTGCCGTTAGATTGACTAAGGATTTTGGCAGAGGCTTCAACGCCAGAAGCTTAAGATACATGCGTCAGTTTTATCTTGCGTTCCCAATCCGGAACGCGCTGCGTTCCGAATTGAATTGGACACATTACCGCAGGTTATCGCGTATAACCGACCCTGATGCTCGAACATGGTACATGAACGAATGTGCCGATTCTCGCTGGAGCACGCGTCAGCTCGAGCGCCAGATCAACACCATGTTCCGCGAGCGCCTACTTGCCAGCAAAGACAAAGAGGCCGTCGCCCAGGAAATCCAAAAGAGCGCCCCGACTCATCGCCCCAAGGATATCATCCGCGACCCATATGTGCTGGAGTTTTTAGGCTTCTCAGACGATACTGCGTTTCGTGAGAGCGATCTAGAGCAGGCGCTCATCACGCATCTTCAGAAGTTCCTGCTGGAGCTTGGCCGTGGCTTCGCTTTCGAGGCGCGCCAAAAGCGCATCACCTTTGATGGGCGCCATTTCTATATTGACCTTGTTTTTTACAACTATCTGATGCGCTGCTTCGTGCTCATCGACCTTAAGACGGACGATCTTACGCATCAGGACCTGGGCCAGATGCAAATGTATGTGAACTACTACACGCGCGAGCTCATGAACGAAGGCGACAATCCGCCCATAGGCATCGTGCTCTGCGCGGACAAAAGCGATTCGATCGTCGAGTACACGCTGCCCGAAGACAACGACCAAGTGTTTGCCGCCAAATACCTGCCGTATCTTCCAAGCAAGGAAGAGCTGGCGCGCGAGCTGAGTGCCGAGTACCGCGCCATCAACGAAGCGACTAATGGCGAAACGCAAGGGTAGCAGCACGTTGCGACCGAAACCACCGCAGCCGTCGCAGGCGCACTCGCGGCTGCGACGCACGCTACAAAACAATACCGGTCATGGACGCCGGCAACGACATTCTAGCCGTGGCTGGCGAGTGTGACCTGACAGGCAAAGACGCGGCCTTCGTCTGATGTGGGTCCATTGGCTGCCACAGAAAAGGGCCGGTTGCAGCCGGCCCTTTAGACGATAGCACCTGCGTTGCCCGCGCTTCCAAAGTTGACCGACTGAGGAGCGGGTTCCGCGGCACACCTTGATTTTACCCGGTGGGGCGGCTCTTTTGCAGCCGCTCCACTGTTTACTTTCATCTGGCACCCTCAAACAATCAGACGGCAGCCCGCACTCCTGAGAGCCGCCCCGCACCCCCGGCCATCACGTTACGGCAACAACCGGCGCTACTCCCCTACTTCCCAAATAGCGCACCCAGCAGACCGCGGCGTTTGGGCTTTTCTTCTCGGTAGGAACCCTCGGCAACCGCTGCAACCTGGCGCGGTTGCTCGCCGCCTCCACGGCGCACGATCTGGTACAGGAAGGGCGATTTAACGTATTTGACCTCGATGGGCGTGGCGTGCACGGTGCTTTCACCGGACAGATGCAGGCTCGGATTGAGCGGCGCCACAATGTGCGTTTCGCGCTTGTCGCTAAACACCACCGCGGCCGCGCGGCCCGTCTGGCCGTTTACGGCGATGCGCACCTGCTCGCCGTCGCGGCTATCCGTTGCCGGACGGTCGACAAAGTACACCGGCACCATAACTAGGCCGTCCTTGTGCTTGCGGGCCTTGCGCGCCCACATGCGAATGCTCTTTTTATTGAGCCCCAGTACCGCCTCGGCATCGTTGCCGGCAATGTCGAGCGCCAGCTTATCAATGACCACCTGGTCCTTGGTAGACGCATCGACCGAGACGACACGGAAATCGCCTTCCTGCATGGCGGGATCGAACGGACCGACCTTGGCAAAGTCCCACGGCTCCAAAATGCCCATGAGGCGAACATCCAGGTAGTTTGCCCTGGGGTATGCCCAGTCGAGCACCTCGTAGTACACCAGGGTTTCCTTGCTCAGGCCCTTGCCCGGGAAGGACGCCATCATGCGCAGGTCCGCGAGCGCCATGGGGAAGTAGAAGAGCATCATGTCGTTTTGGATTGCGTCTTCCACGTCGTGCCCGGCAAAGGCTTCCGCATACTGGCGCACCAGCTGCAGCGCGTTGGCACGTGCCTGCTGCGGCGAAATCTCGCAGGGAATGCCCTGCTCCGGCACATATTCCGCACCCACGCCCATGGTCAGACGCTTGCTAAACGTACCGGGCTTGAGCAGGTCGGCAATGCCGATCTTGTTGCCGCAGGACGGGCACTCGAACACACGCTGGGTCGACTCGCCCTCAAAGGACGCTCCGCAGAAGGGGCAAGGAATGCTCACATGCGTGGCCTCTTGGAACTCCTGCGCCGTGCCGCGATCCTCCCACAGCAGATGTTCCAGAACCGACTGATTGCGCCAGTGCGCATTGAAGAAATACCAGTCCGGGTCCTCCGGGCGCTCGAGTTGCGACACATGCGTGAGCTTGAGCAGTCCATCCACCACCGTCAACGGCGTATGGCGAATGCCCAAGGCGCTCTTGGGCTCCCCCGCATCAGCCTGCCACGGAACGACCGTGCCGCAATAGGCGCACTCAAAGCTGCGCTTAGCCTGGTGCGAGTACATAGGGCCGCCGCAGTTTTGACATTTAATGGCAAACATCTCGTCCATGGAAACGTCCTCCTTTGCACAGGGGCTGTCGACATTAAGTATGTCGAGCAAGCAGGCACATGCCCATACCCATGTGGCCCAAAATGGACCACCCAGGCAGACGAGAAGGCTCGCTCGTTAGCACCGGCAGACTATTGCTGCATTTTCTGAGCATCGGTGCACGGCGCCCCCGCGCGAGCTACACTATCCCCTTAAACATGATTGTGAGGACGACCGCTATGCTATTTGTAAATCGGCTGGTACATACGCTTGTTCCCGGCAGCGAGAGCGAGCCGGTCGATGCATCTTGCCGCACCAACGCGGGCTTTTCCGCAAGCCTCGTCTGCATTGGCCTCAACATCACCCTGTGCTTGGCCAAGGGCATCGCGGGCCTGCTCGCCGGCTCCGTCTCCCTCATCGCCGACGCTTTCAACAACCTCTCCGATGCCTCGAGCAACATCGTGAGTCTGCTCGGGTTCCGCCTTGCCAGCCGCCCGGCAGACGAAGGCCACCCCTATGGCCACGGTCGCTATGAGTACCTAGCCGGCCTGTTCGTCGCCGTCCTGGTTTGCGCCGTCGGCATCAATCTGATCCTCGAGTCGGTCACTAAGATCATCAAGCCTTCCCCCACTGCATATTCGGTGCTCTCCTTAGCCGCCCTCGTCTTGTCCATGCTCGTTAAGCTCTGGATGGCAGCGTTCAACCGCACGCTGGGCGATCGCATCGACTCGGAGACGCTCATCGCCACGGCACAGGACTCCAAAAACGACGTCATCACCTCGGGCTCGGTCTTGGTGGCGGCGCTTATTTCGCAGACGACAGGCTTTGACCTCGACGGCTGGGCAGGCCTGGGTGTGGGCATCTTCATCTGCATCAGCGGCATGGGCCTAGTGCGCGACGCCATCAGCCCGTTGCTGGGGCAAGCGCCCGACCCCAAGCTCGTCCAGGCAATCCGCGACAAGATCATGTCCTATCCACAGGTCTTGGGCACACACGACCTGATGGTGCACGACTACGGCCCCGGTCGTCAGTTTGCAAGCGCCCACGTGGAGATGCCCGGCGAGGGCGACGCGTTTGAGCACCACGAGATCCTGGACACCATCGAGCACGACATCAAGCGCCAGATGGGCATCGATATCACGCTGCACTGCGACCCCATCGCCACCACCGGCGACGATCTGCGCGGCTGGGTCAAGCGCGGCGTCATGCAGATTGATCCCGCGCTCTCCATCCACGACCTGCACGAACACGACGGGTTCGTTTCGTTTGACCTGGTGCGTCCCGACGGCTTTGACATATCCGACGAGGAGCTACTGGAACTCGTCACGCGCATCGTGCACGAGCGCCGGCCCGACGTCTCATGCGTCGTTACGTTTGACTCGGGCTTTAGCTCGCCCGACCGTCCGGCCGAGCAGTTGTAGCCTGCTTAACAGCTAGTTTCCCTGCGCGCCCGAAATACCGTTTTGTAGGGCATCCCAAGCGTTCGTTGCCATATCGCCCAGGTTCTGTGCGGTATCACCGAGATTCTGTGCCGTGTCGCCCAGCTCTTGCGCCTTGTCTCCCAACTCCTGCGCCTTGTTGCTCAAGTCCTCCAGCGCATTGGAGCTCGAGCTGTCGGTACCGCTTTGGCCGTCGGACGAGTTGCCCGAACTGTTCTTGTGCGTGAGCTGAATTTCGAGGTTGCCGCTGTCGTTATAGTAGGCAGAAGTAACGACCCAGTTGGCATCGACGACGGGCGTTGAGCCATCATCAGTCAGGACCACGGCATTCGAAAGATCGGCGCCGCGCGACTTGAGGATCTTCTTGGCGTTGGACCAGTACTGCCCTGGGATATCGCTCAGATCGACGGTGCCAGAGGAGGCGGACTCGGTTTGCTCGGCAGTGGTATCGGCCGTTGAACTCCCCCTCTTGTTGAGCATGCCCGACACGATGGCAAACACAACCGACAGCGCAAAGAAGATCGCCAGTACGATGAGGATCTTCTTGATCACGCTCGACGAACGCGACGGCTTCTTCTCCTCGTCCTCGCCATATTGCGGAATCGACTTGGGGTACTCGCGATACGGCTCGCGCGACTCGTAGCGAGGCTGCGCCGTGCGAGGCATATACGTCGTCTGCTGAGGCTGCGGAATGGGAGTTTGCGGCAGGTCATCATAGGGATTCGGCGTCGAGGCGGCATAAGAATCCTGCGGCGCGTAATCAAACGGGTCTGCCGCCGCGTTGCCATAGGGGCTTTGCGAAGATGCAGCGTAAGGGTCCTGCGCCGCGTCGCCATAGCCCATAACTCGTGTGGGCTCGGCAGAAGGCTGCGTCGCCGCGGGGTCGACATAACCGGGGTTGGGAACAACGCGGGTCGCATCGGCGCTATCGCCAGCCTGCGCGAAACCGTAGCCGCCCATCACGGTCGTCTTGTCCTGGTCCATGCAACGTGTCCTTTCCGTCGCCTGCAAGCATCAAGTTATCCATGCATTCTACCCGCGCAAAAGCCTATGATGGGCAAAGGCCGTCGGTATCTACAAGACATGCGCGGGCCTAAGGATCAAAAAGCCCCGCCAGGCCATGGGGGCGCGGCGGGGCGGGCAAGCGGCTATGAGCAGCAGTCTTAGAACAAGCCGGTGATGTTGCCGTCGTTATCGACGTCGATGTTCTCGGCCGCGGGGACCTTGGGCAGGCCCGGCATGGTCAGAACGCTGCCAGTCAGCGCGACCACAAAGTGGGCGCCGGCGGAAACCTTGAGCTCGCGCACGGTGATGCGGAAGCCCTCGGGAGCGCCCAGGGCCTTGGCGTTGTCGCTAAAGCTGTACTGCGTCTTGGCGACGCACACCGGCAGGTTGCCAAAGCCGTTCTCGCGCAGCTCGGCGAGCTGGCGCTTGGCAGCCGGCGTAAAGTCGACACCATCGGCGCGGTAGACCTTGGTGGCAACGGCCTCGAGGGCATCAGCGACATCAGCGCCGTCCTCATAGGCAAACTTGAGCTCACTCGGCCGCTCGATCAGACGCATGACCTCATCGGCAAGCTCGAGCGCGCCCTCGCCGCCCTTGGCCCAGACCTCGGAAAGCTTAACGTTGACGCCGAGCTTCTGGCACTCGGACTCGATGAGCGCAAGCTCGGCCTCGGTGTCCGTCGGGAAGCGGTTGATGGCGACCACGCAGGGCAGACCATATACGTTCTGGATGTTGTCGACGTGACGTAGCAGGTTGGGCATGCCAGCCTTGAGCGCCTCGAGGTTCTCCTCGTTGAGGTCGGCCTTGGCGACGCCACCGTTGTACTTCAGCGCACGAGCGGTCGCGACGATCACGACAGCGCTGGGGCGAACGCCCGTCATGCGGCACTTAATGTCGAGGAACTTCTCGGCACCCAGATCGGCACCGAAGCCGGCCTCGGTAATGGCGACATCGCCAAAGCGCATCGCCATACGCGTGGCCATGATAGAGTTGCAGCCGTGGGCAATGTTGGCGAAGGGACCGCCGTGGACAAACGCGGGCGTGCCCTCGAGCGTCTGCACCAGGTTGGGCTTGAGCGCGTCCTTAAGCAACGCGGCCATGGCACCCTGGGCCTTAAGGTCGCGGGCACGGACGGGCTCGCCGGCAAAGCTATAGCCGACGACAATCTCACCCAAGCGTTCCTTGAGGTCGCTGATGCTCGTAGACAGGCACAGGATTGCCATGACCTCGGAGGCGACGGTGATATCGAAGCCGTCCTCGCGCGGCACGCCCTGAGCCTTACCGCCAATGCCGTCGATGACGTGGCGCAGCTGACGGTCGTTCATATCGACGACGCGCTTCCAAGTGATGCGCTTAACATCGATACCGAGCTTGTTGCCCTGCTGAATATGGTTGTCGAGCATGGCGGCCAGCAGGTTATTGGCGGCACCGATAGCGTGAAAGTCGCCGGTAAAGTGCAAGTTGATATCCTCCATGGGGATCACCTGAGCCCAGCCGCCACCGGCAGCACCGCCCTTAACGCCAAAGACGGGGCCGAGCGAAGGCTCGCGCAGGGCCACGGCACTCTTGACGCCGCGACGACGCAGGCCATCGGCCAGACCGATGGTCGTGGTGGTCTTGCCCTCGCCCGCAGGCGTTGGGTTGATAGCGGTCACGAGGACGAGCTTGGCCTGGTGATCGGTCGGCTCGTTGAGCAGTGAATAGTCAACCTTAGCCTTGTCGAAGCCGTACGGAATCAGGTGCTTTACGTCGACGCCGGCGTTCTTAGCCACCTCGGTAATGGGCAGCGGCGTGACGGAACGTGCGATTTCGATGTCAGTAGGCATGGGCGGTCCTTTCGTTACCGAATGAGAAAAAGACCAATTCAGCATAGCACGGGCGCGCAATAGTAAAACACCCGTAACCGATGAATGGCGATATGTTTATCCAATGCTCAGCGATAGCCTACAGACTAGCCAAAACAAAGCGCCCTAAACGGTAGGTTCAATCCCCAGGTGCTCAAAGGTGCGAAGCGTTGCCTGACGACCCTGAGGCGTGCGAATCATCAAGCCGCACTGCAGCAGATAGGGCTCATAGACATCCTCGAGCGTGCCCGGGTCCTCGCCCACCGCGCTGGCAAGGGTCGTAAGTCCCACGGCACGACCGGAGAACGTCTTAGCGAGCGTCTCCAAAATGCGAATATCCATCCAGTCCAGACCGAGCTCATCGATCTCGAAGAACTCAAGCGCCTGGCGACAGATATCGAGCTCGATGGGGCCGTTGCCGCGCACCTGTGCGTAATCGCGCACGCGCTTGAGCAGGCGGTTGGCAAGACGTGGCGTGCCGCGCGAACGCGAGCCGATCTCGAGTGCACTGGGATGGTCGATCGTCACGCCCAGGATAGTCGCCGAGCGCGTCACAATCTGCGCGAGCTCCTCGACCGTGTAGTAATCCAGGCGATATGAAATGCCAAAGCGGTCGCGCAACGGGCCGGTCAACATGCCTGAGCGGGTCGTTGCCGCTACCAGCGTAAACTTGGGAATATCCAGGCGAATCGAGCGAGCCGCCGGACCCTTGCCAATCACGATATCGAGGGCAAAGTCCTCCATCGCGGGGTACAGGACCTCCTCGACCGAACGGTTGAGGCGGTGGATCTCGTCGATAAACAGCACATCACCCGGCTGCAAGTTAGTAAGGATGGCCGCCAGGTCACCCGTGCGCGCGATGGCAGGGCCACTCGTGGTCTTGATCTGAGCGCCCAGCTCGTTGGCGATAACGGTGGCCAGCGTGGTCTTGCCCAGGCCCGGAGGACCCGAGAAAATCACGTGGTCGAGCGTCTCGCCACGGCTCTGCGCCGCTTCGATCAACACGCGCAGACTCTGCTTGATGTGCTCCTGGCCACAGTAGTCGTCCAGGCGCTGGGGGCGCAAAGTGCGGTCGACATCGAGGTCCTCGGGCGTTAGCTCCGAGCCCACCATGCGCTCGCCGTGCGCCATGGATGCCGCCGGCGAGTTGCCGGGCGTCGCCCACAGGTCCTGAGAGTCATCGGCTTCCCACATCACGCATCCATTCCGAGTCGCTTAAGCGCCGCGCCGAGCAAGTCCTCGACACGCATATCCTGCCCATCATACCCGCTCAGGGCAACATCGGTCTCCTGCGGACTAAAACCCATGGAAAGGAGTGCCGCACGGGCATCATCGATCGCCGAAGGAGCGGCGGCAGGAACCGGCATCGCAACCTGGCCGGGAATCACGTCGACCGGCACAAAGCCCTTATCCTTGGCAAAGGTGCTCTTGAGTTCCAGGATCAGGCGCTGAGCTGTCTTTTTGCCCACACCGGGTACCTTGGCCATGCCCTTGTCGTCCTCGGCCATCACCAGCGAATACAGCTGCCCCACGGTATAGGTGGAAAGCACGGCGAGCGCCAAGCGCGGGCCAACGCCCGAGACGGACACGAGCCGGTCGAACATCGTGCGCTCATCCTTTGAGGAAAAACCGAAAAGTGTCATGGCGTCCTCGCGCACCTGCATACGCGTGTAGAGGCGGACCTCGCCGCCGGGCGTCGGCAACGTGGCCGCAGTGCTGCCCGAGATGCCGAGCTCAAAGCCAACGCCCGACACATCGACGACGGCCGAGCTCATCGTGGCCTCGACAAGCGTTCCGTGGAGCTGGGAAATCATCAGTATCCGGTTCCTCTCTGTTGATAGAACTCGCCACCGGTGAGTGCGCGGGTGCGGCTGAGGTTTACGTGGCAGATGGCGCAGGCCAGGGCATCGGCGGCATGGTCGGGATGCGGGTCGTGGTCGAGCTGTGTTAGCGTGCGTACCATGTAGGCGACCTGCCGCTTGTCCGCGGCGCCGGTGCCCACCACAGCCTGTTTGATCTGCATGGGCGTGTACTCGCCAATCTCGAGCGCGCACTCCGAAAGCGCCACGAGCGCGGCACCGCGGGCATGCGCCGTGGGGATGGCCGAACGAACGTTGGCGCCAAAGTAGATGCTCTCGACAGCAGCCGTGTCGGGTCGATAACGCTCGACGACATCCTTAAGGTCACGGGCGATATGCGACAGGCGCACCGCGAGCGGACTTCTGGCACTGGTCTCGATGCAGCCGTAGGCACGGCAGCGAACCTCGCCACGCCGCTCCTCGATAATCCCCCAACCCGTATGAGCCAAACCGGGGTCAATGCCCAAGATTACCAAGCCGACCTCCCCTCGCCACAAGCACAGCGCAAGACAAGGCCCCGCGCATCATTCACGAACGTCTGTTCTAGAATAACACAACGGGGCCAAGATGCTTAGTTGAAGTGTCGGGGTTGGAAGCGAATCCTATCCCATAGTTAATTTTGAGAAAAGAACGGGAATTGACGGGGATCCACCGGCGGGTGCGGCATCGGGCCACCACCCTGGGGACTACCTTGCGAGCCGCCCTGACCGCCCATCATCTCATCGATGGCGTCCTGAACTTCGCCCTCGAACTTTTTCATTCCCTCGTGCAAACGACGCTGACCGTCCTCGGAGCGCAGCTCCTCCATTTGCTCGGGCGAAATACCCAGTAGCTCGCCCAGCACGCCCATCATCTCGTTTCGCACGCGCTCGCTCGTATCCTCGTCAGCAAAACGGCGCACCTCGGCGCGCGCCAGCGAATCGACCGTCATACGCTCCTTGCCGTTAAGCCCCAGGTCGGACCACGCGAGCATGTACGGCCAAGAGCGCTCGGCAAACGAACGGGCCGAGACGATCGGCGCCGTCGGCAACATGCGGCGGGCAGCCTCACCCTGTCGAACGAGCATCAGCAGCAGCGAGCAGGCCTCAGGCTTGCCAGCGGCCATCGGGATGTCGTCGAAAGGTCGGCTGCGGTCCACGTGCGCCTCGAGCGCGCCATCGACCTCACCCGGCTCAAGCCCGCCGAGCAGCTGTGCCGCGCGGTCGAGCATATCGACCGGACCATCGAGCGTCGAAAGCGCTTGCGCCAGCACGCGCTCCATGCAGTCTTCCACCGCGTTGAGCGTCACGAGCTCTTGGGGCACCACGGCAGACGTGCGGTTGCGCACACGCGCCACAAACTCAAGCGTCGACAGGTACACATCGCCAAAGGGCGCGTAATCGCCCTGGTAGCCGCCGCAAAGCGCCGGCGCCGCCAGCGCGTACTCGGTTTTGGACAGCGGGCTCAGCGCCATCGCACCCAGCTCGAGCGCCGTGTCCTCCAGCATGAGGCCCAGCGTGCGCGAGCGCAGACGCTCGGCATCGCCCGCCGACACGTCGCGATCGAGCACACGCGCCGCATCCGGTGCATCGCGCTCGACGGTGCGAATGTGTAAACGCTCGGCGATGGCGCGGACGGCGGCACAGCGGGCAGCCTCGGCCTCTTCCTGCGCCGGCGTAAAGATACGGTTGCGCCCCAGCACCAGGCCAATCACATTGCGCGGGCCCAGAGCGTCGACGGCCAGCGCCGCCAGCAGGGACGACGGCAAGTCGCCCTCGAGTGCCACCACAGCACGCGACGCACCGTGGGCTCGGGCGTTGTCGCGCACGGCGAGAACCAGCGCCTGCCACAGCCACTCCTCGGAACGGAACTCGGGCAGTTCGTGATCCTCCAGGGCATCGAGCATCATGCCGCGCTGAATCTCCTGAACCAGCAGGCTCTCCTCAAAACACGGAGCCTGGGCCACCACGCGACCGCAGTCGTCGAGCACAAACGAACCGCCGGTATACACCGACTCGTCATAGGCACCGACCGGCGCCATGCAGGCAAACCACACGCTGCGCTTGGATGCGATCTTGCGGTAGGCGCCGCTGCGAACGGCGGCAATGGCGGCAGTCTCGCGGTCGGTCATGTCAAACGCGTTGAATTGGAAATACGAAATGAGGTCAACACCGGTCGGCAACATCTCGAGTTCGCGGTCCAAGTCAAAAATCACGGCGATGCGCACGCCGTCCACGTCGAACACCGGCGGCGCCCAACGCGTGTCGCTGTTCTCGCCACGCTGCAGGGCAATGCTCGAACGCGCCGGCACCACATGACCGTCCTTGAGCATCATGTAGTCGAGCAGCGGCTGGCCCTCAAACGAAACCGCCGCGGGCACGATGCAGATCATGTCAAGCTCCTGGATACGCTCGGCGACACCAGTCAAGCCGGCAAGCATGTCGTGCTCAAAGTCGGCAGCGCCCACCAGGCCACCGGGCATGGCGCCCATAAAGAGCGGAGCCGGAACGCACAGCACGCGCGCCCCGCGCTCGCGGGCCAGACGAGCCTGGTCCTCGATGCGGCCGCAAATGCCCTCAATATCACCCAGGCGCATATCGATCTGTGCAAGCGCGAGCTTCATGGCCCAGCCCTTTCCGTCGTAAACCATCGAAATCGTAGTAAAAGCGCCGGCCGCATAATGCAGTCGGCGCTCGCATGTGCATATGCTAGCTATGATACCCCGAGCGGGGGCGCGCTCCTAGAATGTAGCGGACCACAGCCCATGCAGATTGCAATAGGCATAGACGGTACCGGTCTTGGAGCCGCCCGCGAAAAACGTCGCGGGCTTCATGCCGGGCTCAAGGTAATGGACCTCCAGACGGCCCTCGGCCTCAAGGGCAATCCACTCAATATAGTGCTCGGGCAGGCTGGGATGCTCAACCGAGCCCACGCGTGCGCGGATCACGTGACCGTCGCGCTCGGTCTCGACAACAGGCACGTGCTTCTCGTGCGCCGCGTCCTCAGTGTTTGCAGTCAGTTCCGTGCAGCCGGCAGGGGTCGCAACGTCGTCGCCAAGGGCGGCGATGAGCTTGCCGTCAGGGTCCTTAAAGAATTTCGCCATGATGTTCTCCTTTGCTGATGTGCCAATGTTCTTGATGGTTCTTATGCCCAAAGGCAGGCGAACCATCCACGGCATGGCAAATGAACACATAACGGGCAGGGACGATGGGGCAGCGCGAGCTATCCGCCCTAGCAGTCCCACCCCGCGCGCGGCTAGCGACCGTCACCGCCGAGCAGCGCCAGAACATCCTCGCGCGTGAACAGTGCCGACGAGATGCCGTCGCCGCCGAGCACGCTGTTGACCAGATCGCGCTTGGACTCCTGCATCTGCATAATGCGTTCCTCAATCGTGTCCTTGGCAATGAGCTTGTACACGGTCACGGTATGTTGCTGGCCAATACGATGCGCGCGGTCAGTCGCTTGGTCCTGCGCCGCCACGTTCCACCACGGGTCGTAGTGAATGACCACGTCGGCCGCCGTCAGGTTAAGGCCCACGCCGCCCGCCTTGAGCGAAATCAAAAAGACCGGAACCTCGCCCGCTTGGAACTGCGCGACCATCTTGGCGCGGCTCTCCTTAGACGAAGCGCCCGTGAGCTTAAGAAAGGCGATGTCCTCCTTGGCCAGGCGCTTACCGATAATATCGAGCATACCCGTAAACTGGCTGAACAACAGGATGCGATGTCCGCCGTCGAGTGCGCCGTGCACGAGCTCCATGCACGTATCGAGTTTGGCACTTCCCGCCTTGTAATCCTCGTAGTGCAGACGCGGGTCGCAGCAGATCTGGCGCAGCTTGGTGAGCTCGGCGAGCACCTTGAGCTTATCCTTCTTAAACTCCCCGGCCTCGCGGTGCTGCACCTGCTGGGCGATGCGGTCTTGATTTGCCAGGTAGAGCTTGCGCTGCTCACCGGTGAGCTGAGCCACGACTGTGTCCTCGATCTTTTCGGGCAGATCGGCCACCACGTCTTCCTTGACACGGCGCAGCACAAACGGCGACACGAGCGCTTGCAGGCGAGCGGCACTGTCGCCCTCGGCATGCTCGACCGGGCTTTCGAAGCGCTTTGCAAACGACTCACGCGTGCCGAGCAGGCCCGGCATTAAAAAGTCGAAGATGCTCCAGAGCTCGGATAGGCGGTTTTCGATGGGCGTGCCCGTCAGGGCAAAGCGCACGCCGGCAGGCAGGCGCTTTGCGGCGCGCGCCACCTGGGTGAGCGGGTTTTTAATGTACTGGGCCTCATCGAGCACCACACGGGCAAAGTCCTGCTCGACGTACTCGTCGATATCGCGCCGCATAAGGTCATACGACGTCACGACCACGTTATGCTCGGCCACGCCGGCGATCTGCACGCGGCGTTGAGCCTTGGCGCCCACAATGGCGCACACATCGAGCGACGGGGCAAAGCGCTCCAGCTCGGCGGTCCAGTTGTACACAAGCGACGCAGGGCATACCACAAGCGTGGGCTTAATGTCCCCCGCCTCTACGCGCGCCAGGATATGCGCAATCATCTGGAGCGTTTTGCCCAAGCCCATGTCGTCGGCCAAGATGCCGCCAAGGCCCAGGTGTTCGAGCGAGCCGAGCCACTGGTATCCGTCGACCTGGTAGCCGCGCATCGTTGCCTTGAGCGATGCCGGCACCGTAAAATCCATCTTGCCGAGCGTGTCCAGGCGCTCGACGGTACGGCGGAACGCAGCGTCACGATCGGCCTCGAGCGCGGGCGTGCGCGCGAGCATGCTGTCGACGAACAGGGTGCTCGACGCGGGAAGCGACACGCCGTCGAGCAGGTCGACGGCATCGACACCCAGGTCCTCGGCGAGGCCAAACGCGGCTCGGGCGCCCTCGTCCAGGCGAATGATGTCGCCGGACGTAAGGCGCGCAAACGTCTGGTGACGCTTGTAGGAGTCGAGGTAGATGGCAAGGTCTGCCGCCGAAAGCCCACTCGCACCCAACTCGACGTCGAGCAAGTTGCTCTTGACGGTGGCGCGCACCGAAAGCTTAGGCGCAGGGCGTACCGAGATCTGGCGCAGGCGATCGCTGAGCATGACCTCGCCCAGCTCGGACAGGGCAGACAGGCCCTCGGTCAGCAAGTGGAACAGGCTCTCGTCATCGCGTTCCTCAAACGCCAGGCCGCCCTCGTAAAAGTCGAAATACAGGGCCGCCGTGTCCATAACGCGAAACTCCGCCACCGTATCGCGGGGCGGAACGCCGGGGCGTTGCTCTTCGAAAGGACTGCCCGGAGCGCCCAGGCCAAAGAGATCTGCCGACCAATCGCCGTAGGTAACCGTAACTTTGCAGGTCACAAGACCATCGTCGACGCCAATCGCCATGGCAAAACTCGGCTCGGGCGCCACGGCGTCGAGCGCGGCGGGGGCGATCAGATCGGTGTAGTCGCGCAAGATAGGCAGCGCCATGCGGCAGAACTCGCCCACCCGGTCGGCGGCGATATGGACCGGCGTGCGGCAGGGCAACAAGTGCGACAGGAACGGCGCCGCATGTTGGGCAAACGCCGTGTCGGTACGGCGTGCGCGGCGCGTATCGACCAGATAGGCTGCGTCACCAGCGACAAAGCAGTACGTATCGGCCGGCAGGCGCAAGTCGTAGCTGCCTCCCGCCGCCGGTGCAATCTTGGCGGCAAGGAGCGGCGGGCGCTTAGCCGGGACTTCGCCCTCCCCCTGCGGCGACGGCTCGACTGCCACCTCGTAGGCGCGATGCGTCGTCGTCCCCCGCGACCAAGCAGGCTCAAAGGACAGGGTCTTGCCACGCAGCAGGTCCAGCACGGACACGACGGAATACTCGGATACCGGCAACTGACGCTCGGCGACAAAACCACTGCGGGCAAAGTCGTACGATGCCGAGCGCGAGCTCGTAATATCGCCTAGGTAGGCGACCGTCATTGCGACAAAGTCAAGCAGCTTTGTCGACACGTCATCGAAAGCCTCGGGCACATGGACAAACGTAAGCTTCTTGCCATAGGAGAACGTACCGCCGCGCACATAGGCATCGGCCATGCCGTCGATATCCTTAACCACGTAGGACACCGAACCGCTACGAATGCGAAATTCGAGCGCCCAGTTAAAGCGATCGGCAAACAGCGGATTGTAGTACGGCACCAGCGAGGGCTCCAGCACCGCTTTGGGCACATCGGGGTCGATGGTGCCGGCGAGCTTGCGACGCATAGCCACGAGCTCGTCCATGCGCGCGTCCGAAAGATCGGAAAGCGCTGCCACAAGGCTCGGGCTCGTGGGGACGGGCGCCGGAAAGGGAAAGTTGGGGTTGACGGCCGGCGCTTTGGGCGCGGTGCGAACGGGCTGTTTCGGCTGCGCCGTAAACGTGCGAACCGGTGTGCGCAGCCCCTCAACAGGCTCAATGCCGCTGGCGTCCAGGTATGCCAGAGCCGTGGCAATAGCGTGCTTGCACATACCGGGGTAACGATAGGCGGCGGGGCAATCGCAGTCGTAGTCGATCACCTCGTGCTCGTCCATATCGAGCGCCACGTGCGTCTTGTACAGGTCGCCGCGCGAACCGCGCACCGAGCCCTCAACCGTCACGTTTTTGGAGAAGCGCGAGCCGCTGTCCTCGATCGACAGCACGGCGCCGTTGAGCATGAGCGAACGCCCCTTCATAAAGGTGCCGCTCAACGCCGCCTCTTTGCGAAGCGCCTGCACAAACGTCCCCTGCGCCATCACTTCCTCCAATCGCACCCAGGGTAGCTAATTTGGGACGGGGTTATTTTAGCTACCCCCACATGTTGGTTGAGAGTTATTCAAATCCCAGCCAATTCGCCGTCAGCCAAAGGGTAGCTAAAAAAGCCCCGTCCCAAATTAGCTGCCCCTCAGCAACGCCGTCCCTAGATCACCGTTACTCTGCCCTGGTTACCCACAATGGCCTTGGCCTCGGCCAGCAGCGGGATCGAGCGTGCGTTGACCTTGGCCGGTACCTCGGCGCGCAGCACGCGCCCGTCTACCTGCTCGATAAAGATCTCCACGCGGTCGCCACCCGGATTGGTGGTAAGCACCGTGGCCAGGCGCGCCATGTTACCCTGGCTAAAGCGGCTATTGGGCACCATGACCTCAAACACCTTGGGCTTGTTGTTCTCCTCGTTGAGCTCCAACGGCACGATCTCCTGCGCGATGATCTGGTCGCCGCGGTCCGAGCGCTCAAGCTTGCCCTTAATGCGCACAAAGGCGTCGGACAGCTGCGCGCCGGTCTCGGGATCGACCTCGCCGTACAGATACCCCTCGGCCTCCTTGTAGGTCTTGGGGAACACCACGACCGTGGCCTCGCCTTCCATGTCCTCAAGCTGCACGATGCCCATGGGGTCGCCGTTTTTGGTCACGCGCTTGGACACGCTCGAGACCATGCCGGCCCACCACAGCGCCTTGCCCTCGGGGATCTCCTGGTTGATAGTGCCGCCCGTGGGGTTTTGCACTTCGTAGCCGGTGTCGATCTGCGAGAACGAGAAATCGCGCGCTTTGCTGAGCGCATACTCAAACGGGCGCAGCGGGTGGTCCGAGACATAGATGCCCAGAACCTCCTTCTCCTGGCTCAGTTTGAGGTGGCGGTCCCACTCCTGACCGTCCGGATCGGGCACGCTGACCTCGAAGCCCGAGCCCTCAACGTCACCAAACATGTCGAAGAACGAGGTCTGGCCGCTCGCACGGTCCTTCTGGCGCTTCACCGCGGCGTCGATGATGTTCTCGGGGTTGTTCTTATCCACAAAGTGCATCATCTGGCGACGCGGATACCCCGTGGAGTCGAAGGCGCCTGCCTTGATCAGCGATTCAATCACGCGACGGTTGGCCTGGCTCGAGTCCACACGCTCGACAAAGTCGTGCAGCGTCTTAAACGGGCCGCCCGCCTCGCGCTCGGCGATAATCGCCTGCGCCACGCCGGTACCCACGCCGCGGATGCCAGCCAGACCAAAGCGCACGCCTTCCTTGGTAGCCGTGAACTCGGTGCCGGACTCGTTGACATCTGGCGACAGCACGGGGATACCGTCGTGACGGCACGCCGAGACGTAGTGCACGATCTTGTCGGTTTTGCCCGTATAGGACGTCAGGACGGCCGCCATGTACTCGTGCGGATAGTGCGCCTTAAGCCATGCCGTCTGCATAACCAGGATGGCGTAACCGGCGGAGTGCGACTTGTTAAAGGCGTAAGATGCAAACTCGAGAACATCATCCCAAATCTTCTGGGCGACCTCGCGCGTGTAGTTGTTCTTGATAGCGCCATTCATCCAGTGGTCGTAAGTGGTCTCGTCTGAGCCATCCTCCCAGTGGAGCACCGTCGACGTGAGCAGCTTGATCTTTTTCTTAGCCACGGGCTTACGGATACGCGAGTCCGATTCGCCCTTGGAGAAGCCGCACATCTCGACGGAGATGAGCATAACCTGCTCCTGGTAGACCATGGTGCCGTAGGTTTCGCCCAGGATGTCGTCCAGACGGTCGTCGTAGGAGACGGCCGGCTCCTTGCCGTTCATACGGTTGATGTAGGACGAGACCATGCCGGCGCCCAGCGGGCCCGGGCGGTACAGAGCGATCAATGCTACGACGTGCTTGTACTCGGTGGGCTTCATGTTCTTGATCGTGGCCGTCATGCCGGCGGACTCGACCTGGAAGACGCCGGCGGTGTGACCGGAGCCCATGAGCTTAAAGATCTCGGGGTCGTCAAAGGGAATCTCTTCCTCTTTGATGTCGATGCCGAAGTTCTTTTTGATGTTTGCCTTGGCCTTGGAGATAACCGTCAGCGTGCGCAGGCCCAAAAAGTCCATCTTGAGCAGGCCCATGTCGGCAACGGTATGGCCCTCGTACTGGGTAATCTCGACGCCGCCCTTGGTGTCGAGCTTGGTGGGCACGTGCTCGTTGACGGGGTCACGGCAGATCAGAACGGCGCACGCGTGCACGCCCTCGCCGCGGGTGAGGCCCTCGATCGAGAGCGCCGTGTCGATGATGCGGCGGGCGTCGTCGTCCTTTTTATAGGCCTCGGCAAAATCGGGGTTAAACAGATCCTCTTTGCCGGGTTGTTTGTCGAGCACCTGCTTGAGCTTGACCTTGGGGTCGCTCGAGACCATCTTGGACAGGCGCTGGCCCATGTAGACCGGGTAGTCCAGGACGCGCGCGGCGTCGTTAATGGCCTGCTTGGCCTTAATGGTCGAGTAGGTGATGACGTGGGTGACCTTCTCGGGACCGTAGAGCTGGCGAACGTGCTCCACGACCTCGAGGCGCCGCTCATCGTCGAAGTCCATATCGATATCGGGCATCTCGGTACGCTGCGGGGACAGGAACCTCTCGAACATCAGGCCGTTCTCGAGCGGGTCGAACGCGGTGATGTTCATGGCGTAGGCGACGATAGCGCCGGCGGCCGAGCCACGGCCGGGGCCGACGCCGATGCCGTTGTCCTTGGCCCATTGCACGTACTCGGCGACGATCAAAAAGTAGGCGGCAAAGCCTTTGTCGCAGATGACCTTGTATTCGTACTCAAAGCGCTCTTTGATGTTGACGCCGCCGATCTCGCGCGTGGCCCAGTCGTCACCGTAGTGCTGGCGCAGGCCCTTCTCGCACTCGCGGCGGAACTGGCTCTCGTGCGTCTCGCCCGGATCGAGCAACGGGAAGCGCGGCAGGATGATGGAGTCCCAGTCCAGCTCCACGTAGCACTTGTCGGCGATCTCGAGCGTGTTGTCGCAGGCCTCGGGGCAATACGGGAACATCGCCCGCATCTCCTCCTCGGTCTTCATGTAAAACTCCGAGCCGGTCATGCGCATGCGGTTGGGGTCGTCGACCTTGGCGTTCATGCCGATACACATGATGACGTCCTGCACGGGCGCGTCCTCGCGGCGCAGGTAGTGGAAGTCGTTTGTGGCGATGACCTTGACCCCCACCTGCTTGGCGATATCGATGAGCGTGCGGTCCATCTGCTCGTCGGTCAGGCCGTTGTCGGTGGTGATGCCGTGTTCCTGGATCTCGATGTAGAAGTCGCCGGGCTCGAAGGTGTCGCGGAAGGTCTCGGCCCACTTGATGGCGCCCTCCATGTCACCGCGGTCGATGTACTTGGGAATGATGCCCGCGATGCAGGCGCTGGTGCAGATCATGCCCTTGGCGTGGCGGCGCAGGTTGTCGAGCGTCACGCGCGGCTTGTAATAAAAGCCCTGCACGGCGGCCTCGGAGACCGTCTGCATCAGGTTGACGTAGCCCTCCTGGTCCTTGGCCAGAAGGATCATGTGGTAGAGCTCGGGCTTGTGGTCGCGGGCAAGGGTCTCGTCCGGCGTAAAGTAGACCTCGCAGCCAAAGATGGGCTTGATGACCAGGGGCGGCTTGAGCCCGTCGATGTTGCCCTTCTCGTCCCACATGGCCATGTCTTTGACGTACTGGGCATGCTCGCGCGGGTTTGCCTCGGGGTCGGGCTCCACCAGCTCGTCGCGGCGATCCTTTTCCAAGAAGGCCTTGTCGTGGCTCCACGTCTTGTACTCGGGCGTGTTGTGGTTGACGGCGTCGCAGGCTAACGCCAGGTCGGGCACGCCGTACATGTAACCGTGGTCGGTAATGGCCACGGCGGGCATGCCCAGTTCAACAGCGCGATTGACCATATCCTGGATACGGGTTGCGCCGTCGAGCATGGAGAAAACAGTGTGATTGTGCAGATGGACGAATGCCATGTGATGAGCTCCGATGCGGGTTCGTGTTCTGACTGAACGATTTTACCGCACGGCGCGGACGGCACCCGAACCTAGCCAAACCAACACGGCTACTCACGCAGTTGCGGTGAAATGCGGACTGTTTGGCGGCTTTTTTGGCCAAAACAGTCCTTATTCCACCGCAAGTTATCTGAGGGCTAAAGGTTGTAGGTGACTACTTGAGGTTCGGCGGGTTCGACGAAGATGGCTGGATTCGCCTGCTCCACGCGGACGAACTTGACCGTCACGGCCTCAAAGCCCGCCTTGTGCAACACATCGGCGTAGACGCGCGCCTGCAGGGCGTGCTTCTCCTGCAGCTGTTCCGGCGTCTCGTCCGGCATGCCGCCCGTCTTGTAGTCGATGACCAGCGCGCGTGACGAATCCGCCGGGTTCGTCGCCAAAGCGTCGATGGCGCCCTCGGCATATGCACCGTAGCGAGCGATGTCCTCGTCCTCGCAGCCCAGCGAAAAGAACGGCACCTCGGCGCGAACGCACGGCCACGCGAGCAGGTCGGCACGAACCGCCGACTTGAGCCAGCGGTCCAGGGCAACGTCAAAGCGTTCGCGCTGCTCCAGCGTCAGGCACCACAGGCGCGCCAGCGCATCGGCACGCTCAGCGGGCAGCGCATCGGCACCCATCTCGATCAGCCACTGGCAGGCGGCATGGAACGCCGAGCCCAGCGCCATGAGGTTGCCGGCGGGCTCAACGGCGGCCACGTCTGCATCCATCATCTCGGAACCGTCCGACTCCGCATCATCGCCGGCCTCGTCCATGGGCACGTGTGCCTCGGCGGCACGGTCCTCGGACTCGGCATGCAGCGCCGCGGCAATTGACGAGTAGCTATACGAGTCACGCATCAGATACGGACAGATGCCCATGCGCACGCCCACTGCCTGGGGATACACAAGCTCAAACGAATCGGGCTTGGGGTCAGCAGGACCGGGCACCGTTGAGTGCGCAGCATTATCGGCGACATGGGCATCGCCACGAACGAGCCTGCCCTCGGCGTCTAGCGAAGCGTTGGCATCAAACGCCTGCTCGCCAAACGTAAAGTCTGCTAGCGATATGAGCTCGTAGTCGCCCGGCTGGGAGTTGTCGAGCACCAGGCGGTCGGCATCGAGCTGCGGCATGTCCAGAGCGTCGGTCGGCAAAATACGGCGCAGCACATCGTAGGTCAGATCGGTCTCGACGTCGAAGGTCGGCGTCGTCACCTTGCCACGGCTCACGCCGGCATCCATCGCCAAGATCACCAGCTCGCGCGCACGCGTCATGGCAACGTAGAGCAAGCGGGCCCGCTCCTCGAGCGAAAGCTGCAGATCATCGTTGCGCAGGCGAGCAAATGCCTCGGCAGGAGAACCCGTCGCGCAGACATCCTCCATGAGCTCCGGCGGCAACCACAGCGACGTGCCCTTGCCCTTAAACGCATGCTCAAACTGCTTTTTGACGTCATCGCCCTTCACAAAGGTCCCATCGGCGAGCTTAACGCCATCAAAACGAGCTGGCAGTGCCACGACCTGCGCTCCGCCCTCGACACGCCCCATATGAGCCGCACCGGACAGCTTGCGCACGCCAAAACACTCGGCAACCGCTACGACCGGATACTCCAGACCCTTGGACGCATGCACGGTCATGATGCGCACCGCGCCGTCGCCCTCCTCGTTGAGGGCACCCGGGGCTTCCTTGCCCGCCAAGAAGCGGTCGAAGGCCAGCGCGATGGAACGCGGCGAGTTACCGAACTCGGCCTCCGCCTCGGCCACGGCGTCGAGCGCCTTGAGCACGTTGGCGGCAATGGCCTTGCCCTCGGGACCGCGCTGTGCCAGACGCACAAACCAGCCGGAGGCGTTGACCACGTCGCGCGCGATGGCGGCGAACGAATCGCGGCCCACGCGACGAAGCGCATACCGCAGCACCTCGCGGGCGCGCGTCACGAGCGGCAGATCTTGCAGACCCGGCACGTCGAAATCACTCATGATGCCCGCGTCGATATTCCGGCGCGAGGTCTCCCCCGTCTCGCTATCGAGCTTGGTCGCCAGCGCCAGGAACTCCTGAGCGCCGAGCGCAAACATCGGCGAGGCGAGCAGCGGCATAAGGCCCTGCGCCGTATCGGCCGGATTGGCGAGCGCACATACCAGGGCGCGCACCGTCTGCACCTCGGCTGCCTGGGCAAAGACCGAACCACCCGCGATGACGCAGTCGAGCCCCTGGTCGCGGAAGGCCTGGGCGTAGACGTCGGCGTTGGTCATGCGGCCCAGCAGCAGCACCATGCCGCCCTGGGGCTGGCCGGCATCGGCAAGCGCGCGGAAGCGCTCGGCGATCGCACGGGCCTTGGCCTGCGTGCGCTCCTGCGTACTGCCGCCGGCAACAAAGAGGGCCTGGCGACGCGAGGCGTCTGCCACCAGCGTGTCCTTGCGGCCGTCGCTCGCTTCAAGATCCAAAAAGCCCTGCATCAGGCCGCCGTCATCGCCGTCGAAGACGCGTGCCACGTAACGCAGCACCTCGTCATGGCTGCGGAAGTTGCGCACGAGCTTGACGAGTTCGCCGGCAGGGGCGTCGGCCACGGCAGTCGCCTCGGGCGCGGCAGACGAGCCCACCTTGCGCTCCTGACGACGGAACACCTCGACCTCGGCGCCACGGAAGCGATAGATGGACTGCTGCGCATCGCCCACGGTGCACAGCGCGCGCTCCCCCGCACCCGTCAGGTAGCGTATCAGATCGACCTGCATCTGGTCGGTATCCTGAAACTCATCGATCATGACCATCTTAAAGCGGCCCTCGTAGGCGGCTCGGATAGTAGGATAGTCGCGCAGCGCCTCGTATGCCATGCGCAGCAGATCGTTGTTATCGAGCGCGGACTGGTCGGCCTTGAGCGCGCGGTACTCCGCCTCCACGGCACGGGCGAGCCCCGTCAGCGCATCGAGCGCCGGGTCGCCGCAAGCCAGCACAATGTTGACAAACGTGTCGGCAGCCTCTGCCTTGAGCAGCTCGACGTTCTCCTTAGGGAACATCTTGCTCGCGCGCGGCATGCCGCACGACATCATGAGCCGCGCCACATCCGCCATGGTCTTGTCGCTCGCCTCGAACACGTCGATGGCCTCAAGCGCCACCTGTGCCTTCTCGGTCGCGGCCTTGCTCGCGCCGAGCGCCGCACGATAGGCATCGGCAAGTGCCGAGGTATCAGAGCAGCCGCGAAGCACGCACACGTCGTCCATGCCACCCGGCAGCTGGCTGGACAGCTCCAGCAGGTCGCGCACCAAGCCCTTGATGGTGGTGCCGCCGCCAAAGGGACCGCCCTCTCCCGCCA
This sequence comes from uncultured Collinsella sp., assembly GCA_938023085.1. Lineage (GTDB taxonomy): Bacteria > Actinomycetota > Coriobacteriia > Coriobacteriales > Coriobacteriaceae > Collinsella. The sequence goes on from CALHDP010000024.1 coordinate 23,380, forward strand.
TGGGATACCAGGCGTAGAGGGCTTTGAGCGAAGCGGCAAGCTCGGGAGCGGCATCGGGTGCCGTCGCGCGGGCCAGCACATGCTCGACAGCCTGGTCCATGAGCTCATCGGTATCGGTGAGCACCGTGAATTCGGGGTCGATGCCCAGCTCCAGCGCATGCGCACGCAGAATACGCGAGCACATGCCGTGGATGGTCGAAATCCAGGCGTCGTCAACCGTCAGGGCTTCCTCGTCCATGCCCTCTTCGATAAGCGCACGACGCACGCGGTCGCGGATCTCGGCCGCGGCGTCCTTGGTAAAGGTAATGGCGAGCACCTGGTCCAGATGCTCAACGAACGGACCGGATTCGGGCGAGAGCGCGTAGACGATACGGCGCGTAAGGGTGAAGGTCTTGCCCGAACCGGCGCCCGCCGAGACAAACAGCGGACGGTCGAGCGTTTTGACGACTTGCAGCTGTTGCGGCATCAAAGTCGAAAGATCCATGGTCTACACGTCCCTCCTTACAAACGTTCCTTCGTGGTTATACGAGCAGCGCGCATGCGCGGCGTGAGCCGACGTCGGATCGACGGCAGCAACGTTGCCTGCCTCGAGCTCGCGCAGGCGCTCGGCAATTCCGGCCTCCACGCGGTCGAGCAGGGTGTCGAAGTCCATATTGCCGCCCTCGCCCGGAAAGCCCTTCTTAAGGCCTGGAATACGACCGTCGCCGCGTTCCTCCTCGAGCAGCTCGTCACTCGCGGCGCCGCGCAGCGCCGGCTTGCCGCCCTTGGTCGAAAAGTAGAGCGCCGCGCGCGTGTTCAGATCCAGCGCCCGCCGCATGGCCTGCGCGTAGATGAGCGTCTGGGTATGCGGCGGCAACCAACGCGGGTCGTCGGCGGGCACCGCGCCCGTCTTCTCGTCGAACACCGTGGGGTCGGCGAGCTTATACTCCTCGACGCCCGAACGGTGCTTGTAGTCGATCACCACGGCACGGTTCTCGGCATCCACGTCCACGCGGTCGATGCGCCCGCCGAGCGGCCAACCTGCATACTCGACCTTAAGCTCGTTAAACGCAAACTCCAGATAGCGCGGGACAAAGGGCGCAAGCGCCTCGGACTCATAGGCGAGCACGCCCTCCAGCTGCGGCAAGATCTCGGCCACCTGGCGCTCCTCCACCGGAGAGAGTGGCACGAGCGGGCCCTCGGTACCGCGCTTGCCGGCGTGCTCGGCCAGGGTCTCGTCGAAGACCTCGCGCAGCAGCTCCTGTGCGCGCGGCAGGTTCATGGGCGTCACGCGCTCCATACCTTCCTGCGGCAGGCGAGCATGCAGGTGCTCCAACACGTCGTGTACAAAGTTGCCCTTCTCCATGTTGCCAAAGCCCGCATCGATAGACTGGGGTTTTACGCGATAGGACACAAACCAGCACAGCGGACAGGTGGAATAGGCCTCGATCTGCGAGGCGGACGTCAAGCGTGGCACAAGCGGCGCGTCCTCGCCCTCACCATCGCGGCGGCGCAAAACCAGATACGGCACGGCCTCGGCGCTCAGATGCTGAGGGGCTTCGCATGCGACCCGCTTGCGCTCGAGCCCTTCGCCGGCGGCGGGGTCGAAGTCCCTTACGATATCGCCCTCGCCCACGCACGTCGCCTTGGCGGCGTCAGCGGCCTTGTCGGCGTCAGCGGTCTTGGCGTCGTCAGCGGTCTTGGCGTCGTCAGCGGCCTTGGCGTCGTCAGCGGCCTTGGCGTGCGCGCGCAACTCGGTCCACACGGCAGCCGGATAGCACTCGCGCGCCTGACGGTCGTGCGTCACGCGGGCAAGCACAACGGAGCCGCGCGCAGCCTGCATCGCACGCCCAAAGCGCACGCGCAGCAGGGCGGCGGGCTCAAGCGTCACGCCGCCGCGATCCAGCTCTTCCGTCAACGTGGCCAACGGGCCCTCCTCATGCGAGAGCGGATAGCTGTCCAGGTCGACATCGGCAAACAGCACCGCATCGTAGCTGTTGGGACGCAGCGCCGCCGCATCGGCAAGCGACGCAAAGCGCACCTGGGCGCGCGGCGCGCGGTCGACCTCGTAGGTCTCGTAATCGTATGCGGTACTGCGCTTGTCTACCTTGGTACGAACGTCGTCGAGCACGGGCACAGTCGCGGCCTGCGACACGTCGAGCGCGCGGGCGTCGTTCATAAGGATGTCGATGGCATGTCGCAGCAGGGCGGTCTCCGCCTGGCGACGAGCCTGACCGTCAAGCCCTCCAAGGACGCGATCGGGCAACGCCTCGGCGACGGCGAGCATTGCCTTGAGCGCCGTCACGGGTTTGTCGCGCCACAGCGCTTGGAACACGTCCGAGACCACGCACGGCACGTTCTTAAACCAGTTGTCATCGCTGGCAGCCTTGCGTGTGCCCCTGACCTGGCCCTGCACGCTCTGCAGCAGGCTCTTGACGGCCGTGGTGGTCTTGCCGCGCGACAGGCGTATGTTCTTGTCGAAGGTGCGCGCGCTGGCGGCATCGGCACCCGAAAGCGGACTGTAAATCCAGTCGGTAAGCTCCGGCGCGGGCCACCACTCGGTCTTGGAGGCGGTGCCCTCGTCGGCGGCTTTCATGCGCTCGATCAGTTTGGCGAGCGCCGTGAACTGTCTGCCCGCAATGGATTGGGAAAACGCCGTGAACTCGGTTGTCTCGGCCGCAATATGACGTGCCGCCAAACGGGCAGCGAGTTCACCAAACAGCTGGGGCGCCCGGGCAGACACCACGAGCACACGCACGGGGTCCGCGGACGTCGCGACACCGCCGTCGACTGCGGCGTCCTCACACGTTTTTACCAGCTCATCGATTGCATCCACATAGGCGTGGGCGCGGGCGTGAGGGCCGGCAACCTCTACAAAGGTAGGCTGAGCGGCGGACTTGAAGGCAGTCTGGGGCGCGGCGGCACCCTCCCCCAGCGGCGCGACCTCAAACAGCACACCGCGGGCATCAAAGGCGGCAGCAAGCTCCTCGCGCATTGCCGCCTGCTCGCGGGCAAGCAGCACAACGACCTCTCCCCCATTGTTCGCCACGGCCGACAGCAGCTCGAGCAGGCCGTGCGTAAACGTTGTGATGCCGCGCACACATACCGCGCGGGCGCACGCCGGAAGGCCGTCGGCCAGCACCTCGGCCATAAGGTCAGCCGCCTCGCAGGGCTCGACCATGTCTCGACGGTCCAAGCCGCTCGCATAGGCACTCAACAACTCGAACACGCGAGCCTCGGCGTCGCTCTTGGGATCGCACCGGCAAACGTCGCCGCAGCAGCGTTCGGTGCCCGTTCCCGCTACGCCCGGCAGCACATCGCGGGCCATGCGCGCGAGCATGCGCACCGTGCCCTGACTGCGCGAAAGCGGCTGCAGGCCGGCATCGTCGCGACGGGCGATCATGTCCGAGAACAGCATCTGGCGCTGCATGTTGTCGACGAAGCTGCGGCCATCGCCCATAAGCTCCCACAGCGAACGAAGCCACGATGCGGGGGTTTTGTAGTCAACGCCCAGCGAGGCGCCAGCAACCGCAGCATCGTGACGGCACAGGTCGAGCTCAGCAAACGAGGGCGCCAGCAAAACGGCACGCCCGTGGCGGGCGACCAGGTCGGCGAGCAACGCCGCCTCGGCGTCGCTCAAGTCCGTACCGGTATTGGTGGTATAGATTCGAACAGGCATGGTCCTCCACTCAAACCGTTCGCAATAATCAATGCATCCATCCTACCCGCCCACGCGGACAGATTTGCCCCACGCCAACAGATTTCCCCCGTCCCCAAGGGATCAAAAAACCGCCCCCGAAGGGACGGTTCTGCGCAATTCGTTTTTGCCGCTGGCCTACTCGCCATCCTCCAGTTTGATGAGGATCTTGCGATAGCCACCGTACTCGCCATTAAGCGCCTTGGACACGCGGCTCACCGTGGTGGACGAGGCACCCGTGCGGGCCTGGACCTCAACATAGGGCTCGCCCTCATCCAGATAGCGCGCGACCTGCAGACGCTGAGAAAGATCGCAGATCTCGCGCGGTGTGCAGATATCGGTTAAAAACGCCTGGATATCGTTCTCGTCGTCCAAAAGACTAAATGCGTGGACCAGCTGCTTGACATCAGGCTTGTCAAACATGTTCTCGATATTCATCGATCACCGCCAAACCCGCCAAAAGGCATCGAAGTTGATACTGACATCGGGCATCGTTCGCCCGTAAATATGCAATAAAACTATGCATGGGCCATTTGCCCGTAGCAGTGTAGCACACCACCAAACTAAAGTGACAAGACTCTCTGTCAGCGGCACGTTTTTCAGGACGAACGCCGTTTAGAAACCGAATGCGCACGTAAGCTCCACGAATATTTGAGACAATGGGCGTCCAAACAAAGCGACACACTGTCTGCGCAGAAAGGGATCACACCATGCGCTTTATGCTTAACTGGCTCTTCACCTCGATCGCCATCGCAATCGCCACGTTCCTCGTCCCCGGCATCCAACCCTTCGGTTTTGCCGAAGCCTGGGTCTGCTTTGCCTTTGTGGGGCTGTTCCTCAACATCGTCGACTCGCTCGTAAAGCCGTTCCTCACGGTCATTTCGCTGCCGCTCACCATTATTACGCTGGGCATTTTCCAGCTCGTGGTCAACAGCTTTATGCTCGAGCTTGCCAGCTACCTGTCGGTTAATCTCCTAGGCGCCGGCATTTCTATCGCCAGCTTTGGCTCGGCCTTTATGGGCAGCATCCTGGTGTCCATCATGCGCAGCATCCTCGACGGCGTCGCCAACGATTAAAACAATCCGTCGTCAGGAGTCACAGAAACACAAAGCAAAGGCCGCCCATCGCAAAAATGGACGGCCTTCTTTGTCCAGTCTCAGAGGGTCAGAAATTCTTCCATTTCCACCCTGTCCCCACGCGGCAGGTGGGGCTAGATCACGTAGTCGTAGCCCTCGTTGTGAGCGACAAGTTGGTCGAGCGTCACGCCGTCGAGGTAGTCGTTGATGAGCTTGTCCAGGTTCTTCCACACGTCGAGCGTGGGACACTCATCCGAGCGCGAACAGCCCTTGCAGTCGCCATCCAGGCAGGCGACCGGGGCCAAGCTGCCCTCGGTCAGACGCAAGATCTCGCCCACCGTGTACTGTTCGGGCGGGCGCGTGAGCACGTAGCCGCCGCCCTTGCCACGCATGCCAGAAAGCATGTTGGCGCGCACGAGCGTCGCCAAGATGTTCTCGAGATATTTCTCGGAAATCCCCTGTCGCGCCGCGATCTCTTTGAGTGGGATGCGACCGGCCGCCTGGTGCTCGGCCAGGTCAACCATAACGCGCAGGGCGTACCTGCCCTTAGTGGAAACCAACATATATAGTGCTGCCTTTCGGTCTTTTAGTCCGTTGAAATTCTAGCCGAAAAATTGGGTTTGAAAATACCCGTTCCGGTCAAGATGGTTAATCAGCTTGTAATAATCTTCTATTTCCTATTGCATTACTAGGCTTTAGTGTCTACTATGCTTGCCAACAGCTAAACGAACAACCTATAAGGTTTATGGGTTTAGCTGCTAGACACGCCGTAAAACCACACGGCAACCAGCAACTTGAACACTTTGGAGGTTCACCATGAGCAAGGTTTACACGTCCATCGATCAGCTTATCGGCCACACCCCGCTTCTGGAGCTCACCCACTTTGAGGCCGACGAGGACCTCAAGGCCCGTGTGCTCGTCAAGCTGGAATACTTCAACCCCGCCGGATCCGTCAAAGACCGCGTCGCCAAGAACATGATCGACGAGGCCGAAAAAGCCGGCAAGCTCGTGCGCGGTGGCGACTACACCATCATCGAGCCCACGAGCGGCAACACCGGCGTCGGCATCGCCTCGGTAGCGGCCGCCCGCGGCTACAAGGTGATCATCACCATGCCCGAGACCATGTCCGTCGAGCGCCGCAAGCTGATGCAGGCATACGGTGCGCAGCTTGTGCTCACCGACGGCTCCAAGGGTATGAAGGGCGCTATCGCCAAGGCCGAGGAGCTGCAGAAGGAGACTCCCAACAGCATCATCGCCGGCCAGTTTGTGAACCCCGCCAACCCCGCCATTCACAAGGCCACGACCGGCCCCGAGATCTGGGATGACACCGACGGCCAGGTCGACATCTTCGTCGCCGGCGTTGGCACCGGTGGTTCCGTGACCGGCGTGGGCGAGTTCCTCAAGGAGCAGAACCCCGAGATTAAGGTCGTCGCCGTCGAGCCCGCCACCTCCCCGGTGCTCTCCAAGGGCCAGGCCGGCCCACACAAGATCCAGGGCATCGGCGCCGGCTTTGTGCCCGACGTCCTCGACACCCAGGTCTACGACGAGATCATCCCCGTCGAGAACGACGACGCCTTTGCCACCGGCCGCGCCGTGGGCCACAAGGAGGGCGTGCTCGTGGGTATTTCGTCCGGTGCCGCCGTGTGGGCCGCACTGCAGCTGGCCAAGCGCCCCGAGAACGAGGGCAAGACCATCGTGGCCCTGCTTGCCGACACCGGTGAGCGCTACCTGTCCACGGCACTGTTCCAGGACTAGAGCTTCTCGTTCTTAGAACGAGTCCAAGGCACGCCGGTCTCCCCTCTCTTCTGGCAGCCTGGGCTCATCCCAACAGGGTGTCCCACATGACGCCCGAACTTGCTACAATGTCTGCGGCGCGGAACCAGCCTCCCGCGCCGCTTTTCTTTTTTGGCCACATGCCACCAAGGAGAACCTCCCCATGCACAACAAGCGCGTGCTCGTCGCCATGAGCGGCGGCGTCGATTCCAGCGTGACCGCGTACCTGCTCAAAAGCCAGGGATACGAATGCGTCGGCGCCACCATGCGCCTCACCTGCCCCGCGCCCGACCCCGCAACGGGCATGAGTAAGGTCGACCGCGACATCGCCGACGCGAAAGCGGTCGCCGAGCGCCTGGGGATACCCCACCATGTGCTCGACCTGCAGCAGACCTTCGACCGCAACGTTATCGAGCGCTTTGTGAGCGCCTACCGGGAGGGGCTGACGCCCAATCCGTGCATTATCTGCAACCGCCACATTAAGTTTGGCGCGCTGCTCGATGCGGCGCTGGACATGGGCTGCGACTACATTGCAACGGGACATTACGCCAAAACAAGCCAGGCGGCAGATGGCACCTGGCAGCTACATCGCGGCGAAGATCCCAAAAAGGACCAAAGCTACTTTTTGTATTCGCTTACGCAGGAGCGCCTGGCGCACACGATCTTTCCGCTGGCAGGCCTAGACAAAGAGCGCGATGTGCGCCGCATTGCCGCCGAGCAGGGCTTTACCAACGCTCAGAAGGCCGAAAGCGAGGACATCTGCTTTATTCCAGACGGTGACTACGCGGGCTATATCGAGCGCCGCTGCGGACATCCCGCTGCACCGGGCGACATTGTGTGGCGCGACGGCAGCGTGGTCGGGCGCCACAACGGCGCGCTGCGCTACACCATCGGCCAGCGCAAGGGCCTGGGCGTCGCGATGGCGCATCCCGTGTATGTGACGGGCGTCGACGCCGCCAACAACACCGTGCATTTGGGCGAGGCCGAGGACCTGGCGGCCACAGCGCTCACGGCAAACGACTGGATCTGGAGCGCTCCGGCAGAGCGCATGGAGGCGGAACTCGACGCCGGCGGCATTCGCGTAGGTGCCAAGTACCGCTACCGTCAGAAAGACCAGGCAGCGACCCTTACGCGTGACGAAGGCGGGCAAATGCTGCTAACTTTTGACGAGCCGCAACGAGCCATCGCCCCCGGACAGGCCGTCGTCGTCTATCGCGGCGACATCGTCCTGGGCGGCGGCACCGTTACGGCAGCTATCAAGTAGTCCCATCTCCTTCATAAGTTGCGGTGAAATAGGGGCTGCTCAAGCGTTTAAAACCGCCAAACAGTCCCTATTTCACCGCAACTTAGAGAGGACGGCCTCGGTCGGTACTGCTGTGTCAGCCGAGGCCGCTGCTCCCCTAGCGCTGAACGTAGGCGCGAACCAGCTCGTAGGTATTGCGCACGCCGTCGATGTGGCTGCGCTCGTAGTTGTGGCTCGCGTACACGCCGGGGCCGATCAGACCATGGCGAATATCGTAGCCGGCCGAGAGCGTGGCCTCGACGTCCGAACCGTAATGCGGGTACACATCGATGGCGTAATCGAGCTCCAGCTCGCGCGCGATGTTGGACAGCGTGGTTACCAGGTCGTAGTTGTACGGACCGCCCGAATCCTTGGCGCAAATCGAAACCATGCGCTCGGTGCAGCCCAGGTCGTCGCCCACGCAGCCCATGTCCACGCTGATCATCTCGCGCGTGTCGGCCGGCACAAAGGCACCGCCGTGGCCGACCTCCTCGTACGCCGTAAAGAGCAGCGAAACCTTGCGCGAAAGCGTCACCTCGCCTTCGGCGACGGCGCGGGCCAAACCCAGCAGAATCGACGCGGACAGCTTGTCGTCAAGGAAGCGACTCTTGATGTAGCCGCTCTCCGTCACCGTGGTGCGCGGCACCATA